>JBJMQT010000120.1:0-27594 GCA_045802525.1 Gemmataceae bacterium
AAACCGCACCGCTTGCCGTGGGCGAACGCATGAGCTCTTGTCCGAGAGCCGGATGCGGGAAATCCGCACGTCCGGTTCGATGAGCGGGGGGTGTGGAAACGGAGCATGGGCAGATACTCTGGCACCGGCATCACCGAAAGGGCCGGCAACACGCATGGCTTCCCTAAACCACCGCGCCACCTCCCGACTCTACCGAATCGATATTAGGACCGTTCTTCCGGTGGTGTCGCTTCGCTCAACCACCGGCTAATGGCTGCGACCTCTCCGAGGTCAAAACCGGCGCGGCATGAAGAATCTTCTCAGCCTCAAACAGCGCAACCAGTTCGGCCGTGACCGCATCGAGTCCTTTCATGACTCACGTTCCGCTGCGGCCAATTTGGTAAGCAAGGCCTGATTCCGCTCATCGTTTTCTTGGCGGATCCGAGCGAAGCGGCGCTTCACAACGTCCTCTGTTCCCCGCAGCAAATAAGGCAGGGATTCGCGCATGGCGTTCAACGTCAACGTCAAGCGCTGCCCCGGCGTCATTCGGCGGTAGGCTTCTAGCGTTTTTTGACTTAGCATATTGGCCTCCACTAGCTTAGTGTACAGATCGAATATCAGTAGCCGCAAGGCGCGGGGCGCCCTTCTGTCAGGGCTTTCCAGGAGCTAATGGATAGCCCTCGGCTCGGAGGCCCCGAAAACATGCCTTCCGTGCAGTGGTTTGGCGAATGTCACCGTAGGCCAACATGCTTTCGGGGCCTTGCTCCCTGGGGTATTGCATTTCGTGAAGGAGAGCCAGTAAACTTTAGCTGTTGCACCTCTAGGACTCGCGAAGAAAGAGCGCGAAGCATGCCTGCCAAGCGAAAGTCCCCCTCTTCATCGACGAAAAAGCCCAGCGGCGGGCGGCCCAAGGCGCCTTACACATCTCTGGCCCAAGGTCCAACGCCTGCCCAGCGCCGCCAGGAAGTGAAGAAACGCCTGCAAGAGCGCGGGCTCACGCCAATTAAGGACTTCGATCGCTACCTGCAAGAGGTGAGCGACTTTTGGCCCCAGGACGAGAGCTGCGATGAATTCCTGGTCTGGCTCCGCAACTTACGGCAGGAAAGCTCTTCCTGATGCCCCTGGTGCTGGTCGACACCGACGTCGTCTCATTTCGATTCAAGAACGGAATCCCTAGAGGAGCACCTTAATGTCAGACAGACCCTTTGATTTACTTACTGGCGCCTCTTGCCCTCCGCCAGCCGAGGATATTACCCTCCCCAACGAATCAGCCGTAAATCGCAATATGCAAGGAAGAAGGAGTGCGGCTATTTGTTAATGAAACCGAGGGCAAGTTTTCGATCTACCAGACCTTTGAACGAGAGGATGGGAAATCCGGCCCACTCGTACGTCTCTGGAAGGGCTTCACGAGTTCGGACATTTACTACGCGATTCCCGACGATGCCGGCATTAGCCGCATGAAATCCAGCTGGCTCCTTCCCCAAGCCGAGTTCAATTCAATGGACGCTCATTTATCGGATGATTGCAGCGAAATCCGCAGGCTTTCTACTTGGCCGATTGATCGCTGTTTCGTTTATGTGGACGTTTCTGATTTCTCCCAGCAACGGCCCGGCCAGCAAGCTTTAATCATAGGTTCGCTCATTTCAATGATTCAAAACTGGAAATACTGGAATTACCTCCATGCCCTCAGTTCGTGGAAGGACTTGGAGGCAATGCTCTGCATCGGCGATGGTTACATCTTCGTACTAAAGGATGTGCTGGCCGCCACCTATTTTGCTGCTCACCTGGCCCAACTGATCGAAGCCCGGGTCGCCCAGAGATGTGTGCCTGTGGAATTTCATTTCCGGATGGGCGTTCATGTAGGACCGGTTTATTGTTTCTGGGATTGGGGCCGAGGCGATCGCAGTTGCAAAGAAAGCACCACCATGGAAAACGGAACGCTAAAGCGAACCGAGTTAGGCGGTTGGAATTACATCGGCGAAGGCATCAACGGCGGCCAGCGGGTTTTAGCAGCCGCCGGCAAAGACGCCGACGACATAGTTTTCATATCCAGCAAAGTAAAGCAGGAATTGACGGCTCTCGATAAGGGGCAATCCCCATGCCGGCAGATTCTACAATGCCTAATGAATCGGGGGCGGCGGCTCGACAAGCACAACAAACCTTGGCGAGTTTACGAATTGAACCATACCGCCCTTTGTGAAAGCAATCTCCCAGCCGAGGCGATACTCTAAATGGACTTTGTAGAGGGAGCGGAAAAGGCAAAGGAATCATGGCGCTCTTAAACTCTGTCTGAATGGTCAAGGCTAATAAAAAGCCTCGGACCGGTTACACTGAGAATAAAGCTAGAGTTGCCTCCCCCGAGAGGAAGGAGGAGCGAGTCGTGAATATGAAGAGGATTGTTGTTAGCGGTACGATCCTTATCTCTCTTCTGGCTGGCTGTGACTCAAGGAGCGACCGAGAAAAGCTTCAGGGAGAGTGGCGGCTCGATCATATGGAAGGTTGGTTTGAGTTCTACCTGGGCACGACAAAAGGTGAGCCTTCAACTATAGCTTTCAGGGGTGACGATTTCACTTCAGAAACGGAAGTGGTTCCTGGCACAAAGTCGAGGGAACTTTTCAATGCGATCCTTCCCAGAATCCTAGCCAAATTACGTTTATCTTTAATAGCCGAACCGTCAAAGGCATATATGGATTCTCCCATGGCGATCTCCATCTCTGCGTTGAGGACCAAGATAAACCTCCACCTTCCAAAATCACTCCGAGTAATCTCTATTACAGAACATCCGGGTTCGCTGTCATGGTATTTAAACGAAAAACCTAAATGGGGAAATCAGGGGCGCCACGATAGCACACCACCGGGGGAATTCAATGGCGGCGCCCCATACCCGAAGGCGGCTAGGCCTGCCCTACTGATATTCAAACGAGCGCCGAATAAGTGTGCCCAGGTCCACCAGCTGTCTTCTCGTGTCAATTCGCGAGTCTAGGTGCGTCGCTTGCCGGCCATGATGGATCTTCTCGGTTGAGGTTTACACTCTTAAAGTCTTCGCGACAGCGTGAGTTCAAAAATGGTACGCAAGTCTTCTCACAACCTGCGGCTACAGAGATATCTTGGCAATGAGATCCTATATCTCCTAGGACCGTTCTGCACTTGGCATCGATTATTGTTCGGAGACTTTATTATTATTTAGCTGAGACTCTAATTCTGAAATCCGCTCTTTTAACTTTCTCAGCAAAGCGAGATGGCCCCATTCTCGCCAAGCCGCTGCCGCCCCGGCAAAACAACTGACCATCCCGATCCACGATACTTCCCACGTGAGATCCGAAAGCTCAATACCGTTCCAGCCCGCGATAAGGCCAGCGGCACATCCGATACCGAGAACAAGAAGAGCGGCAACGGCCAGGCCAAGCGATCGGGTTCGCTCGCGCAAGTGGTGGTCGCTGAGTAGATGCCGCTCCCAGTCGCTAAAGTCATTCGCCATAAGCTACAGGCCAACAGTAATTCGAAATCGGCGCACCACTCCGCTCCTTCGCAAGCTAACTGTGGGCTGTTTGACCCTAACACTCTATACTTTGCCGCACTGAATTGGGAAAACAAAGCCCGACGGAATCGAGGCGGAACAACAGAATCGAGTCTCCGTGTCGGGGCAAAATCAGATTGAGAGTAATTTGTCCGTCCCATTTGCTGAGCGATGGCCATCCGCACCAAATGCTTTCCATTTCTTTCCAAGGGGGGTCAGACGAAATGGAAAGAACTATTTCGCAGGCGCCTTTCCGGCCAGCTAAAGAACTTAGCTTCCGTTTTTCACCAGGTGGCTCCGTTTTTCATCAGGGGTGGGTGGGGGATGAAAAACGGAAAACGGTTGCTCATTTCCGCCGCCACGAGTCGGCAATGGGTCGTTGCTATCAACCAGCCAATGGCCCCTTGCGCTCTTTTGATTTCTTTCGTTGTCTCTCATTTGAGGGCTGCCAACGTTGGACCAAGAGTGCCAACACGTTGGCCGCCTTCAAATGCAAGCAGAGTGAAAACAAAGCCGAAGGCCTAAAAGAGGACGAGCGTAAACTAGTGCTTACCATTTGTCCGTGAGCTTGCCTTATCCACGTCTGCAATCGCCAAGCGCCGGAGGCCATGGGGCCATTGCGGCTGCTTATCCTGTTCCTCGCGATGCTGCTGGAGCATCTTGGCGGGGGATTGGTAGATGGCCAACTCCCGCCGGCCGGCGACGGCAAGCAATTGGGATGATAGGGCCAGGTTCCCCATGGGTTTGTTATGAAGCAAGTTGTAGACGTTTTGGTCGCTTGGAAAATTGCCGTCTCTTTGGGTAAGAACATGTAGGCCTTGTTTGGTTGGCCAAAAGACCAGGTCGCCGGCCAGCAGCCCCCGGCCTTCGGAGGGCAAAGGGCCAGTGCCTCCGTCGGGATGGCTTTGCACGTCGAGACCTGTCGGAGCTTCCAACCAGCGAATCCCGTGTTTGGTGGTGAATATGAGGCGACCTTCTCCGGCCCCCAAGAGATGAACCACTTCCAAGCGGTCGCGGTCCCAAATCAAGGCGCCGGTGAACGCATCGAGGCAAAGCAAGCGCTCGCAATCGGCCGGCGCCACGAACAGCCGTCCTTCACTATAGATGCACGGACAAAGAGCCCGCGGCGACGGTTCACCGGCCGAAACGACCGCACTAAAGCTTGGATAACGGACTGCCCAATGCATTCGCCCGGTAAAGCCGTCCAGAGAGACGACCATGCCCGTATGCGAGCAGTAATAGAGCCGGCCGTCGGCCCACGTGAGCAAATGGCGCGCGACCGAGTTTTGGGCAGCATCGACGGCTCCCGCCTCGCCCACCTCGCGCTTCCAAAGCGCTGTCCCGGTGAACGCGTTGTAACAGATTATCGCTACTTTGGAATGCGTGGCGGTTCCCTGGCTCATGGCAATATAGGCGCGGCCGCCGCCGACCACCGGACTTCCTTCGAAGGTCCAGGGCAGTTTTTCGTCGGCTGCTGATGCCGAGACCTGCCAGCGCGGCTGAAGAGGCGGTTTCTTTGCTGGGTCAAGTTCAAGACACGTCAATTGGCTATTGGCCTCCTCGCCGAGGCTGACGTAAACAAAGTGCCCATTAACGGTCAGTGTAAAGTCGCCTTCGCGGTGCGGCGGGTTTTTCAGATCATGTTTTTGTCCATCGAAAGCCCACTCACTGCTCTTGCGATTGAGCGGATCGTAAAGGGTGACGCCCGACGCATCGGCAATCAGGACGAACCGGTCCACGATCACCGGGTGGTACGGAAATGGCAGCCGGCTGGAAGCTCGATCGGCCTCTTCCCTGGCTTTTTGCTTGATATCGACAACGGTGCGGCTGCTCAGGTCGAAGACGCAGGGCGGTTCGCTGCCTAAGCGAGCCAGCCAGTTAGGATGGTCGGGAAGGCGGCCTGATGCGCCCTGTCGGGCCATGCTGCCGGCGAAAGTCGGCCACCCTTCCAGAAGCTGTTGTTGAGGCGGAGGGGGAGGATTCTTGAGCAGGTCATCGAGGATGCGGGCCAAGTTGCCCTTCTGTCCGGCTAAAGAACCTTGGGCTTCGCCGTGAAGATCCCTGAAAGCCTTCATTTCAATTGAGATATTAGTTCGATCCCCAAGGAAGATAAGGGCGAGCAATTGTTTGGCTCGAAGGAGGGCCTGGTCTTTTTTCGGGTCGGGGAAAAGAGGCAGCGAGGGTTTGGTGCGTGCGGGTTGGGGCTGCTTGTTGTCGACTTGGGCGCTGGGCCGGGCGAGCATCCGCCACCAGTACAGGGCTTCTTCAAATCGGCCTTCCTCGAACGCCATGTCGCCGAGCTGGTCCAACGCCGATTCGCCATAGCGACTACAGAAGGCATTTTCGACGACGCGACGAATTAAATTACGATCGCGAGTCGCCAGCCCTTCGTCATACCACTTCTTGGCCTGAGGGTCGACGCGCCCCCGATAGACTTTGAGGGCCGCGGCCGGCAGGTGTGAGATGCGGTCGTGCACCAGAAGCCTGGCTTGGACAAAATGAGCCGAGGTAAGGGGCACGAGAGTATCCCCGTTTTTACCCAGTATTGCCTGGCATTCCTCAATGACTTTCGGCCAATTTTCCTTCTTTATTAGCTCGTCGACAGCATCGAGTTGGCGAGCGACGGCGTCCCGATCGGATTCGCCGCTGAGGAGGGCCAAGCCGCGGCGGTCATCCGCTCGGGCGCCACCCGCGCTCGGCAAGCCTAATAGGATAAGCGTCAAGGAAACTAGGAAATAAACCCGCACCATGCCGTCTTCCCGAAGTTGGAATGTTCCGAATTCGTGCACCCGAGGATCGACAGTTTCCGGACAAGCCCACTCACGGCCTCTTCCCGGCTTGCTGAATAAGCCAACCCACAGCAAAAATCGCGATGCCGACTCCCGACAAGACGAGCGAGGTTTTCAGATCGATCAAATCCTCGCGCGCCAAATTGCCCGCAATGGCAACCGGCAAGAGAATCATGCCCAGCAATTGCAAGAAACGGCCCAATTTGTAAAGCATGGCTTAATTATCCGCCTTTTTTTCTGGAGTCTACAATCCTTTGTAGTCCGCATTATTGACGTTGGAATTGAGAAGCCTACAAAAACATGGCTTGCTAAGGTTTTTCGCCGATTTTGCCTTAATGCCCTCGCGGGCGCTTTGCCGCTTCGGAAGAGTCCGCGTTGATTGAACAAGCCCTGCCGCGGCCGCGGCTCTTGGAGTGAATCACGTGATGGACGGATCGATCTTAGTAAGGATAAGACGCTTCCTGGCCACCGGATCGGCCGCACTCGTGGGCTGCCTCTTGATCTCCGGCTGCAGCTACCAGCCGGAACCCTATGCCGAAAATATGACCTACATGGATCGCGGCGATCCTCTGGTCGTGAGCATTCCCCAGACTCAGCCCACAGCCTTGGATCCGCCGGGAAAACTGGATGAATTACCTCTCCTTATCAAGGAGAACAAGGGCACCGTTCTCATGCCCGCCGATCTAGACGCCCAGAGCCGGTCCGAATTGAATATAGCCCTGATCAAGGTGTTTGGGACACCCGCTCATCCCAAGGTCGAAGGCAAGTTTTCCGACGGCGACAACGACATAAGTGAAGATTCCGAGCTAAAGCTAGACGCCCCAACGCTTGCCCATGGCAGCACGCTCTTCCGCCAACATTGCCTTCATTGTCACGGTCTCAACGGCGACGGCCACGGTCCCACGGCTGCCTGGGTGATCCCGCATCCGCGCGATTACCGGCAAGGCAAATTCAAATTCTCCTCTTCCGAACAGCCGTCGGGCTCGCGCAAGCCGCGCCGGGAAGACTTATTGCGGACTATGAAACAGGGCATCGAAGGAACCTCGATGCCCACCTTCGGGCTGCTTCCTGCTGAAGATTTGGAGGCCTTGGCCAGCTACGTCGTTCACTTGAGCCTGCGCGGCCAGGTGGAATTCGATACCCTTCAGACGAAGCTGCAGAATGGCGATCTAGAAGGGGACACAATTGAGGATCATGTCAACAGCCGCTTGGGAAAGTTCGCGGACCAATGGCGCGAAGCGGAAACGAAGACGATCAAGCCCGCGTCCAATCCAACTTACTCCGATAAGGACTTCGAAGCCTCGGTTCGCCGCGGCTATAAGGCCTTCATTGAACAAGGGGCGGCCGGCTGCGTCAGTTGCCACAAAGATTTCGGCCGCAAGAACGAGTACCGCTATGACGATTGGGGGACCATTGTCCGGCCCATCAACCTGGTGAGGGGCGAATACCGCGGCGGTCGCCGGCCCATCGATCTCTATTGGCGCATACACAGCGGCATCAATGGATCGGGCATGCCGAGCTTCGGCGATTTGCTCTCGGTCACCAAGCCGGATGGGACCAGGGACGACAGCAAGATTTGGGATTTGGTGAATTTCATCCACGTCCTGCCCTATCCCAAGATGCTCGAAAAATACGGCATTGATCTCAAGTAAGGACCGGTCTTCGGTCACAATTTGAATGAGTTAGAAGTTGGAGAGCGGAGGTTTTCATGCAGAAGGGGTGGGCTCTATTGTTCGGAGGCGTCTTGCTTGCCTCGGCGGTCTCGGTTGCCATCTCCCCTTTAATGGGTTGGTGGCTGCCTCGGAACGCTTGCAGCTTCGGCTACGATACCGACAGACTTTTTAATTGGATCATGGGCGTCACGGGATTTTTCTTCTTCCTGACGGAAGGGGTTCTGGTTTACGCGCTCTTCAAATTCGTGGCCGAGCCGGGCCGCCGCGCCCGCTTTTTTCACGGCAGCCACAAACTGGAATTGCTCTGGACTGCCGTTCCCGCCGCTATCTTGCTGATCATCGCCTTCGCGCAGGTCGAAGCGTGGGCCCAAATTAAATATCAGGCCCGGATGCCGATCCCCGATCAGATCTTGGAAGTTAGCGCCCGGCAATTCGAGTGGCGTATCCGTTATCCGCTGGTCGATCAAATGCAAGAAATGATCGGGGAACGCGATCAGGCTCCGAAGGATTGGGCAGAACGAGCCGGCAATTGGAGCAAGGCGCCGCAAATCGATGACGTGCGTGTCGTCAACGAGGTCCACACTTGGAAAGACGCCCGCGTTCGCGTTTATTTGAAGACGCGCGATGTTATCCACAGTTTCTTCCTGCCGAATATGCGCATCAAGCAAGATGCGTTGCCCGGAAAAACCATTCCGGTTTGGTTTCACCCCGACGCTTCCAACACGACATGGAACGAAGACAAGCAACAATGGGTCACGGATAAAGACAACGACTGGGAATTGGCCTGTGCCGAACTGTGCGGCTGGGGCCATTACAAGATGCGCGGCCGCCTTTTCGTCCATGAAACCAAGGCCGATTACTTGAAATGGCTGGACCAGGCTCACCAGGAGCTGAATCGCAAAGAGCCGTAACTATCTCCTTGAAACCAATATAGCGGCGACCCGTTGAAAACGCCGATCGCTATTTCCATACGAGGACCGTTCATGAGTTTCAGCACGCCAACCACTCAGACCCATGAGCATCACGGGCCGGGGTTTATCGGCAAATACATCTTTTCCCAAGACCACAAGATCATCGGCATTCAGTTTCTGTTTTCGTCGTTGATCTTCTTGTTTATCGGCGGGGCACTGGCGCTTATGGTGCGAACCCAGCTCGGCTGGCCGCACTCCGAGATCCCGATCCTGGGCAGACTCCTTTGGCCCAATCAGGCCGGCCATCGCATGCCGCCGGAAACCTACAACATGTTTTTCAGCATGCACGCTTCGGTGATGATCTTCTTCGTCATCATTCCCACCCTGACTGGTGCTTTCGGCAACTTCCTGATTCCGCTGATGATCGGCGCCAAGGACATGGCCTTTCCGAAGCTGAACATGATGTCTTACTGGTTCATGTGGCCGGCTTTCATGATCATTCTTTCGAGCTTTTTCGTGCAAGGGGGCGGCTCGGCATCGGGGTGGACCTCGTATCCCACGCTGGCCAGCGTGACCATGCCGCCCGGCACCGATTTCGAGGACCCCGGCAAGAAAGACAATGGCATTGTCGAAAAGGTCAAGGCCGCGATCCTGAAAGATTCGCCCGCTCAGCCGGCGGGGCGAAGTCAGGTCATGTGGCTTATGGCCCTGATCTTCGTCGGTGTCTCTTCGATGATGGGTTCGGTCAATTACATCACGACCATAATAAACATGCGGGCCGCGGGCATGACGTTGTTTCGCATGCCTATGACCGTCTGGGCCATGTTCATCACGGCGATTCTCCAGGCGATGGCGTTGCCGGTCTTAACGGTCGCTTTATTCCTGCAGTTGCTCGATAAGACGTTTCATACGGTATTCTTTCTGCCGCCCGAGGGGCTGGCCTTCGGCAGTCTGTATACGTCGTCCGGCGGCGGCCAACCGCTCTTGTGGCAACACCTGTTCTGGTTCTATTCGCATCCGGCCGTGTACATCATGATCCTGCCCGCAATGGGCATGGTCTCGGATATCATTGCCACCTTTAGCCGCAAGCCGCTCTTTGGTTACCGGCCAATGGTCTATTCAATCGCGGGCATTGCCGGGCTCGGCTTCATCGTGTGGGGTCATCATATGTTCCAAAGCGGCATGGACCCCCGTCTTGGCACGGGTTTCATGATCGCGACCATCATGATTGCCCTACCGTCAGCCGTGAAGACGTTCAACTGGCTCGGCACCGTTTGGGGCGCGAATATTCAGTTCACGACGCCGATGCTCAACGCTCTAGCGTTTGTGTCAATGTTCGTCATCGGCGGCTTGAGTGGCATTTTCATGGCTGCAACTCCCGTGGATATTGCTATCCATGACACCTATTTCATCGTTGCCCATCTTCACTATGTGCTCTTCATGAGCAGCCTGTTCGGGATTTTTGGCGCCATCTATTATTGGTTCCCCAAAATGTTCGGACGCATGATGAACGAGCGCTGGGGCAAGGTGCATTTTGTTCTGACGTTCATACTTTCCAACTGCACCTTCTTTCCGATGCACATTATCGGCATCGGCTTGCATCCTCGCCGGTACTTCGACCCGACTCAGTATGATTTCCTGCAGAATCTTCTGCCGCTAAACACGTTTATGAGCGTGAGTGCCATTTTGCTTGGCCTGTCTCAGCTTATCTTCCTGGCAAACTTCCTGATCAGCCTGTTCAAAGGTCCACGGGCCGGGCTGAATCCGTGGCATGCGAACTCCTTGGAATGGTCCGCTCCATCGCCGCCTCCCCACGGCAACTTCTTGGAACCGCCCATCGTGGAGCGCGGGCCCTACGAGTTTAGTTCGCCCGAAGTGGAAGAAGATTACTTTCCGCAGTGGCGCAACGGCCAGGTGGCGCCCACCGGCAAACCGGCGCCGGTTAGCCATTAAATCGCGATAGTGAAATGGTGGAGCCTTCGTAGTACGAGCTTTAGCCTATTTCGAGGGCCAACGGGCTAAAGCCCACACTACGAGCGTCCCAAGTTGATAGTCACGACGAGGCCCCTAGTGCTTGGATCAACGCCCTAACCGCAACGAGAAGGCATGGCCGTCGCAAGTTCAACCTTTGATACTGCCGGCGATCGATCGAGCGCGGTTCCCCGCTGGTTGCATGCGTGCGCGGTTTTTACCGTGATAGCTGCCTTTCCTCTGCTTTTCCTCGGGGCGGAGGTGACCACGCATCAGCTCGGCATGGTGGACCAGGTGGGCATGCGAACGCCCTGGCATCTGTGGGAAGTGGCCTCCGAAAAGATTGAAGAAGGGAATTGGGGTTTCCTCATTGAACATTCCCACCGCACGTTTGGCTGGCTCGTGGGAGCTTCGTCCATAATCCTTGCTGTCGGGCTTTATCTTACCCAAAAAAAGCACGGTCTCCGTTGGTTGGGAATTGCTTGCCTCAGCGCGGTAACGATTCAAGGGTTGCTGGGCAAGTATCGCGTCGATGCTTTCCGACTTGTCGGGCCAGACTTCGCCAATGAGCTTGCCTTGGTTCATGGTTGTTTCGCTCAGCTAGTGTTTGCTTTATTAGTCAGTGCTGCCTATTTGACCGGGCAAAGCTCGTCGGGTCGGGGATTACACGTTGAACCTGCGGGTCAAAGGAAGGCAACCGGATTTCGAAAGCTTGCTTTATTCACGGCGGCATTGATTTATGGCCAAGTGGTCCTTGGGGCCATCACCAGACACTCCAGTGCGGCATGGGGACCTCGGCTCCATTTGCTTACGGCGTTCGTGGTTGTTGGAATGGTCGTGACTTTATGGCTTAAACAGTCCGCCGATGGCCGGCTGACAACTGCACTGCGAGTCATGACCTTGCTGGTTGGAATGCAACTCATATTGGGTTTGGAAGCGTGGATAACCAAGTTCGCGACCCCGTCTGTTGTGCAACTGAGGCCCTTGGTCAGCAATGCGACATTTCGCGACCTGCCGCGCTCGCTCCACGCGCTCACGGGGGCGCTTCTGTTCGCCAGCTCGATGGTCGTTGTCTTGCAAGCCTGGTTGCCCGTGTCCGAGAAGATTGGATCGGTGGCGAGCCTTCGCCGGCTGAAAGGATCGCTATGAAAACAGCCGACGCTGCCATTTGCCCGCATTCTCCGCCACTGGCTCGGGTTCGATTTCTCGACTACCTGGAACTCGCCAAGCCGCGCGTAGCAGTACTGGTTTTGTTCACCGTCGCTGTTGGGGCTTTGCTTGCTCAGGGCAGCCTGCCTTCGCTTACAATTTTGGTGCACACCCTCGTGGGCACGGCGTTAGTCGCCGCGGGAGCCAGTACGCTCAATCAGCTCATGGAGCGCCGCCTAGACGCTTTGATGCGGCGCACCGAGAATCGGCCGCTGCCTTCGGGACGCGTTCAACCCATCGAGGCGCTTATAATCGGGACAGCGCTGGGCATCAGCGGGGTCGTGTATTTGGCCTTCGAACTCAAGGAGCCCTGGGCCGCGCTGGTAGCCGGCGGCACGTTCGTGTGCTACGTGTTCGTTTACACGCCCCTGAAGCAGCGAACGCCCCACAATACCTTGATCGGCGCTATTCCAGGGGCCCTGCCGCCATTAATCGGCTGGGCGGCCATCCGCGGGCCATTGAGCCTCGATGCCTTGAGCCTGTTCCTCATCGTCTTCTTTTGGCAGCTTCCACACTTTTACGCCATCGCTTGGATCTATCGCGCCGAATATGCCGCGGCAGGTTATCGCATGGTTTCCACTGTGGATCGAACCGGTCGGAAGACCGCTCGCGGGATGGTGGGCTATTGCGCTGTCCTGCTCCTTGCCAGCTTGATTCCGTGGCTGACGGGTAGGGCCGGGACGTCGTATGGATTGGGCGCTCTCTTGCTAGGTGCGGGGTTTCTGGCAAGCACGTTGGCGTTCGCCGGAAGCGTCTCAGAGCCTCAAGCACGGCGCGTCCTAAAGGTATCGCTCATTTACTTGCCCGCCGTCTTTGCATTATTGGTCCTCGATACCTGCTTAAGGACTTGGTAATTAGCACTGTGATCGTTGATCGGGAAACGTATATGGTGGGATCGAATATGGCGCATGCAATTATTGAAGATTCCCCGGTGCCTATGGGATTGCCTTTGCCCAACGGCAAGCTGGCTATGTGGCTGTTTTTAGTCACGGAGATCATGTTCTTCACCGGGCTGATCGGGACTTACATTGTGCTGCGCCACGGCACTCCAACTGAATCCTACCCTTGGCCTAAGCCGCATGAAGTGCACCTTGTGGAGTGGATGGGCGCGGTCAATACTTTCGTGCTAATTTGCAGCAGCTTGACCGTGGTCTTGGCCCATTACGTCTTGGGCAAAGGCAAAGTTGGCCAGGCGGTTGGCTACATTGCCATCACGCTCGCCTTGGGCATCGTGTTTCTGGTGATCAAGGCTGTGGAATACAATGCGAAATATCAGCATGATATTTTGCCCGGCCACGTAGGCGAGCGACTGGACGTTGAAGAAGTCGGCCAGCGCTATTCGGAGAAGGTCCACACCCAATTGACTCATATCACCGAGGACTCCGGCCATGCCGGGCTCTCGGAAGAGACTGTGGAATCCTGCAAGGCGCTTCTGCTTGGCATGGCAGACGTCGAGAATAAGGAAACGAAAGCTAGCACGACGGGTTTCCGTCCCAAGCAAGTCGGCGAAGAAGTCAATAAGATCCTTGAAGAATCGGAGAAGAAAGGCGAATCGGTTCACTTGACGCCCTACATCCCGTTTGGCAATCTCTGGGCCTCCTGCTATTTCGTCATGACGGGATTTCATGCCCTGCATGTCTTGGGCGGCCTGGTGATATTCGGCCTTATCCTTGTCCTGGCTGCGCTTGGCAAGTTCGGCGTGCAGCATGAATTGTTTCTGGAGCTTACGGGTTTGTATTGGCACTTTGTTGATATCGTTTGGATCTTCCTATTTCCGCTTTTGTACTTGGTGTGATGAACTGAGATCACGGCTTGCTGCGCGAGGAAATGATATGACCGATGCAACGCATCACGAAGTCCACCACGGCCCCAATCTTCAAGCCTATTTAGTCATCGGCGTGGCCCTGTCGGTTTTTACGGTCGTCTCGTTCGTGGTGAACTACGCCGTGCGCGATAACCTGTTGACGGCTAATTTGGGATTCGTGCTCATTCTTGCCGTGGCAGTGGTCAAGGCGTTTCTGGTTGGCTTGTATTTCATGCATTTGAAGTTCGACTGGCCCAAGCTGTATTTCATGATTATCCCGGCTTTCATTCTGGGCGCCATGATGGGCCTTGCTCTGCTGCCCGATATTGTCCTTGCCTGGCCGCACTAACGGTATTCCAAGAGCGCTCATGATTAAAGCTTGCGAGTTTTCAGCGAGCGGAGCGCGTAAGCCACCTGATATCGGGATCCATTCATCAGGGGGCTTACGCCCCCCGCTCGCCCTATTGTTAATGCCTATCGGCTTGATCCTTTGCATTGTTGTAGCTGGTTGCAACTGTTCCCGAACCGGCTCGGCAGGTGAAACCCAAGAAGATTTGGACCTGGGCCCGCTTCCGGACTTCAAGCTGACGGCCAGCGACGGGCAGCAGGTTTCTAAGGAAGATTTCCGAGGCAAACTCTGGGTCGCTTCCTTCATCTTCACGCGCTGCACCGGAGAATGCCCGCAGGTTACAGGAACCATGGCGCGTCTGCAAAAAGAATTGGCAGACCAGAAGGATGTACGTCTCGTAAGCATTTCCGTCGACCCCGAGCACGACACTCCCAAGGTGCTCAAGGCCTATGCGGACAGCTTCAGAGCCGACCCAAACGTGTGGCTTTTCCTAACCGGAGACAAAGATAAGGTCTATCAGCTCATTTTCGACGGCTTCCATCTAGGAGTGGATCAAGCCACGGGGTCCGACCGCAAGCCGGGTCGCGAAGTGACCCACAGCAGCCGGCTCATGGTGGTCGATCGACGAGGGCATGTTCGCGGCATGTTCGAGGGCCTCGCCGTGGATTTACAAGGCAAGCCCGTTGACGATGTGCCCCAAGTCCGGAAGCGCCTGGAGCAGTTGCGCCGGGAGCAGCCATGATCGCGGCCGACGATCTGCCGGGCATCAATGCCATCCTTAATTCGGTCTGCGCGGTCCTCTTAGTCATAGGCTATAAGGCTATTCGATCGGGCCGGGTGCAGTTTCATAAGACCTGCATGCTGTCGGCTTTAGCCGTTTCGGCGGTTTTTCTCGGATCGTACCTTTACTTCCACTTGATTCATCGGCACGGCGAAGCGACCAAGTTTCAGGAGCAAGCGCCCAGCGCTCCCGATTGGGTTCGCTTCGTCTACTACGGGATTCTTCTCAGCCACACGCTGTTGGCAATGGCTACGGCTCCCCTCGCTTTCTACACAGCCTACCTGGGCCTGAAAAACCGGCTCGCCAGCCATAAAACGATCGCCCGCTGGACGCTGCCGATTTGGCTCTATGTTTCCATCACGGGAGTCGCCGTTTATTGGATGCTGTATCGGCTTTATTAAGGTTTGTGAGAACTGGGCTTTAGCCCCTCGCGAGGCGGACTGCATTAAAGGTTTTAAGGCCCTCAAGGCTGCTCTAAGTCGAAGGGGCCAGGCCAACTGCGGGGCCGCCGTGGTCCGAAGCTGGCCGCCTTCGAAGGAGAGACGCCCAAGACAACGAAAATGCGCAAGTCGGCATCAGGTGTTCAATTATTGATCACCCTGTGGCGCAGTGTTGGCGGGACCAGAGGGTGGGTCACTTGGGCCACAGGGTCAGGTGCCGAGACCTTCAAAAGCCACGAAAAGGAACGAAAAGCCACAAATGCTTTCCATGATCTATTTTTGAGCGTATTCGCGGGGGGCCCTACACACGATGAGCGCCAAGTGAGCGGCACAGTGGCCAACCAACCTGTGGGCGGAGTGTGTTTACATCCATAAAAAGCGAAGGCCCAATGGCCTCCAATTGGCTGCGTCAGGCTTGGCCTGAAGCTGTGATGAGCCCTACAATGACGGTGGGGAAAGGTTGCAACCATGTTTCGTAAACCTTTTCTTTTCGGGATACTGGCGCTAACGGCCGCGCTTTCGTGGCCGGCGCCCCTGCGTGCATGCCCTTCCTGATCAGAGTCAGTCACGGCGTCCTCCGGTTCGGAGGATTACAATCCCGACGAGAGTTACTGGTACGATTTCAGCGGCCTGCTTATGCTGGGGACGCCTTATGTGTTGCTCGGCACAGTCGGCTTCATGATTTACCGGGCCAAGAGAGTTCCGGATAATCAAGGCAGCTTCACGTCCTTAAACGAGAACGGCACAGACGTTTCGGAGATGACGCCCGGCGTTACGTAAACAAGCTTCCAATCCGCCGGTTTGCCTCGTTTAATGCCCTTTCCCTTTTCATCCTTGAAGTAATAGCTGAGCACCGCACGGTTGCTTGAGGAGCTTTCGAGCGTGTAACCGCCGTTGTTCCGCAAGCGCTTTTCGCTGCTGGCGCTTTGCAAATAGATCTCATTGTTCACCACCCAAGATTGAAAGCTTTCAAACTTGGGTCCTCCGGGCGGATAATCCAGGGTCATTTCGACCGTCCATATGTCTGCTTCTAATTGGATCTTGCTCACTTTAGCCGTAATGCCTTCTTGCGAGAGCACACGCTTGCCGGCATCTTTTTGCAGGGCGTCCAACGTGTCAAAGGTCAGTGTCAGCATTTTGTTGGCGCCAATTACCGACAGCTCGCCCTTTAGCAATCTGATGCGAAGCGCAGGCCTGGGAATGGCAGGCAAGCGCACCTCGAAGGTCATGGCTAGCCGGCCTTCAACGGGCGCCTGCCCGCCACCCTCCTCTTTAATGGCCACGTCATGGTTTTGATCGTCTTTGAGCACCAATGCCTTGGGCCGAGTCTCGAGCAAGAAAGGACGATAACGAGGCGCCCAGGCGATTTCCATGGTGGCCACCTGATAAGCGGTCGCCGTCTCCAGGTCTCGGTAGGCAACCAGACGTTTTAGCCCGATTCGAAAAACGCCGTTATAGGAAACGGGAAGCAGGACATGCGGGCCGTCAACCAAGGCCGGCACGCCGTCGCGCTCGTAAAGTGCAAGGCGAGCGTCGGCTTGCCTGGCAATCGTGTCAAGAGCTTGCCAAAACCCGACGTCTTTCAAGCGAAGGTCAATGGTCCCGGCAGTCTTCTTGCGACGCCGATCTTCGACGGCGATTTTCGTTTGTGCGGAGACCTCTTTTAGGGCATCGGCTGCCGAAACCATGTTCCGCTCTATCGTTACCGTATGCTGGGTTGGTTCCTTGGTTGGCTGGGCTGTTGCAAACAATGGGGTCAATAAAACGCAGATCCCCGACAACAGGCGCGTTTTGAACATGGAGTTTTACCTGTGAAATTGATTTTCTTAACTGACAGAATTGTAGGGTCAGGAGGAAGGAGCAGCCAGGAAATGAAAAAAGGAAAGGCCCATTGGGGTTAACCAACGGGCCTTTCATTAATCCCCGGCGATAACCTACTCTCGCGCTGGAAGCACTACCATGGGCCTCGGATGCTTAACGGCCGTGTTCGGAATGGGAACGGGTGGGGCCATCCGGGTATGCTCACCGGGAAGACTCATAGTGGTTAGTGACTAGCGGTTAGTGGCTAGAATTTCTAACCACTAATCACTAGCCGCTTGCCACTCGTATATCAAAAGGCAGCGGTAGAGTTGCGACTCTGAAAAAGTCTTTAGATGCGGTCCGGTGGGGTTTCGTGAGCCGGCTGGCTTCAGGCCCCACGAACGGAGTCAAGGATCAATGCGGTCAAGCATTTGGCTGTTAGTACCGGTTAGCTGAGACGGTTGCCCGCCTTACACACCCGGCCTATCGACCTGGTCGTCTTCCAGGAGCCTTCGCTTGCTAAGCAAGCTGGAGACTTAATCTTGCGGTGGGTTTCACGCTTAGATGCCTTCAGCGTTTATCCGGGCCGTACGTAGCTACCCAGCGCTACCGCGAGTGCGATAACTGGAACACCAGAGGTACGTCCCTCCCAATCCTCTCGTACTAGGGAGAAAGCCGCTCAAGTCTCCTGCGCCCACAACAGATAGGGACCGACCTGTCTCACGACGGTCTAAACCCAGCTCACGTACCGCTTTCATTGGCGAACAGCCAAACCCTTGGGAGCTTCTCCACCCCCAGGATGCGATGAGCCGACATCGTACCGAGTCCACAATTTCGTGTGGCGTAGACTATATCATCATCCTGTCGTCGATCGTAGCAGAGTGGCTCGTGATCAGTGGCTAGGGGCCAATGAAAACAAACCCACGCATAATCTGACTTGTTGTGACAGGAGTCGGCGTGTTGCCCTGGCATGGCGCCAGAGCCTTCCCTTTCGGGTCAGTCGTTACGGGGTCAACTTCTTGAATAGGGATTAACCAATTCTCGAAGCGACTTCCCACGGTATTGCCGAGTAATCACCAGTAGCCGCCAGCGCTATTACTTACCACTGGTCACGGACCACTAGCCACTACTGACGGGTTCACCGTTATAAGCCGATTTGTTGGTACGGAATTACTTCCGCAGCACCCCGATGTGTTGAGGTGCCAAACCTCCTCGCCGCTGTGAACGCTCAGAGGAGATAAGCCTGTTATCCCCGGAGTACCTTTTATCTGTTGAGCGACGGCCTTTCCATCCAGCACCGCCGGATCACTAAGTCCTGCTTTCGCACCTGCTCGTCTTATGGGACTCGCAGTCAAGCACCCTTATACCTTTACGCTCGAAGCCTGATTGCCAACCAGGCTGAGGGTACCTTGGAACTCCTCCGTTACTTTTTAGGAGGAGACCGCCCCAGTCAAACTGCCCACTTAGCCCTGTCCGCCGCCCGGTTTCACGGGTCGGGGTTAGAACTCAAGCACAACAAGGCTGGTGTTTCATCGTCGGCTCCCCCCCTACCGGAGTAAGGGGTTCGCAGCCTCCCAGCTACTCTACACATGCTGGGCCTAAGCCCAAGACTAAGCTACAGTAAAGGTTCACGGGGTCTTTCCGTCTAGTTGCGGGTATGTCGCATCTTCACGACAACTACAATTTCACCGAGTCGCTCGTGGAGACAGTGATCCGGTCGTTACGCCATTCATGCAGGTCGGAACTTCACGTGATTCCACGGTTTCCCGTGGCGTAGACTATACGTTCATCTGATCCAGTCGATTGAGTTTCGATTCTGTGGAAATGATCAGAGCCGGCGTTTTATGAAACTGACGTTCCATCCAGGGATCTCAACCCCTGAGTCGTTACGGGGATTGCCATGATAGCAATCTTACCCTCGGTATTACCCGCGATGCTTAACTATGGCACCGGGAGGGCTTCACCGATTTGAGCCGGTTGAATGGACAAAATCGCTTTTGTCCCGGGCAATGTTACTTACCCGACAAGGAACTTCGCTACCTTAGGACCGTCATAGTTACGGCCGCCGTTTATCGGAGCTTCGGTTGCGAGCTTCGCCCCTTACGGAGCTAACCCCCTTCCTTAACTTACCGACACCGGGCAGGCGTCAGACTCTATACGTCCGCTTGCGCGTTGGCAGAGTCCTGTGTTTTTAGTAAACAGTCGCCAGATCCCTTTCACTGCGGCCCCCCGAGGCTTTAACACCCCAAGAGGCACCCCTTATCCCGAAGTTACGGGGTTAATTTGCCGAGTTCCTTCACGAGCGTTCTCTCGAGCGCCTTAGAATCTTCATCCCGCCTACCTGTGTCGGTTTTAGTACGGGCGCGATATTTGTCCGGCGTCGGCTTTTCTTGTCCGCAGGTCCGGCCACTTCGGAATCATAAATGTCCTCGCCCTTGCGGGACGGGGTAAACTAAAACCCCGCTGGCTTTTACTGCGGCGTCCTGACGCCATCGACCGCCTACCGCGGTGCGGGAATATTAACCCGCTGTCCATCGACTACGCTTGTCAGCCTCGTCTTAGGATCCGACTAACCCTGGGCGGATTTACCTTCCCCAGGAAACCTTAGGCTTTCGGCGAACGGGATTCTCACCCGTTTAATCGTTACTCATTCCGGCATGATCACTGGCACCTCGTCCAGGGCTCGTTATCCGTACCCCTTCGCTCTAGTGTGCCACGCTCTCCTACCGTACCCCTTGCGGGATACCCGCTGCTTCGGTGTTATGCTTAGTCCCGTTCATTATCGGCGCAGGACTCCTCGACCAGTAAGCTATTACGCACTTTTTAAATGATGGCTGCTTCTAAGCCAACATCCTGGCTGTCACCGGAATCCAACTTCCTTTCGCACTGAGCATAACTGGGGGACCTTAGCAGGCGATCTGGGTTGTTCCCCTCTCGACGACGAAGCTTATCCCTCGCCGTCTAGCTGCCTCGACTTGGTGCAATGGTATTCGGAGTTTGGTTCGGAAGGGTAGCCGGGTAGGCCCCCTTTCCGATTCAGTCGCTCTACCCCCATTGCCAACTATCGAAACGTTAACCCTAAAGTTATTTCGGAGAGAACGAGCTATCTCCACGTTTGATGATACTTTCAATCCTCCACACAGGTCATCCCCTAGTTTTTCAACACTAGTGAGTTCGGACCTCCATGACGTATTACCGTCACTTCATCCTGCCCATGCGTAGATCACGTGGTTTCGCGTCTACGACCTACAACTTAATCGCCCTATTCAGACTCGCTTTCGCTTCGGCTCCGCCGCAGTGCGGCTTAACCTTGCTGTAGACCGTAAGTCGCCGGATCATTATGCAAAAGGCACGCCGTCAGGCATTCCCCTTACGGGGCATAGCCCTCCGACCGCTTGTAGGCATGTGGTTTCAGGTTCACTATCCTCCCCTTATAGGGGTTCTTCCCATCTTTCGCTCGCGCTACTGGTTCGCTATCGGTCGCCAGCGAGTACTTAGCCTTGCGGGATGGACCCCGCGGATTCAGACCTACTTTCACGTGTTAGGTCTTACTCAGGTGCCGGACAAGCAACGTTCCCTTGTCGCGTACGGGGCTTTCACCCGCTATGGCCAACCATTCCAGATTGTTCCGCTAAAGTACTCATTGCTCGTGTGTCCGGTCCTACAACCCCCCTCGGACGAGTCCGAGAGGTTTAGGCTCTTCCGCGTTCGCTCGCCGCTACTGACGGAGTCGAGGTTTCTTTCTTTTCCTGGGGGTAATGAGATGTTTCAGTTCCCCCCGTTCGCTCCATGCACTTATGGATTGGGTGCATGGTGATTCGGGCATCCCGGGATCAACGCGCGTTTGACCACTTCCCCGGGCTTATCGCAGTCTTCCACGCCCTTCTTCGCCTGCTGGCGCCCAGACATCCCCCACATGCCCTTAGTAGCTTGGCCGCATTGATCGCGGACTCGATCCGTGGTCGCCCACGTCCCAAGACCCGATCAATCACCACGCTGCTTGGCCAGGACTCCCCCCGCTTACGCGGGAGGCTCGCTTTTGCTCACGCAAAAACTAACCCGGCCTTGTAACGATATGATCCAATGCTTCTCCTAAAGGCTCTTGCAGAGATTCGCAAAACAATGCAGCGCCGACAGCTTCCGCCGCCGACGCGTCGTGTTCTGTGATGCAACTTCTACCGCTGCCTAATTGTCAAAGAACCAATGCACTCCAGGGGAATGCATCAAACATTCCAGCCAACTTCGCCAATACCTAGGGCAAACTGCTGGTCTAACTAAGTTAGAAAATCGGCTAGTGGTGTCAATCCGCTTTTGCCGAGTTTTCCAAATATCCTTGCACGAATTTGGTGGAGATGACGGGGCTCGAACCCGTGACCTCGTGGTTGCAAACCACGCGCTCTCCCAGTTGAGCTACATCCCCGTGTATTCGCGTTATTTCCCTTCCTAAGTGGGCGTACTTGGATTCGAACCAAGGACCTCAGCTTTATCAGAGCTGCGCTCTAGCCAACTGAGCTATACGCCCGAAACCCCCAAATAAAAAAGCCAAACCCGAAAGGCTTGGCTCTACCCGGCTCCGGATGTTGGATAGAGCTTACGGTCCCCTGTCGATAATGGTGGCTTGTTGTTGCATGGACACCTTCGACTGCTAAGTGGTTCAAAGAAAATTATAAAGACCTCTTCGAAACTGTCAACTCCTGTTCAGCATTTCCTTTCAACGAGATGGCAAGCAAAAGAAACTTCCGTCCCTCCGGAGCACAGGCTCGCTTCTGCATGCGAAAATACCCGGTAACCAACGTCTAAAATGCTTTCCATTTCTTTCCACGGGGGGGTCAGGCGAAATGGAGAGAACCATATATTGGAGACTCGTTCGCCATCCACCGTTCAGGGGCGGCACCGGCTGCGCCATGCCTTGCCGGAGTTGTTAGATTGGAAGTATTGAGGCGCCCGGAGAAAACCACGGTAGTATCATTGCAAATCGCGAGAAAAATGCCATGGCCGCCACTACGGCCTACATAGCCTTGGGCAGCAATGAGGGAGACCGCAAAAAGTCGCTGGACCGGGCTTTGGCGGAGATCACCGTTGCCCCAGGCGTCCGTCTGGTACGGGTTTCTCAATACTACGAAACCGATCCGGAAGCCGGGCCTGCTGGGCAAGGGCTATTCCTCAATGCCGTTGCAGAGCTCCAAACCGAGTTGCCGGCCGGCGCGCTACTGGAAAAACTTCTGTCCGTCGAGAAGAGCCTCGGCCGTGTTCGCGGCGAGCGGAACGCTCCCCGAACGATTGACATTGACCTTCTCCTCTTTGGCGACTTAATTTCCTCGGATGCGAAACTCACGGTTCCCCATCCGCGCCTGCATGCCCGACTATTCGTCCTTGATCCTTTCGCGGAGATCGCACCGGATCTCGTCCACCCTGTGCTAGGCACCACCATCCAAGTTCTCCGCGATCGGGTGCGTTGGCTTAAACAAATCGGTCAAATCTCCGGTCGTGAATTAACCGGCAAACGCGCCCTGGTGACCGGGTCCACCAGCGGCATAGGTCGAGCCATCGCCCTCGATTTGGCCACCGCGGGGGCTGATGTAATCGTGCATGGGCGTCGCAAGAAGGCCGGTGAAGAAGTCGCCGCTGAGGTTCAGGACCACGGCTGCCGATCCCAAGTTTTACTAGGCGATCTTACGCAGCCCGAACAACGCACGAACCTCGTGAACGAAGCATGGAAGGCATGGGGCGGCCTTGACATCTGGATCAACAATGCGGGCGCGGACACTTTGACGGGCGCCACGGCCTCCTGGTCATTTGAGCGAAAACTCCAAGAACTGTTGGAAGTCGATGTCACCGCGACCATCATCCTCGCACGAGAGGTTGGCGGGCGGATGCAAAGCCAAGGTCAAGGCGTGATTATCAACATAGGCTGGGATCAATCCGACACGGGCATGGCCGGTGACAGCGGGCAACTCTTCGGCGCCTCCAAAGGCGCAGTCATGGCGTTTAGCAAGAGCCTAGCCATGACGCTGGCGCCAAAGGTGCGCGTGAACTGCATAGCGCCTGGTTGGATCCAGACCGCGTGGGGACGAGGAGCTTCAGCCGCTTGGCAGGAGCGGGTCCTGCGTGAAACGCCCTTGCAGCGCTGGGGTACGCCCGCCGATGTTGCCGCGACTGCCCGTTGGCTGGTCGCGCCGGCGGCTTCTTACATTACCGGGCAAGTTGTTTATGTTAATGGAGGCGCCGTCCGCTAACCTGCGGAAGCTCGAACAACTTTAGACTTGAGCGTTTCCTCGCCCGAACCGGCCATGACAAGTTCCTTGGCAATGCGGTCGCGGATACGCAGAAAGGCTTGGGCGCAACGCGGGTCGAATTGGATGCCGCAGTTTTTCTCGACTTCCGCAAAGGCGGCCGCCATGGGCAGGGCCTTGCGATAAGGACGATCCGAGGTCATGGCGTCGAAGGCGTCGGCCACAGCCACGATGCGTGCTAGAGGCGAAATCCCTTCGCCCGCCAGCGCGTCGGGGTATCCCTTGCCATCCCATCGTTCATGGTGCGAACGAACGATCGGGATAATCTCATGCAGGTCCGGAACCAAAGCCAGGATTTCGGCGCCCTTAACGGTATGTTGCTTCATCGTTTCAAACTCGGCCGCGGTGAGCTTGTCGGGTTTGAGCAGGATCTCATCCCGAATGCCGATCTTACCGATATCGTGAAGCGGAGTGCCGATCTGAACCAATTCCAGGTCGTGCTCGGAGACCGCCAGTTCCTTTGCCAGCATTACGGAATACGTCGTAACGCGGCTCGTGTGATCCCCCGTATAAGGGTCGCGCAGTTCGACCGCCTGAGCCAGTATTGTGATGGTGTTGAGGAAAAGGTCGCGCTGCTTGCGAAAAAGTTGCGCGCTTTCCAGGCCGGCCGAAACATTGGCTGCCAGGGCATCGGCCAGGTGCAGATCTTCGGCGGTGAAAGCCTTCTGCCAGGGGCCGCGATCCAGATGCAAGACTCCTACGCGCTTTCGAGGCGTGCGCAAAAGGACGCAGAGGACCGAGGCCATGGCGCCCTCGGCGATACTTTGCGCCATGGCCAATTCCGAGTCCTCTTCAACGCTCTGGCAGAGAATCGACTCGCCGCGCGAAAAGCAACGCTTGGCCAGGCTATGGCTGTAACTGCCGCGAATTGTCGAGGCGCCAAGACCCGAGAGGTTTGTCTTGGGTTGGCCGCGGCCCGTGGCTAAAGCTCGGAGATGCAGGCTGCCGTCAGCACCGGTCGGCAGGACGATGGCCGCTCGCTGGGCGTCCAATACCGAAACGGCGTCATTGAGAATCGATTGAAGGAGATCTTCTTCTTTTTCCAGATTCACCAGATGCTGCCCGGCGCGGAGGAGGGCGAGCAGTTGTTCACCGGCTCGGGGACTTTCGCTAGAATCGTAGACGACTCCACGCAGCGCTTGGTCCCATGACGTTTTGGCGGAGGCTTCGACGCAGAGCGTTTCACCGATAATCGGAGCCGCCGCTTTTTCTTCTTCAATGCCTTCGACCGTTATGGAGACTTCTCCGAATTGCAGGAGATCGCGGACGCGGAGCGGCCACTGTCCCGATCCGAGCCGCACGCCATTGAGCCGCGTGCCGTTGGTGCTGCCCAAGTCGCGCACCCGCCAGCCCCGATCCGTGGCCGCAACTTCCGCATGGCAACGACTCACCGAAGCGTCATCCAAGACGACCTCAAGCGAGTCTAGCCGGCCGACGCGCAGCAAGTCGGAGGATTGCCAACTTCTCCCCCTGGCGCCTCCCGTCATGCCGCGCAAGCGGATTTCCCTTTTCACTCTGTCCTCCCGCTCGCCGATTTGTCCCAAGGCGAATCTGTTCCGGAATGCACTGTTTGTAGCGCGCAATGCAAGACAACTATAGCTTGCACCTTGAGAGGGAGGACAATTATTGGTAGGGCGGAGATTTCTTCTTAGAGGCAAGAAACCATGCTGGGATATGGACTAACGGTCGCGTTTGCGGATTTGCGCGGGCAGTCGCAACAGGCCTGGGTCGGGATCATCCCGGCCCGTTTGCATTTGTCGACGCGGAAGGTTCCAGCGGTTCAAGCTTGACTATATGTAGCAAGTCCACCGTTACCGATCGCTCAAAAAGAAGGTCCGGATCTCCAGGAGAAGCGAGGCCAATAATCGCGGAGCGACGGCCCGCCATGCACAATTCCGGGTGGCGTATTTCGTAAGAGCTACCCTCGGTTAGGGTCACTCGGAAAGGAACAAACGGGTGTCGACGTAAAGCAGTCGCTAATTCTTCAGGCGCCATAGCAGGTTACCCTCAAAAACCTTCCTTGAAGAATATAGCAAACTTGTCAGATCCAAGGGAGCGACTTGCGAAGTCGCATCGCGGCTATCCCGGCCCCAGAAGGCGGCGCGCTTCGGCCTGAAACTCCTCTTCGCTGCCCGTAAGATGGCGCAGCTTTTCTAAAACAAGTTCGCGGAAGCGCCGGCGGGTCCATGCTAAACTGTTCGTGACTTGAGTGGTGGGTAAATTCATGGATGAAGCAAGCTCGTTGTAAGTGAGCTTTTCGGCGGCTTCCGGCCCGTCCAGATCATAGCGCTCGAACAAGGCGAACGAGGTCTCTTTTCCCTTGGCAGCGCACTCGGCCTTGAGAGCCTCTACTGCCAAAGTGAACAGACTGCGGATCCATTCTTTGTGAAAAAATGTCTCTTCATCCTCGGTCGAATGGTTTTGCAGGATGATCTCCGCTTCGGCAGCTTCAAAGTTCAGCGATTGGATATTGACCTGGCCGCCGCGCTTAATCCGGACGGCCGCCTTCGCTTCGTTGGAGACGAAGCGGTCCACGCACACGCGTATGAAAGTGCGGAAACGCGACTTGGCAGGATCGTACGCGTCGAAATAGCCGGCCTCCAGTGCGCGGGCAAAGAACGCCTGGGTCAGGTCCTTGGCGTCTTCATTGGAAGCCGCCCGGCGCACGCGAATGTATTTGTAGACCGGCTTCCAATAAGCAATTACCAGGCTTTCGAACGCCTGTTGACGCAAACCGTTATCGGAAGTTGTCAAGGCGCGCATCAAGGGTGGCCGGGTCGTCGGGAAACGATCGCCCGGGCCGCCCATTTCGGTATCGGAAGGCATGCATATGGTTTTATGAGATAAGGCAGCGAGGGGAACGGTCACGACTTAACCGGCCACAACAAACGAAGCCTAGTGCGAGTCCGCAAGAGAACTCCGGCTGTTTCTTATTCCGTTTCGTTGGCCATGACCCAGAGCAGGTAAGCCACGCGTTCGTGGCGAAGCTTGATGCGGCGCTTGATATGGGCTCGATAGGCATTCCAAATGCAAAAAGTGGCGGAGACAGCCAAAGTGGGCAGGGTGGCAATGATTGGTTGCATGACTTTTCTCCCAAGGATCGCGGTAAAGCGTCCATTTCTGCGCGCAGCAGGCCCAAGCGCCTGCTTCATCGCGCAACAAAAAACCTCCAGAACGCATCCGTCCTGAAGGCCGCATTGCCTTCCACACATCGCTGAAGGGCCGGCGACGAAATCTCGCCGACAACACAACGATAATACCGGATTTGAAATAGTCAAACCCTGCGGCGCTCGCGGGCAAGGTCAAGAAGGAGCCCGCTAGCGCTGTACGGCGCTAGCGGGGCGTCGTTGTCAACTAAACTAATAGCACGTCGGCGGGCGGGACCGGGTGAAAGGTTCTAGGCCCACCCAAACGTCGTTTCATCCGGCCGGCTCACTACGAGAAACGATCTTTTTCACCACAAGTCCATTAACGTCGGCGAGTTAGAAAAGATCGTTTCTCCTACCCCTCACACACCCCCCGAACAGCCAGCATGAAACGATCTTCTAGCTGCAAATAGTGCTTTCTCGATGGTTTTGAGCTTCTTTTGCTGCTTTTGCTCCTATTAGGATTTGTTTCGGATTTCGGATTTTCCATGCGGGAATAACCGAAATACGAAATCCGAAACAAATTCTAAGCTCTAAATCTCAATCACAAAAAAACCCCGCCAGGACATTGCTGTCTTGGCGGGGTTATCGTTGTCAATTGAGTCGTCACCGAGCCGAAGGTTTGGTTGCGGACACGATGGTGGTTCGGTCTTTGTTGGCGCTTGCTGGCTCGCGAGCGCTCCAGACCGGCCACCTAGTTAAATCAAATCCTTAGAAAGGAGGTGATCCAACCGCAGGTTCCCCTACGGTTACCTTGTTACGACTTCACCCCAGTCACCAGTCACTCTTTAGGCGGCTGCCTCACGAGGTTGGCGCACCGACTTCTAGAGCAACTGACTCCCATGGTGTGACGGGCGGTGTGTACAAGGCCCGGGAACGTATTCACCGCGGCGTGCTGATCCGCGATTACTAGCGATTCCGACTTCATGAAG
>JBJMQT010000121.1:0-9672 GCA_045802525.1 Gemmataceae bacterium
CTTGCGTCGTCGCGGAATGCGCCAGGGCTGGCTATTGCGCAGCCGCTATCAAAACCATGCCGTGCCCGATGCCCCGACTTCGGAAGGAGAGAATTGCCGCGTTCTGCCTAGTCCACACAACCGCGTTCCCCAGGAACAAATCCTGGAAAGCCGCCGCCGGACCAAATGCCTCTTTGCGGACGATCCGCTTGCTTCTTATCTAGGAGCAAACAGTTCGGCGATCCTGCGTCAAAGCTTGGCTGATCTGGAGGATCCGCGCGAGCTTCGGGAACTGGGCATGGCTCTCTTCCTCGATCGGCCCTTGGGCTCCCGGAAGAATCCTGCCGAACCGGACCACACGGTGCTTATGTCTTACGAGGCGTTCAGTGCGTCAGTTGCTAAGCAGCGACTGGACTGTCTGGCCAACGACCTCAAGCTTTTGACGACGTCCGAACGGAACACATTAGGAAGTCGCCTGCAAGACATGAATATAAAGGGCCTGCCGGTCAGCAAGCTTCTCGCGTCGCGTCGGCCGAGCCTTGTATCGCTTCAGGATGCAGGCAAAGTAGCATCGGACTTTGTTCTCGTTCGCGGCACGCGATTGACTGCGGCTGCTTTTCTAGGCCTGTTCGATTGGAGCCAGCTCACCAAGCGATTTGCCTTGGACTTTCTCCATGCCGACGACGATCTCTTGATTTTGCGAGGAGCGGCTGAAGACCCCGATAAGATAACCGTCCACGACAAGCAACTCCGGCCGCGGATTGTGCTGTCCCTCAATACCTCAAGAGGTTATGCAAGCCGGGCGGGGTGTGAATATCCTATCGACGGCATGACCGTTGAACGGGTTTGGGAAGAAGCGGAGGGATCGCTTCAAGAATTGAGGCCGGACGCGGAAGCGCACCGCGTTCAGCCAAATTGGTAGTAAAGCTTTTTACCCGCTTTGGTCCTCGTCAGCGAACTTTGTCGGGTTAAAGGTTGGTTTTCTCCATGGTCCCGGCTCGTCTTTAGGAGAATACATCTTGGACGCCCTGGCCAACGTCAACGGAGAAACGATGCCCTTGGAAGCGGTGCGCATCTCCGCGCTGGATCGCGGTTTCCTGTTCGGGGACGCGATCTACGAGGTGCTGCGGGTTTACCGGGGCAAACCGTGGCTGGAAGAAGGCCATTTCAAGCGCCTCGCTCGCAGCCTCCGTGAGGTGCGCCTCGAAGGAATTGACCTGGAGCGCCTCCGCCGGCGCATGCGTGAAACTTTGAAGACCAGTGGATTCCAAGAAGCGACTATCTACATTCAGATCACGCGCGGCAGCGCCCCGCGCTCGCATCTATTCCCCGCCAACGCCACGCCTCTTGAATTTCTGTTTGTGCAGCCGTTTCAGGATTATCGCGAAGCTCGGCAGACTGGCGCCCGCGCCATCACCTATCCGGATCAACGTTGGGGGCGCTGCGATATCAAATCCACTAATTTACTCGCCAACGTCCTTGCAGCCCAAGCCGCCCACGAAGCCGGGTTTAAAGAAGCTTTGCTTTATCTACCGGACGGGAAGTTAACCGAAGGCACACACACCAGTCTATTTGGCGTCAAACACGGTTGCCTCCGTACCGCGCCGGAAGGGCCGGACATCCTGCCCGGCATCACGCGTGATTTCATTCTTCAGCTTGCAAAAGAGATCGAAGTGCCTGTCGTGGAAGAGAACCTACGCCTCCAAGAATTAGACGACGTCTCCGAACTGTTGCTTTCGGGCACAACGTCGGAGGTTTTGCCCATTGTGCAGGTGGATGGCAAAGTAATCGGCAAGGGCGCGCCCGGCGAAGTGACCAGGCGGCTTCAAAAAGCCTACGAGGATGAGGTCGCGGTCTTTACAGCCGATTCATAAGGTGGAAGACTCTCTCTCTGAATCTTGTAGAGCCGGCGGCCCATTTGCTTTACTTTCTGATTCATTGCCAGTGGGCTCTGGCCAACCCGCGACCTCGGGCGGACCGAAGTCGGCGTGCTTGAATACGCGCAGCCCTTCACGGCCCAACATCCGATAGTCCGAGCCGGTCCAATCGCCCGGGCTCCCCGGACGCGGCTTATAGTCGATCGGCGCCTCCTCTCCAAGAACGCAGCCTAGAAAGTTAGCTTTGATAAGAATCTCCGTATGCGCGAAGGGGCCGCTCGATTGAATCGGAATCCGAGCGAAAATGTGGCGGCGACAAAGGCGAAACGCACAGTTCATGTCACGCGCGCGAACGCCAAAGACCGCGCGAATTACGAAGCGATAAAAATGTTCTTTCCATCCTAACCAGCCGGGCAACCTTTCCGGGGCCAAGTCAAAAACGACGCGCAGGATCAATCGCCAGAAAAAACCCAAACCGCGCAATGGCCAGGGAACGGGTTGACCCCGGCGATAACCGGAAAGGAGATGGACCTTGTCAATCTCGCCCAGAAGAAGAGAAATATCCGCCGGTCGATATTCGCTACCCGCCGTTGTGTAAAAAAGTAGGGGGAACCGCGAAGCTGCGAGGCCGGTACGGAGAGCGGCTCCAATGCCTTGCGGCCGTTCATGATTTAGAACCCGAAATGATCCAAGGTCCGTCCCTAGGCCCGTCGCCAGTACGGCCCCTGTTGCAATTCCCAGCGTGCTATCTTGGCTACCGTCGTTTACCAGGATAATCTCAAAGTCCCGATTGAGGCCGCCGAGCACGTCCAGCCATGATCGAAGCACGGCTTCCAGGTGCGGCTCCTCGTCGCGGGCCAACAACACGACGCTAATCGGCTGGGAGGCGATCGGAGGCAGTGGCGGAATTTCGGGCATGCAAGGACTCGTGCGGCGGTCGCGTTTTCAGCAACACCAACGGCTCATGGCGGGCGATCCCATTCAAGTCTTCTTGATACAAGATGACTTCCAGCCGGTCGACCGGAAAGCCCGGCGGGCAATTCGTGAACCATTTAACGGGCATTACGATATAGGAAGTTTCAGGACGGGTCGACCAGGCTTCCAGGCGTTCCCATTCTACGAAGACCTCCAAAGGTCGGCCCACGTGGAACGCCAGGTCGTGCGATTCCGTTCGGAAGAACAGCACCGAATGGGGCCGCGGGGCATACCGGCGGATGACCAGCGCGAAGGGCCGACAATCCAGCCCGAGTTCCTGGCGCGGCAAGTCGCAGTCCACTTTAACAATCCAGCCGACCGCACAAGACATCAGCATGAAGCCACAAGCTGCGGCGTAGTGCAGCGGCTTAACGCGAGACCCGATTCGTTTAGCGTCGCGATACCAACCCTCCGCCATGCATGCAATAAATAACGCCGCTCCCGGATAAGCGGGCAGCAAATAGTCTGCCCTCTTAAAGGAGGAAAAAGACAATACACCCCCTATGGCGAGGAGCCAAACCAAACCCAGGCGCGCGTCCGCATCCTCGCTCCAGAGCTTCTGACGCCAAAAGGAATAGAGGGCCACTAAGAAAAGCGGGCTCCAAGGCAGGAAATCGGCTACGAACTGCGCTCCATAGAACCACCAAGGATGCGACCCGTGATGCTCAAATAATGGCGAGCTTCCCAGTGCCCTTTCGAAATTGTGATGCCAGAAGAATTCTTGAAAGAATTGGCCGCCCGTATGGCTATTCGCCCAAAGAAACCAAGGCGCCGTTAGGAAGGATACGACTGGCAGTCCCCACCAAAGTCCCAGGCGACTAGTCAATTCGGGCCAATCGCCCAAGCGCCAAATCGATGGGCGCTTTCCATTTGAAAGGAGAAACACGCCTAACACAGCGCCAAGCAGCACGAGACCGATGGGCCCTTTGAGCATGACCGCGAAAGCCACGGCCAAATTCGCTGCGATGAGAAACAGCAACCTGTGCCTGCTCATCTCGAAAGCCCGGTACGCGCAACCGACAGCGATACTAACTGCTAGTGTGAACGGCATATCAATGCGGCCGATTCGCGCCAGCCAGGTGAAATGAATGGCGCTTGCCATCACCCCCGCAGCCACAAATCCGACAATGGGTCTCCCTCGCAGCCAGCCAAACGCATAGAGGCAAAGAACACAAGCGACTGCGGACAAGCTGGCCGGCAACCGAACCGCCCAGGCATCCACTTGTCCGCCTCGGGCCTGGGCAATCAAAGCCACGAGCCAGTAATACAGCGGAGGCTTCTGAAGCTCCGGCCGGCCATCATAAAGGTGTGGCATGCCCCATTGACCATCGTCCAACATGGTCTGGGCGTCCATGGCCGCGCGGGCCTCGTGACTGCTCCACAGATCGCGCTGATCGAGGTTGTGAAAGAAGAGAATCCAGCAAAGGGGAAGTAATATGGCGATATGAATTACGGCGAGCGGGGGGCGTAAGGCTCCCCCTGATTGAAGGTCGTCATCAGGGGGCTTACGCCCCGTGCTTGCCAATCTGGCTGATATAGAAGCCACGGCAATCTCGGCGCTCACGCGCACAAGCGATGGAATTGGGCTTCGTGAAGCCGCTGATAAGGCAAGCAGGTGGCGAGGAGTTCGGCGTGCGTGCCGACCGCGGAGATGCGGCCATTGTCGAGCACCACGATTCGATCCGCGATTTCTATTGTGTTAAGGCGGTGGGTGATGACAAATGTGGTGCGGCCGCGAATGAACTCTCGCAGGGCGCGGTGAATGAGCGCCTCGCTCTCCGCGTCGTATTGGCTAGTGAATTCGTCCAAAATGAGGATGGTCGGATCGCGCAGAATAACCCGAGCGAGAGCTATGCGTTGCCGCTGCCCGCCGGAGAGCTTGGATCCCGCCTCGCCGATCTGCGTATGGTAACCATGATGGAGCTTACAGATGAAGTCGTGGGCATTGGCTTTGATAGCGGCTTCTTCGACCTGCTCGGGGGTCGCGCGAGGCGTGCCATAGGCGATATTGTGATGTATGGTGTCGTCAAAAAGGACCGTTTCCTGCGTCACGATGCCGATGGATTTGCGGAGACTGCGCAGGTGCATCCGGCGGACGTCGACATCATCGATCAAAATGGAGCCGTGATCGGGATCATGAAAGCGCGGGATCAGACTGAGAAGAGTTGTCTTCCCGCAGCCATTTTTTCCCACTAGAGCGACAGTTTCGCCGGCACGCACGTGCAGATGGATGTTGGTGAGGATGGGCCGACCCGGCTCATAGGAGAAACAGACATCGCGAAACTCCATCGCGGTCGCCATGCCGGCCAACCGGACTCCTGCATTATTCCCCACGACCCGGGGCTGGCGGTCGAACGTCACAAATATACGGTCGGCGGCGGCCATTGCGGACTGCATGCGCGAATAGACGCTGGACAACTTGCGCACCGGATCGGCAATGGCGGCCAGATATCCGTAGAGCAAGAGGAGCGACGGCGCGCTCATGGGCTGATCGGTCATCTGAATTCCGAAGAGACGCGTCTCCCGTTGCAGCACCAGATAGGACCCCGCCAAGATAGCGCCGGCCACCGCCATAACGCCTAGAAGTTCCATGACAGGATCAGCCAGGGCGTCGATCTTCACGACCATCATTGCCTTGTGATAGTAGTCGCGCGTCGCGGTGCGAAAACGGCGGCGTTCATGGGGCTCCATGGTACTGGCTTTGACGACCCGTATGCCTTGAAAGACCTCTTGAAGGATTTTGTAAATGCTCGACATGCGCTCAAGCAGCCGGCGCGTCGCGCGCTTCATGAGCCGGCCCACCTTGCTCAGCAAGAAAATCGCGATCGGCACAAGGATCAGAAACATCAGCGTCAATTGCCAGCTAATAAATAGCGCGGCAATGATGCAGCCCAGCGCTTTGAGCGGTTCGGAGACGACTCGGCCGAACAGCGTTTTCAAGCCGGCGGCCAGCAGTTCCATATCGTAAGTAAAACGAGCCATCAATTCGCTGGTGCCCTGCTCGTTGAAATTGCCGACGTCGTAGTGAATGGCCCGTCTGAAGAAGCGGTTGCGTAGATCGAACAATGTCAAATTCACCACGCTGCCGACCAACGTTTCTTGACAGAATTCAAAAGCGCCCTTGATCGTCACGGCAATGACGACGGAAATAATGACTAGTAAAAGAGTCCGAAAGCAATCGTCGGGCACAAACTTGTCGATAAATTTCTTTGCCAGAAGTTCCCGGTGCAAGTCTGTCCGGTGAGATTCCAACTTGCCTTCCAAATGGGCCAAGTCGCGAACCAAGTCGCGCCGAGTTTGCTCGAGAAAGCGGTTATCAGGCAGTTGGATGGTCTGGAGTTCCAGGCGCCTTAGCTCGGATTGCTTCAGTTCAATCTGAGGTTCCAGCTCCTTGATTTTTTTTTCGCTGGCTTTGATTTCGCTTTGAATCCATTCCTGCGGACTTTTTTCCTCGCTGAGGATCCGCAAGACGGGGTATATAGCAGCCAGGTTCAGGCTCCATAGCACTGCCGCCATCGCAGCGCACAGAACGGAAAGGGTCAATCGCTTGCGATAGGCCCAAGAATAGCGAAGGACTCGCAAAAAGCTTTTCATAGGGTCGGCGTGGCCTGACCTAGATTGGGTAAAAAGCAATTGACTTGGCGGGTGGCTCTAAGTGTTGTCGGCTTGTAGCACATGTGCTTCCCAGCGAGCAAGCCGATTCAAGCCGAGTATGCCACTCCAGGGAAGGCGGAAGTGCCCTAAATTAATTCATGAGATTCGTGAAAGGAACCCACCTGATTTGACGTAAACCCTTATCTGTCAACACGTGGCCGAAGTGTCCTGAAGCAGCCGTGTCATGAATGCCGAAAATCTTTCTTCGGACCGCCCATCGCACGAACTGACCTGGTACTCCTTAACTTCTTGCGGTTCAAGATGTTCCTGAATGTAAAGAATTTCGCCGGGCAGCGAATGGGACGAATTCCTTGAGATCAGAAGCGGAAGGACGCAGCTTTTTCTCCCCGCTCGCCAGGTGAACGCCGGCAAGGCAGCAAATCCTTTTGCATTTTGACGATTTATTTGGCATTCTGAATGGGCAACGCCTTGCGGAACAGGGCGATCCAGAAGGCCGATGAATTACGAGCGCATCTGTATTTGGCTCGGACTCCCCACCGGAGTCTGGCCGCCTGATCACTACCGTTTGCTGGGCATTTCTCCCGGCACCGGTGATGCTGCGCAAATCGAAAAGCACGTCTTCGAGCGCATGGAAACCGTCCGCCGTTATCAACTTCAAGATCCCGAGCTAGCCACGGAGGCGATGAACCGGTTAGCGCAGGCTTTTGTCTGCTTAACCAATCCGGAAGCCAAGAAGACCTACGACGCCCAGATGCACGTGCCGCCGCCGCGCCGGCGCGTTTCGTCTGCTTCGGCAGTCGCCATGCCGGCTTTGCCGGACGATCCGCAACTAAAAGAAATCAGCGACGTGCCTGCCGGCGATACCGCTGATCCCTTGGCCTGGATGTATGGAGGCGACAGTCCGTCTTCTGAAGTGCCGGTCGCCGAGCCCGTCGGCGCCTCCGAAGAACCGCCTAAGGTGACGCCGGAAACGCCCACCACAATCATTGAAGCCCTCGACACGCTGACCGAACTAACCTCCTTGCCGCCAAAGAATGGCTCAGCCGGCGAGACGCCGGCGTCCGCCTTCACCCAAATTGACCAGGAAGCGACCGCGCCGCCTGATCCCATCGTGGAAGCCGCCCGGTCTTCCGAAGCGGCCACGCGCGGGCTGAGCACGAAGCGCGGTCTTTACCACCGCGTTGCCAAAACCCGGCAATTGATCCGCGCATGGGACGAAGCCGGCGCCTATCTCGGCAATCCGGCCCGGCGCTTGAACAAACCCGTCGAAGCGACGGAGTTGATTTTCCTTCTTGGCCAAATTCGCACGCTCCTGAGAGGCTTCCCGCCGCTTCTGGGCAAAGCCGGACAGCCGGGTTACTTGGTTGTCGCTCTGGCCAAACAGCAGGTCATTGTGCCGACCTATCAAACGCTGCTGCCCAGCCAGCGCGAGTCGCTGGCTCGCGACTGGGAATCCGGACAAAAACTGCTTCAGGCTCACCGGGACTTTCTGCGCCTCGAACTCCGCATCATGCGCCGTCGCAGCCTGCCCGCCCGCATGGTGCGCGTGGTAAGGCATGTGGTCGCCGCGTATCCGGGTATGGTTCTCCTGGTCCTGGGCCTGCTGATATTCGGCATGACGTTATGGCGTGTGGTGTACTTGGGCGCTATGACGGCGAATAGCGGACACGCCAGTTTCCCGAAGAAGATCGAAGAAGCCATCTCATCACACGCATTCCGACCGGAAACGCCAAAGCGAACGCCCCCTCCACTCGACGAGGAAAAGAAACCGAGCCCGGCCCTCGAGCCAAAAAAACCGGATGAACCGAAAGAGCCTGATGTCGCCAAAGTTGCAGAACCTTCTGCTCCGAAGGAGGAGTCTACCGCATCGATTCCGGAGCCGGAAAATGACGATCAGTTTCGGACGCTTATCAAACCGTTTTGGGGAGGCGACAAAAAGTCCAGGTTCTATGGAATTCGGGGGCTCGCCTTTATCTCGGATAAAGACTCCAATCCGCAGTTCTTTTCCTCCAATTCGTCCTGGCTCACTCTCTGGCAAGTTCCAGAGGATTTTTCCCGCCCTACTAATGCTGAGAAGGAATTTGCAGAAGAAAAAAGAGTCAACGTTCTTGCCGGCTATGCTAAAACCGGGCATATCGCGGTTGGCTGCGAAGACGGGACAGTATTGCTCTGCGAAAAAGACAAAGGGCCCGAAGAAGCCGCGAGCCTCGATAAAATGAAGCACGGCGGAAAGGTGAACTGTCTAGGTTTTTCACCCTTGGGATCGTGGTTAGCATCGGCGGGGCAAGACGGCGTCATCAATCTATATGGCCTTAAGCGAGCAAATCATGACCACTTCAAAGCGCTTAAGAACCCATTCGCGGAAGTGAAATCTTTGGCATTCCTGGAAGACGCGCAAAGGGTCTGGTTGGTTTCAGGACACGCCGATGGAACACTCTGTCTGTGGGATCGGCAATCGGAAAAGCCGACTCGGACAGTGCCGGGAGCGCATGAAGGATCGGTTGTTTGCTTGGTTTCTTCACCGGATGGAAACTTCATCGCCTCCGGCGGCCACGATGGCGCCGTCAAACTATGGCATCTGAAGAAAGTTTTCGGCATAGCCACAGGCCTTGAGAACGGATCTAAGCCCATAATGGCTCCCAACGCAGATAAACCCGTCAATTGTCTCGCTTTTTCCGTGGATGGCCGCTATCTCTTCGCCGCATTCGGCAATCGGAGCAAGAGCTTTGAAATTTCGGACATAAAGACCGGGCAGCAAGCTCTAGCGCAGGAATCGTACGATGACGTCACCAGCGCCGCATTCTCTCCTGATGGAAAGGGCCTTCTCCTTGGCCACGGCGATGGTTCGATGATCTACTACGGGCTGCCCAAGCACTTGTCGGCTAAAGCAAATCCGGCCAAGTAACAGGAAAGCACTCTAAAACAGACCCGTGGAAAGCATTTGTGGGTTCTTGTGCCTTTTCGTGACTTTTGAAGCTCTCGGCCAATGACCCTGTTGCTCAAATGATGACCCTGTCCTCCACACGTCAAGGTCAGTTTTTGGGGGGATGCCGGTGCCTGTTTACGCAGCGAAAGCGGGCCGGTTGCGGTTGGACATCGCCGGGGGAACTTTCGCTGACCGCTAACGCCTCTTCGGAGCTCCGGACGGTTGCGGGGCTGGGGACGATCGGGACTTCTCGGCCTCGGGTAACTCAAGCCTGTCGCCTGGAGCGTGACGCGTCGCCGC
>JBJMQT010000122.1:0-11094 GCA_045802525.1 Gemmataceae bacterium
ACTTTGGCGGCTAGATCAAGCAGGGCCTTATCCTTGGTTTGTTCGTAGAGCCAGTGAATGCTCAGGACAAGGTCAGCCCAACGGTAATGGCCCCAGCTTTCGAGGGGTTTCTTGTCGAGGAGGGCATCTAATCGTTTCATGCATTTTTGCATGGCCGGGATGATGCGCTTGTCACCGGTGGCCTCGTACACTTGAGTCATGGCTTTGAACAGGACGAAGAGCGGCCAGGGGTCCAAGGCCGGTCCGCCTTTGTTTTCGCGCGGCCCAAGCCAACCGTCCTCGTGTTGATGCAGCACGATGTAGTTCATCCAATGGTTCACTTTGCCTTTCAATTTCTCATCCTCAAGCACATAAGCGAGCGGAACGATGCCGTCGAGCCAGTAAGGCCCGCGTTCCCAGCCCTCGCGCTTGCCGCCCAGCCAAGCACTATCGGTGAGATCGGGCCAGAACTCATCGAGGTGACCGCTCAAGCCTTTGGCTTGAATTTGCAACTGTTGCTTTAGCCAACCAGCAGGGCGAATGCTGCCCAAAGGAAGTGGCTGAAAGGCGAGAGGCTTTAACGGTGGCGCGGCGTCGTTTTTCTTCGGCTTGTCCTCCGCGTCGGCCGAATAAAGGGAAATTAGGACAAGCCCAAAGATGAACGCTGGTAAGGCGAAGGTTAGCGAATGCATTGGAAGTATCCGTAGGTTGGAGAAGCCGGCCACGCAGTGATTTCTGCTGCCCTTATTAATATCCAACTTCGCGTTTCGGAAGAACCAGAAAACCTGCGGTTTTCGGTCCTTGTTAGATAATTAACCGGTTTGAAACTCGGCGACTTTTTCCTTACGGTTGAGCCTTGATGCCCAGCTCCGGGAAGCTAGGTCGAGGTTGCTTTTTCTCCTTGGCACTAAGCTAAGCAGGAAGGGGGGAAGGCTACTCGCAGCTCCAAGCACGATCACCTCGCTTAATCGAGGAAATGGCGACAAAAAAGAATTGTGCGATATTCAGTTTCGTTGTTAGATGATGGCCCGGCCGAAACGCGAACACTTTCTCCTGCCAGCGGGACTTTGACCGACTGCTCCAACGACCTTGTTAGGTTACTTTTCTTCTTGCGACCCAGCCAAGGAGGAAGAGGAGGAACAGCCAATGCTCTTCCCATTTATTACTAATGGGTATTTTGTGCTCCTGACTATGTTCGCCATCCTGTCTTCGAGTGCCAGGTGGTGCCTAGCCGCGGAGCCACCTGCGGTCGACATGTCCTATGACGTGCTTATCCGCGGCGGCATGGTTTACGATGGGTCGGGCAATGCGCCCAGACGAGCCGACGTAGGCATCAAGGGTGACCGCATTGCCGCCGTGGGAGACCTAGCGAACGCCACCGCCAAGAATGTGGTGGACGCGAAAGATCTAGCAGTAGCGCCCGGGTTCATCAACATGCTGAGTTGGTCCTGTGACTCACTTCTGGCGGATGGGCGTGGCCAAAGCGAAATCCGCCAAGGCGTCACTACGCAGATCATGGGTGAAGGAAATTCGTGGGGTCCGGTCGACGACGCCATCAAGAAACGCATGAAGGCGGAACAGACTGATATTAAGTACGACATTGAATGGACCACTCTCAGCGAATACCTGTATTTCCTCCAGCGCAAGGGGATTTCCCAAAACGTGGCATCCTACATCGGTGCGACAACCGTTCGTGAGTACGTTCTCGGTCTAGAAAACAAAAAGCCAACAGAAGACGATTTGCAGCGAATGCGTCGGCTGGTCGAAATGGAGATGCGCGACGGCGCCTGGGCATTGCATCCGCCCTGGAATACGCTCCCGCCTATTACGCTGAGACCGAGGAATTGATCGAACTGTGCAAGGTGGCGGCCCGTTATAAAGGGAAATACATAACCCACATGCGCAGCGAAGGAGAAAGGCTGTCCGAAGGCATCGATGAGACAATCCGGATTAGCCGCGAGGCCAAGATTCCCGCAGAAATCTACCATTTCAAAGCGGCCGGCAAGGATAACTGGAAAAAGATGGACAACGCCATTGCTAAGGTGGAAGCTGCCCGCCGCAAGGGAATGGCGATCACCGCTAATATGTACTGCTATACGGCTGCGGCCGCGCCGCTCAGCGCCTGCATTCCACCCTGGGCCATGGAGGGCGGCGAGGTGGCCATGCGCCGCCGGCTGCGCGATGCGGACAACCGTAAGCGCGTCCTCGACGATATCCGCAATAAGACCGATTGGCCCAACTTCTATCACAACGCCGGTTCACCGGACAACATTCTCTTGATCAGCTTCAAGCAGGAGTCGCTCAAACCGCTCCAGGGCAAGTCGCTGACCCAGATCGCGAAAGAACGCGACAAGGACCCGGTCGAGACACTTCTGGATCTGTTGGTGGAGGACGGTTCAAGCATCGGCACGGTCTATTTCATTACCGCTGAGAAAAACATCCGCAAACTGATCCCCCTGCCGTGGATAAGCTTCGGCTGTGACGAGGCGGCTCAGGCGCCCGAAGGGGTATTCCTTAAATCAATGCCTCATCCACGGGCCTACGGCAACTTCGCCAAACTCCTTGGCCGGTATGTCCGCGAGGAAAAACTGGTTTCCCTGGAGGAAGCCGTCCGCAAATTAACGAGCCTCCCAGCAAACAATTTGGGGCTGGACCATCGCGGCCTTCTAGAGGAACATTACTTCGCCGATATCGTGGTCTTTGATCCGAAGACCATCGTCGATCGAGCGACCTATGAAAAACCGCATCAATATGCGGCCGGCGTCCAGCACGTTTTTGTCAACGGGGTCCAAGTCCTGAGAAAAGGCGAACACACGGACGCCAAGCCTGGGCTGGCCTTGTGGGGGCCAGGAAAAGTGAAGAAGCGAGCGAGGAATTGAGGAGTCGGTATTCGACCTCTTACCCCGGCAATCATTTCCGCTTTAGAAATGTGGGTTTTTTGCTGTTGCTTTGAAAGCAAGTTAGGCGATAGACAAGGAGGGGACGGCAAAGCACGGGGTCGTTTCTCTGAGGTCTCCTACCGTTTGTGAATTCACAAGAAAGTGCCCCTTATCCCTTGCTGACGTGAAAAGATCGGCGAACCTAGCGGAACTTTTTTCGCCAGATCTCTAGGCTGCGAATGGAGTAATCGCTGTAAGCCCTGAATTGCCGAAGGCTGAATGAAGGCAGGAATTGGCTCGACGGAACCGAAGGTTGCAGGTTCGAGCCCTGCCAGGTATAATGATCAAAGACAAAGGGCCGCAATTGCTTGTGGCTCTTTGCGCTTCTAGAAAGCCTTTCGAAAACCACGCTGCTACAACCGGTCTAAGTTGCTTTTTGTGGTGCGGCAGCCTGCTCCGCCACCCACTACCCGACGAGACGACGGGCCAACCAAGCGCCTGCGAGCAGGAAACGCAGACCGTCAAAGCCCTCGGCGAGTCCAACACTATCGCGGACCGTGCCGGCAATGCTCAAGCGGCCGAGGATGCCTTTCAGGCGCCCAACTGGTATCAAGCAAAATGTGGCCATTTTCGCGGCGACCGAAGTTTCAGATGCCAAACTGGACTTATTTGCCCATTGATGACGAACACACGACGATCTCACTTTCACCTGGCAAATGGCTAGTAACGGATGGCGCGCACTTTACCAAGGACACAGTTGAAGTCGGGCACATAACGGCTTCCGATGGGTTTCTAGACCTGTCACAAACTCCCGAGGGGCTCGAATTGCTGACTTTCGCATTCAAAACGGAAACGCCAGTAGGTAAGCGAACAGACAATGTGCTTGTCATCGACTCCGGTGGTATGGTGCTCTGCTGCGAAGATGCGTCAGGCAGGGCGGGATAACTTTGACCGATAATCGTACAAGTTATGCGTTTCACCGCACTTGTAATGCGTTTCATACGGCGGCAAGACTCGCTGGCAAGGACTGTAGCACCATAGTGATATTTGATGCCGGTCAACATTGCATTGGCATCTTCGCCCTTCCTATGTGGGGTGACGGCGCCTATCGCTTGGAATTTGACAGAGCAGGTGATTTTCAATTGCTTCGCGCCCATTTGGGGGAGAGTTGTTAAGGTGCGACGGGATTCAATAAGTGGATGGATAATCATCTGGCTGCGGATATCCTCATCAAGACAGGCTTCTACTCCACGACGTTTGCAGGAAAGTACTTGCTTTACGATTTGGCTAGCCAGCTTGGAGAAACGATTGCCGATACGATTCTTGGTTCGGAGAACGAATAACCCCCTGGCGGGAACGCGATGTATGTGGCCATTCTCGAAACGACCAAAAGTCGATATGTCAGCGTGGACATTTCTACCCAATGATGACGAACACACAGTGCTATCACTTGCACTGGGCAGATGGATTGTCACCGACGGGGCATACTTGACAAAAGATTCGGTTGCCTTCGGACCCATCATCGCTCACGATGGCTTCCTTGATTTGTCACTAACTCCTGAGGGACTTGAGTTCCTAAGTTTCGGATACAGGTTAGACGCTCCCGTAACCAAGGGCGTTGAGCAGATTCTTGTTATTGACTCGGGGGACATGGTTTTCTGTTGTGAGGACGCATTCAAAGGGAGTGGAATAAGCCTGAGCGATCGTCGCACGACCTATGCGTTTCGTCGAACGTGCCTTGCGTTTGAAAACGCCGCTCGGCTGGCTGGCAAGCGCAGCAAGACCTTGCTGATCTATGATGCGAATCGACTTTGCATTGCCATTACTGCAAGTCCCATGTGGGGCGACGGCGCGTATCGCTTAGAATTCGATAGTGTAGGTGACTTTCAATTGCTTCGCGCCCATTTGGGGGAGAGTTGTTAAGGTCCGACGGCCGAGAAAGAGTGATCACACGGCATGTTGTCCCTTTAGTCTTCCGCCATAGGTCTTCCCCGAATGCTTTCCATTTCTTTCCACGGGGGGTCAGGCGAAATGGAGAGAATCAAATCCGAGGGGCCTTCCTGGCGAGCTAGACGTTGGGTTTCGTTTTTCACCCTTAGGTACCGTTTTTCACGCCTGGCTTCCGTTTTTCACGCCTGGCTTCCGTTTTTCACCCGGTGGTTCCGTTTTTCATCAGGGGTGGGTGGGGGATGAAAAACGCAAAACGAATGCTTGTTTTACATTTCTTCCCTCCAAGCTTTCCTGACGCAAGGACCCTGTGGACCAAGTGACGACCCTGTGGGGCACCGCACGCGCGCCAGAGGGTCGGACTTGTATTCGTTCGATTGCTTTTCGCGTTTTTGGTGGCAGCGTTTGGCCCTGAGTTCGTATTAAAGTGAAAACACGAGCCAGCCGAATGGTCGGGCGCATTGGGTGACGAATTATTTTTGTCCGTTTGAAGCACCCTTCAAATCTGCAACCGGTCCCAAGGCGAGCGTCGTTACCTGGTCGATGGGATAGCGATCCAGCACATCGCGGATGGTTTCGAGGCTTACCGCTTCAAACGCTTTCAATTCATCGTCGACACTGCGGTATTGATTTAGATAGGTCCAAGACATGCCGATCGCCTGCATGCGGCCCATGGGGCGTTCACTGCCACGGACGACGCGCGACAGGATTTTGCTCTTGGCCTGGTTGAGTTCTTCTTCGGTAATGCTTTCTCGGCGTATCGTCGCCAAAAGTCCTTTGACGATTGCCAGGTTCTCCTCCATGCGGTTGGGTTCGCAGCTCATGGATGTGTAGAAGGATCCGGCCCCTTCATACTCGTGATAGCTGCAATCGGCGGAATCGGCTAAGCCGGGATCGACCAGCGCCCAATAGAGTCGGCTGCCGGAGTCGTCGCCTAGAGCCAGGGCCAGCGTGTCGGCCGAGTAGCGTAGGGGATCGTTTGCGGCCGGGCCAGGCGCAATGAGGATGACGTGTTCTTGCGTGACCTTTTCTTTAGTGAGGAGTTGAAACTTCCCGGAACCTTTGGTTTCGCGAATGTTTTGGCGGCCCACGGGTCCTGAGTTCCATGCGCCGCAGTGCTGCTCCACCAAGGCAGTCAACTTTTCCCAGTCCAGATTGCCGGCCGCGACGGCGGTGATATTAGCAGCCACATAACGCCGCTGAAAGTAGGCATGCATTTGATCGCGCGCCAGGGCGCGGATGCTGTCGGCCGTGCCGAGGACGCTGTTGCCCAGCGGATGATCGGCGAAATAGGCCTTCTTGGCATGGTCGTAGGCGGACCAAGTCGGCTGATCTTCGTACATGCCAATTTCTTCGATTATGACGTTTTTCTCCATGTCGAAATCTTCTTCGCGAAGACTGGGCCGGAGGATGTCAGTCAGGATATCGACTGCCTGGGGCAAGTATTCCGGCAGAATGGCCGCATAGAAGACCGTATTTTCTTCGCTGGTGAAGGCGTTGTAATGAGCGCCAATGCGGTCGAAATCGCGGTTGACGTCCAGGGCGGTGCGCCGGGGCGTGCCTTTGAAAACCATATGTTCAAGAAAATGGCTAACCCCCGCGACTTCGGGCGATTCATCACGCGCTCCGGTGCGCACGAAAAAACCAATGGCCGTCGAGCGCGCGGAAGGGCTGGATTCGGCGATGATTCGCAGTCCGTTTTTCAATACATGACTATGAAAAGGCATCTAACGCTCCTTAATGGTCCGCGCCGGAGTACGAATTCTAACGACTAAACATTGACCCGCAAATCTTTGGGGCCCAAGGTAACGACGGTGAAATCTCGTGGTGGGCAGCGCTTCAAATGGCTCACGAGTTTTTCGGGAGTCAGCCCGTTTATAGCGGCTTGGATCTCGTCGAAGGTGCGCACGCGGCCCAAATGATACCAGTCGGACGCCAGCGTCCCAGCGCGGGAAGAGGTCGATTCTTCCTGCATGATGAGCGAAGATTTGAGCCCCGCGCGGACGCGTTCGACCTCTTCCTCCTCGATGCCGTCGCTTAGCCGGGTCAATTCCTTCAGGGTTACGTCGAGAGTTTCTTGGGCCCGCTCGTTCGTCGTGCCGGCATAGCAAATGACGCTGGCACGGTCCTTGAAAGTCTGATACGAAGCCCAAACGGAGTAGCAGAGGCCCCGTTTTTCGCGAACCTCGGTGAAAAGGCGGGCGCTCATGCCGCCGCTAAGCACGTTGACGGCGCCCAGCGCCGCATAATAATCCTCATGGCTAATGGGCACGCTGCCATAGGCGATGCCAATTTGCGTTTGTGTAGTTTCTTTGGGCAGGTGCTCGGATTTGGCCGGCGGCTGGCCTAGTTTTAGACTGGGTTCACTGCCTCCCTGCCAGTCGCCAAAGAGACGACCCACTTGCTCCAGCAACGGCTGCCATTCGATATTGCCCGCGACGGATAGAATCGTTCCCTTCGGTTGGAAAAGCCGCTCGTAATGGCTTCGCACCAACGCCTGAGACAAGCTTTCAATGCCTAGCGGAGTGCCTCGCCGGTCTTGCCCGAGCGGGGGCGGATAATGGCGCTGCCGCAATTCAATAAGCACTTTTTGCCGCGGCTCATCTTCAAGGCTTTGCAAATCCTGGAGAGCAAGAGCTTTCACCGGCTCGATTTCTTCCTCGGGCAGGTGCGGCTTGCGAAAAATGTCGGCGTAGATTTCCAGGGCGGCCGGCAGATTGCGAGCCAGCGTCGCGCCCCAGAAGCGCGTATGCAGGGAGCCCACGCTCTCCTCGCGGTCCAGGCCAAGATTGTCAAGGGCGAGGCTTAATTCACGGCTATCGCGTGTTCCTGCACCGCGAGTGATCATGTCGGCGAGAACCGAGGCGACGCCCCGGTGTTCGGGAGGATCGTACGCACATCCGGCAGGAACCAAGAAGTTCAGCGCTGCCGAACGGACGTGTTCCATTCGCTCGGCCAGCAGCGTGAGTCCATTGGGAAAAGTATGCTGATTGACTGCTTGCGCCACTTGAACAATCCTTGGGTGGCCGGGGTTGAGTCTTCGAGACCCCGGTTTCGTGCGGAAGCTGTGTCGCCGGGCCTTCGAAGACTCGCTCCCGGCGGTCGCATTAATGCAATGTGCTGACGGGCATGGACTGGGTCGCCTTGTAAAGGATCTTGCGGCGAATGAAGCCAAGCCGGCGATAGAGGCGGACGGCCACGTCATTCTTAGCCGTTACCTCGAGCATGGCCCTGCCCAGGGTAGCCGACCTAAAGCCGTGCAAAGCCTGGAGGAGCAAGGCTTCCCCTAGCCCTTGGCCGCGGTGAGCCGGCTTAATGCCGAGATTCTGAATTGCCCCCGGCCCGGTGCGATCGCGCAGCCCTTGCACCGTGCCGCATAGCTCACTCCCTTGGACGAGCAGCCACGTCGCCTGGGGGATGAATCCGCTTTTTCGCGTGATTTCGTTCATCAAAAATTGACATCCCTGCGGGGTCGCCAGACTTGGGAATACGACGGAGTCGATCTCTTCTTGAAAACACGCAAACAAAACTTCTGCGTGCGGTTCCAAGAATTGGCGGGACCACGGTATAAAACCGTAACCTAGCGGAAGTAAGGGCTGGGGCAGGTCCGCGAGTTCTCGCTGCATGCGAAAGCGCTTTACATAGGAGATTCGCCCGTGGTTGGCCTCCAAAGTATGTCCGTGCACGACCGGCCCACCGCGTCGGCCCGGCTCTCGAATTCTAAGCGATGGAGGAACCTGCATGACCAAAACACGCGTCAAGTTTATCTTGGATTGAATCGCGAGCCCCGCATTGGATTTGATATTATCAGGCTGTCTCGGTCCGGTAAAGGTGCCTCGAACTTAGGAAGGCGAGCGCTTGCTATCTATGCCTGCGGGTGTCGCTTATGATTGTTCGCGGATCGAAAAGAGACGAGCGGCGGGCTATTGCCCGCTGGCTTGGTCTTGCACATAAATCCGAAGGCCCACGGGTTTCTGCCGTATTCATTTGGGCCGCCAGTGGCGTTATTCGATAGCATTCCGTCAAGTTAATAGTCGAAAATTACTTAAGGAGGTCATCAATGTCCTCTCCCTCAATGAATATAACAAGCATACTCAAAGAAACCCGTCAATTTCGGCCGCCACCGGAATTTGCCGCTCACTCGCATTTCAAGAGCCTCGCCGAATATGAAAAAACCTATAACGAGGCGAAAGCCGATCCCGTGAAGTTTTGGGCGGATCAAGCGCGGTCGTTGTCGTGGTTCAAAACCTGGGACAAAGTGCTCGATTGGCAGGAACCCCACGCCAAATGGTTTGTCGGCGGGAAAATAAACGCCAGCTATAACTGCATCGACCGTCACCTGACTGGGCCGCGCAAGAACAAGGCGGCCATCATTTGGGAGGGTGAGCCCGGCGATAGCCGCGTGCTGCGCTACCAGGATCTGCATCGCGAAGTGTGCAAGTTTGCCAATGTACTAAAAGGGCAAGGAATTAGGGCCGGTGACCGGGTCGCGATTTACATGCCGATGATCCCCGAACTGGCAATCGCCATGTTGGCCTGCGCGCGCATCGGCGCTCCCCATAGCATCGTGTTCGGCGGATTTAGCGCCGATGCCGTCGCCGACCGCAACAATGACGCCGGGGCCCGTATAATCATCACGGCGGATGGCGGCTGGCGGCGCGGCAAGGTGGTGCCTCTCAAGCAAAATGTCGACGCGGCATTAATCAAATCCCCAACCATTGAAAAATGCATCGTTTTCAACCGCTGTAATCAGACGGTGGACATGAAGCCGGGTCGTGATCTATGGTGGCACGATCTCATGGCGGATGCCTCGCCCGATTGTTCCGCCGAGCCTCTCGACAGCGAGCATCCACTCTACATTTTGTACACCAGCGGCTCAACGGGCAAACCGAAGGGCATCCTACATACCACGGCTGGCTATTTGCTCGGAACATCCCTGACTCACAAATGGATTTTTGACTTGCGGGAGGAGGACACTTTTTGGTGTACGGCCGACATCGGTTGGGTTACTGGGCACAGCTACATTGTGTACGGTCCGCTCGCCAATGGCGCGACAGCCGTGATGTATGAAGGCGCGCCCAATCATCCGCGCGAAGATCGATTCTGGGCCATTATTGAGAAATACCGCGTTAACACGTTTTACACCGCCCCCACCGCCATCCGCGCTTTTGTGAAATGGGGAAACGAATGGCCCAAAAAACATGATTTATCCAGCCTGCGCCTTCTGGGCACGGTCGGCGAACCGATCAATCCGGAAGCGTGGATTTGGTACCACGAAGTGATTGGCAATAAGCGCTGCCCTATCGTCGATACGTGGTGGCAAACCGAAACCGGCATGATCATGATCAGCCCGCTGCCTGGCGCAATCGCGACCAAACCCGGGTCGGCAACGAGGCCGTTTCCTGGAATCGTTGCCGAGATCGTGGATAAGCAGGGTAGGCCTTTGCCTGCCAACCAGGGTGGTTTCCTTGTCATCCAGCATCCGTGGCCGGCCATGCTGCGCACGATTTACGGCGATGATGAACGCTATCGCCAGCAGTATTGGAGCCAGGTGCCTCACTGTTACTTCACGGCTGACGGCGCACGGAAAGATGCCGACGGCTATTTCTGGATCATGGGCCGGGTCGATGACGTGCTCAACGTCGCGGGCCACCGCCTGAGCACGATGGAAATTGAAAGTGCGCTCGTCCATCATCCGCGTGTCGCCGAGGCTGCCGTGGTCGGAAAACCCGACGAACTCAAAGGCGAGGGAATCAGCTGTTTTGTTACGCTCAAAGGCGGGATCACGCCGAGCGATGAGTTGAAAAAGGAATTGCGCGAGCATGTCGCCAAGGAGATTGGCAGCCTTGCCCGGCCCGATGAGATCCGCTTTACCGAGTCCTTGCCGAAAACGCGCTCGGGCAAAATCATGCGTCGCCTGCTTCGCGACATCGCCAGCGGCAAGCAAACGGCTCAAGACACGACGACGCTCGAAGATTACTCGGTGCTCGCCAAATTGCGCGAAGAAGAGGAAGGATAGAAACCCGACCCTGCTCACCTTCGAAGGAGAGACGCCGAAGACAACGAAAGAGCGCAAGTCGGCATCAGGTGTTCAATTATTGATCACCCTCTGGCGCGCGGGCGGTGCACCACAGTTGGCTATAGACGAGTGTAGAGGGGGATGCCTCAATAGGCGGATTAGGGGCAAATGTGGTATTTGCCGAAGCCGCGATGTAGGAGGTCATCCCCATGAGAAGAAAAGCCTACCGAGCGACGCGTGTCAAGGATGTGGAGGTAGCGCGGTTGACGG
>JBJMQT010000123.1:0-35703 GCA_045802525.1 Gemmataceae bacterium
CTCAGGGCGTGCCACCCAAAGTTTGTCTCCTTGATCGGCGCGGTCCATTGCGGCGACATTTGGGAGCTAATCGAGTAGAGAACAATCGAGAGACATGAACCCGGAATTTTCGGGTTTGGTCGAGCATGATCTCGTAAGGAGGGCTGGCAGCCGTTTATTCCTTTTTCTTTTCCTGGTCGGCTTTTCCGGTCTTTCCTTCGATTAAGGCCTCGGCTTCCCGGAGGAGAATGGGACCGCGAAGTCGGTCATGAAAATCACCACCCAATATAGGTTGGCCCCGTTCCGGGAAAGGTAGGTCGTTGGTCACGAGCGTTCGTGCGGCCTCCAGATTCTTATGAGCATCTTCCTTCTTCCCTAATTTATGTTTGGTCATGGCCTGAAAGAGCAAGGCCTCAGCTTTGAAATAGGTCCCCGGCGCTGAAGTTGAAACATCCTTGAACAGGCGCTCCGCTTCATCGTATTTCCCCGCTCGGTAATAGGTCGCACTCCTAGCCAAATTGAAATACCAGAGATAACCGGATTTTTCCGAACCGACAAACAGACTATCAGCCATCTTCAACAATGCCGAGAAATCTTGGACGGTGTCCGGCATCAAAAAAGCCATTTTCAAGGCGCGCTCTCGGTTCTCTGGATGAACGGAAGATGCAAAATGGGCCAGCATGTCGCCGGATAACTTCCGATAGGAATCTAAATCGCCAACATGAGCGTGGAGCATGCACGCGCCCATCCAGAAAACGGAGTCGTCGGGCGACAATTCGATCAATCGGTTGGCAGCTTTAGCGGCTTCTTGCCATTGTCCACGTTGAACTAAGTAATTGCGCCGGGCCATCCACAAGCCGATATCCTTGGACCGCTCCTTAATGACTCGATCGAAAACTTCCTTGCACGCGCCGATTTCTTGACCCAGGGTCTGAATTTGTGAATCCCAAAAGAGAAGAGCGGCCGGGAGAAGAGCCAGGGCTTTGAGATAATCCGCCGCTGCGTTGTCGAATTGACCTAATTCCGCATAGGCGCGGGCCCGCAGCTTCCAGACATTGATATCCTTCGGAGCTAATTCAACGGCCTTGGCGAAATCAGCCTCAGCTTGCTTGTCATGCTTCAATTCGGCGTGACGACGCGCGCGGGCGAGCCACAAATTCGGTTGGTAAGCATCAAGTTGAATGGCCATGTCGAAGGCGGAAGTGGATGGGTCAAAGCGGCTGATGACCTCACGCGCACGAGCTTGCAAAGCTATTCGATTCTTGTCTTCAGGGTTAGGAACATTCCTGACAAGTTGCTGAGCCTCGCGAAGGTAGATCTGAAAATGGGCAAGTAACCACCATTGGTATTGAAAGGGAGGATCATAGCCGGCGCGGCTCAGGGTCGTTTGCGTTGCCTTGTCGTACCAGTCTTCAGATTTTTGAAGCCACTTTTCCGCTTCCTTGAGCTTGCCCGTTCTGTGATTAGCTACTGCCAGGATGGGCCAAATGATGGGCCAATCGGGCGTAAGCTCGAGAGCGCGGGACAGATGATTAAGGGCCTCCTTGAAATGGCCCAACCGATAGAGGCCCGACCCAGCGTCATAATGTTGCCAATCTATCTTGTCGCCTGCCGGAAAAAACTTCTCCAAGGTTTCCGCAAATCGGGTGCTCTCAGGGCTGCTTGCAGAAAAAGGGCATAACGAGACAACATGAAATGCAAGCGTAGGATCTGTGGTATTACCATGCGCCTGTAGGAATGGCTTGCTCCATCGAGCCATCTCCTTAGTGTTCTGGGTAACCAGAAAACAAGCCAGGGCATTGTGCCAATAAAATATATGCTGGATCGGTTGGCGGCGGAAATATTGAGCAAAGCTTAGTGCTGCGTCCTCCCACAATCCAAATCTAATGGCAGTCTCGGCGCGGTCCAGGGGGTTATCGGCCAGTCGAATCTGAAAGGAGTGCCCTGCCGCAGTTTTCGTTATTTTGGCCAAGATAGTGTTTCGCCCAGGATGTAGCACAACGGGGATAGGCACTACTGACCTAGCCTCGGCGTGATCGGGCCACATAGCTGGGTTGTCGAGGACAAGCCGGCCATTGAGCCAAACGCGAATGCCAAAATCGGCGGCCACATTAAGCGTGGCAGTCCGCTCATCAGGGGAGTAAACGTAGTTCAAGGCATAAGCTGAAAGAGGCGTCCCTTGAATTATTCTCCATAGCTCGACCAAGCCCAAGTCTCGAACTGAGGCCGTCATCCACGTCAGTTCTTTTGGACCGAAGGCAGCCGCTACCGGTTTGGACGGATCGGGATCCATTTCCGGCGGACAAGGAAGGGCGAGATCCTGAGGATAGGGTCCGGCGACCCACCAGCCCGCTTCGAAAAAGCGATTTAGTTCGTTGGGGGTGAGCTTGGCCGCTCGGGCGAAGGCCTCGTCGGCTTTGGGATGATCGCCGCGCTCGGCCAACAATCGGCCTTGTTCGATCCAGGGCAGCGGATCTTTGGATTCGAGTTCCGCGGCCTTAGTGAAGCTGGCCTGGGCTTGGTTCTGCTTGCCGAGTTGTTGGTGAATCTGGCCCCTCGCCAGCCACACGGCTGGGTCAGTGGGCGCGCTAGCCGTTGCCTGTTCAACCTCTGATTCCGCTTTGGCTGTTTCACCTAACCTCATGTATGCGCGAGCCCGGTGGATCGTGTCCGAAGGATCTGGCGGCAGCGGCTTTCCATCAATACATTCATGGGCTTCGCGGCGAAGCAATTGGCAAATGATCCAGATCGTGATGTCGAACTTTTCTTCACCTGCTGAAAGTTTCAGGTTGTTGAATTGCCAATCGGCCCAGTCCAGGGCCTCCTGGGCCTGAAGGTTTTCCTTAAGCCCTTTATGAGCCAGGGCGGCAAGGTAATGCGCGGGCAGTTCTATTGACCAATGGGGATGCCGCGAAAGCACTAAATCGATTCTTTCAAGCGCGCCCTTGCAATTACCTTGGCGAACATCGGTGAAGGCCTTGGCCACCAATCCGAAGGGATATTGCCAGGCCTTGGGGTCAGTGAGATTCATATCCGCCATGGCTGACAGACGGCTTAACTCCGTTTGTTCGATAGGCAAGAGCAAACTTGCCCTAACGAAGCGCTCAGCGACCTCGGGAACGGTGTTCTTGGCAAATCGAGACAACATCATTCGGCGATATTCAAGGTAAGCGTCCTTTTCCCCATTCAAAACTAATAAGGGAGCTAAGGAGTAGGCTTTCCAATGGTTTTCCGGATCCAGCTCAACTTGTTTTTTGAGATGAAAGGCTGCCTCACGCCACAAACCTTCCTGGTAGTACGTCGTGCAAAGCCCGTCATGGGCAGCGATGAGCGATTTCTTTGCCTCAGCATCAGCAGGATTCGCGGCATTCACAGCGGTCAGGACTTCAATGCTCTTTTGCCATAATTCCATGGCCTTGACCTTGTGGTTCCACTTGGCGTGAAGGTCCGCTAAGCCGGCGTAAATGGAGGCCAATTCGGTTGGCAACCCGACCATTTTCGGATCGGCCTTGAGAAGGCTTTCACATGTTGCCTTTGCCTGCGATAGGATGGCAAAAGCCTCTTCCAGTTTGCCTTGGGTTGAATAAATGAGGGCTATGGCCTTCTTACTCGCGGCCAAATCTGCCTGAAGCCTTCTATTTCCAGGATCGGCTATGGCAAGCTTTTCGCGAAGAGTAAGCACTTCCTGGTTGGCTTTAAGGCGATCAGGCAACGCTAGGTTGGCGGAATTGCGAGTCAAATTGGCCTGCTTGAACTTGGCCTCGACCTGGGCTTCTAGGAGCTTGTAATCCTCCCGATCGCGCAGAAAATCCAAATCGTGGTCGGTCCTAAACTGGCGGGAGTCGAAATAACCCAAGGCAACTGATTTCTTTAGAGCCTCCATGGCCAGGTTGGCCTCCTGCTTCATTTCAGCTTTATCCACTGGCGTCAGATCCTTGAGCCGTTCGGCCAACAAGCCCGCACAGCGCGCCCGGCAGCAGCCGATGTTGTAAAAATCAAGAGGTCGACGTTGTGGAAGACGCTCCAAGGCAGACCTGGCCTGGCGCGTTAAGAGCGCTTCGACTTCAGGCTGGCCCAGGTGGCGAACTTCGGGAAGGGCCCAATAGCAGGCCATCCATAGACTGGTGGCAAATTCTGGGATGGCCGGATTTTCGTCGCTCAACTGCTGAAAATTGTCGATGGTCTTTTGTAGCCAAGTAACCGCTTCTCGATGCCGCATGCGACGGGCCTCGGTTGCCCCAAGACTCTGATAGGAAATCGCCAGAATTCGCCGAAAGCGGACCGAATGAGGAACGGCTTCAACGGCGATAGCAGCGTGGTCGGCAGCTTTTCGGAACAGGCTAGCGGCTTCTTCGAGCTGATTTCCAATACTGAGGCGAACGGCCACATTGTGAAGAGTTTGAGCAAGATCACATTGGGCATCGGGATCGGCCAAATTGGCCTGAACTATAGTTTCGCGCAAAGCCAAGGCTTTGCGATGAGCCTCAAGACTTTGATCGACTCTGACGGGGCCTCTGGATGCCAATGCGTTATACGCTTCTGCCAGATCGCGCTGAAAGCGTAATTGATTGGGATAGGCCTTGACCAGCTCCTCGCCGTGGGAAATCGCCCGAGCATAGTTGCCCATACGAAAATAGCACTCCGCAAGCCGGCTCTTTAGCTCCGGTTCTTCGGGTTTCTCTTTCACAAGCGTTTGAAATAGGTTGAGAGCCTCTTGAAAAGACTTGTAGGAATCGGCTGACGGCGCAAGTTCGGCTTGAATCTTACCAACCGATAAGCGGGCCGCCGCTAAGCCTGCGCGGATAGTCGGATCATCGCCCCGTTCTTTTAGAAAACCCTGATAAAAGGTAAGCGCTGACTGGAGCAATTCGCGTCGCAGCAATTGCATGCCTGGCACTTGCAGGAGCTGGTTTTCGCTGATTTTGGTGAGGTAATCATCGACAGCGGCCTGGGCCTTGGCAAAGTTTGCTTCGGCGCGTTGCCGTTGTTTTTCTACTTCCTTGAGCGCTTCCTCAGCTTCTTTTCGTAAGACGGCCTCTCGTTCCTTAGCATCTTTCTCGGCTATTCGCGCTTTGCGCTCGTTGTCTGCTTCCGCTTGGGCATCCGCGGTGGCGCGCGTTTCCTTTTCGCTTCTGTACTGGAACCACAAGCCCGCACCGGCCAGACACGTTAGGGTTGTCAGCGCCCCCAGTGCCGCCTGCCAACGGCGGCGGCGGCGTTCCTCCAGTGCCTTGACCTGCAGTTCCGTCTGCTTCAGTTCCGCCCGGCGCGTGCGTTCGCCAACCGCGACGCGATACGCCGCCAATCGGTCGGCTACAACCCCGGCATTAAGCGGACGCGCATTTTGATCCGGGGTCAAGCAAGACTTGGCCAGGTCGATCAACTCCGGATCGGCGCCGCAAGCCGTTAGTCGATCAAACGCGGGCTGAAGGTCCGCTCTTTGCTGAGACCCTAACCGTTTCTTGGCTTCGTAAGGAGGACGGCCCGTCAGGATTACGCACAGGATCCCGCCCAACAGGAACACGTCGCTCCGCTCGTCATGGTCTTCAATCTGGCCTAGGGCAAATTCCGGAGGCATGAAGGCCGGCGTCCCGATCACACCACCCACCTGCGTAAAGTCCCCGGTCGTCTCGGAGCGCATCGTAGCGATAACGCTTTTGTCGTTGTCGGGTTGATTGGAATGGTCGCCGTCTTCGCTTGCCGCCAAAACCTTGGCCAGGCCCCAATCCATCACCTGGACCTCGCCGAAGGCGCCCACCATGATGTTGCTGGGCTTGAGATCGCGGTGAATGACCCCATGGGTATGGGCGTTGGCCATGGTTTGGCAGACTTGCTCGAAGATATCCAGAAAGCGAGCCAGGTCGTGGTCAAGCCCTGGCCGTCTATCCAGCAAACGCTCCAACGTCTGGCCTTTGACGACCTTCATAGCGAAAAAAGGGCGACCGTCCGACAGGCAGCCCCGATCGTGAACGGGTGGAACGCCCGGATGCTGGAGTTGCCCGAGAATCTGGGCCTCTTCAAGAAAGCGGCGCTCATATTCCTTTTGATTCTTATGGTCGGCCTTTAGCACTTTGATAGCCAGGACGCGATTGAAAAGGGGATCGGCGGCCTGGTAGACCTCTCCCATGCCGCCCTCCCCCAACTTGTCGAGGATCCTGTATTGGCGGAGTCCGAACGTAAGGTCCTGGAAGATCGGCTTGGCGGCCGCTGCGGACGGGGTCGTGGCGGTGCTGTCAAAAAGTCCCTGGCGGTTTGGCGGTTGAGTCGCGTGCGGATCCAAGGGTGGCGTCGGCGGATTCCCATAAAGCGGAGGGCTCGCCAGAGTAGCAAGGTGTTCCTGCTCTTGAAGCAATTCTTGAAACGGCTCTAGCAAATCAGGCTGATCGCGACAGACCTCGGCGGGTGTTATGGACTGGCCGGAATCGCGTAGGCTTTTCCATTTCTGCAAGAGCTGAATTAAACGCGGATCGGACATGCGGCCCCTTTCCAGCCGGAGCTGGCGCGCCCCGTCCTTAGCTGGGAGAGGGCGTATAACACCATTGCCCTTCATGAACTAGTAGCGATGGTAAATTGCGTGGCAAACGAATGTCAAATGGAATCAGCCGGCAACCCTTTTGGTTTTTTACAGACAGAGCCGAGCCGGTTCTGTGAAATGGTCCGCACTTGATTTGAGGACGCAAGACCCTTGGGGTTCCGTTTTTCACCAGATCTTTCCGTTTTTCATCAGGTGGTCCCGTTTTTCATCGGGGGTGGGTGGGGGATGAAAAACGGAAAAGGGTTGCTCATTTTACATCTCTTCCCCCTTTCCCAAGCTTCCCTGACGCAAGGACCCTGTGGCCCAAGTGATGATCCTCTGGTGCACCGCCCGCGCGCCAGAGGGTGATCAATAATTGAACACCTCTGCCGACTTGCGCTTTTTCGTTGTCTTTACTTGTCTCTTATTTGAAGGCTTCCAAAGGTCGGACCAAGGCTGCCAACACGTTGGCCGCCTTCAAATCTAGGCAGAGTCAAAAGTGTAAACCCAGTGTGCCAAGCTACCGCCGTCAGTGTGCCAGGCTACTACCCCAGTATGCCACCAGAATTGGCACACTGGGGGGTACTTAGACGCATGGGTTGTCCAGGGAACAGCCTACCGGCCGGCGTTGGCGCTATTCCCGGCCGAGAAAATGTGGAAATCAATAACGACGGGGAGATGATCCGAGGCACGTTTTGCCATATGCGAACGCACGACCTTAGCGTGGCGAATCGTGATTTGGCCGCGGTAGAAGGCCTTGTCGAGGGAGGCGACCGGAAAGAAGGCGGGAAAGGAGCGGAAGCGCGAAGGCGGGGAGGTGGCTTGCAAAAATTCCTGCTCGAGGAAGTGCATCTTGGCCAGCACATTGCGCCAATCATTGAAGTCGCCCGTAATGAGGGTGGGCAGGTGAGCCGCCTGGCGAAAGAACGGGTGCTGGAGCAAATGGTTTACCTGCCAGAGCCGTTCCTTGCCTGCCAGGCCCAGGTGAAAGTTGATCAGATGCAGCAGGCCCTCGGGCGTATCGACCACGACAAGCTGGGCGCCGCGCGGTTTTTTCTTTCCCAGGCATAGGGAAATCTGGTGCCTGCTGCGCAGCGGCCAGCGGGAGAGCAGCAGGTTGCCGTAGCCGCCCACTTTCTTGAGAACGTTTAATTGAAAGAGGCCGCCGGGGGAATTGAAGTATTCGGCCAGGAGCCGTGGCTGGTCGTGGAAATGCGAGCGGCTCACATGGCGATCCACTTCTTGCAGGCAAATCAGGTCGGGATTCGCTTCCTCGATCACCTGAATGATGCGATCAAAGCGGTAGCGGCGATCACGGCCTCCTATGCCTTTGTGGATGTTGTAAGTGAGCAGACGCATAGAGCGCGGTTCCGAGCTTTCTAGCGAAGGCGAGCGGTCCTCTCTATCATAGCCTTTCCAGGGATTTCCAGAAATTAGAATAGGGTCTGTTGCGAGGCTTGCCAATCTTGCTGGACTACCTTCCGCATATCACGGTCTTTGCCCTCTTGGACGGGGTGATTATGCTTGTCGTGCTGCCTTGGGTGGTCATGACAAAAAAGGACACCACGGCAGCGGTCGCTTGGTGCCTGGTAGTCATTCTCATGCCGCTATTCGGAACGCTGCTCTTTTGGGTTTTCGGTTACAACCACGTCTACCGGCCGCTGGCTCGCAAGGCGCGGCATCGATCTGCCTTCCGCGAGAGCCATCCGCCGCAAACGCACGAGGCGGCTCGTGGAGAAGAGGAGCCCGCGGGCGATGATACTTGGAACCACCTCGGCTCCTTAGCTCTGAAAGTCAAGGCATTTCCCATCAGCCGGGGCAATCGAGTGACTCTCTTTGACGAAACACCCCAAGCGTATCAAGCGGTAATGGCGGCGATCCAGGGCAGCCGCAGCCATATCCACTTGGAGTATTTCATTTTTCGTCCCGATGAGACGGGCCGGCAAATGATTGAAACCTTGTCGGAAAAAGCCAAGGAGGGAGTCGAAGTCAGACTGCTTTACGATTCCGTGGGTGGTTGGAATGTGCGCCGAGCTTTTCTTCAGCCGCTGGTGGACCGAGGCGGCAAGGTTACCTCCTACCTTTCCATAAACCCGCTGCGCTCGCGGCTTCAGGTCAATATGCGCAACCATCGCAAAATCGTTGTCGTCGATGGCCGATTGGGCTTTATCGGAGGCATGAATATTGGTGATGAATATTTAGGAAAGAGTGTCCGGTTTGGTTATTGGCGGGATGAAGTCGTCGCGATAGAAGGGCCGGCTGTGGCCGGGCTACAGCGCGTATTTCATGAGGATTGGGATTTCGCCTACGGAGAAACGTTAAACGGCGAAAAGTACTTTCCCAAGCTGGACGATTCCGGAGAGAGCGTAGTCCAAGTCATCGAATCCGGTCCGGATCAAGAGGTAAACAGTATCCGCGAAATTTACTTGGCCGCCATTTCTTCCGCACGCGAGCGCCTTTGGATAGCGAGCCCTTATTTTGTACCCGATGCCGGTTTGCTCGACTCCCTAAGGCTGGCCAGATACCGGGGCGTTGACGTCCGGCTCTTGACGTTGCTAAGGCCCGATCACTTCTTTTCCTTTTATGCCGGTCGCTATTATTGGTCGGAATTGCTTGGAATGGACGTGAAGGTCTACCAATACCGCCGTGGCATGATGCATTCGAAGATTATCCTGGCAGACGGCCAGTGGGCGATTGTCGGTTCGGCCAATCTCGACAATCGCAGCTTGCATTTGAACTTTGAAGCGGGCTGCATCATTCACACGCCGGCACTGATTGAATCCCTGGAAAAACGCTATTTGATCGACCTTGAAGAATCAACGCTTCTCGATGCAAGAACTTTTGCGCAGCGCGGATTCGGGATGCGCCTTCTGGAAAATGGTTGCCGGTTGCTTTCGCCGGTTTTGTAGATAATGGGGTAGCGAGCCGGGAGGCATTCGTGGAAGATGCTTTTCAATTCTTCAAAGACGGCCTGGCCCAGTACGGGTATCCGATTCTATTCTGCGGGGTCATGCTGGAAAACGCCGGCATTCCAGTGCCCGGTGAGACGGCGGTTTTGGCTGCCGGGTTTTTAGCGAGCCCCGCGGGCGATGAAATCTTTAACCTGGCATTTGTCATTCCCATCGCCTTTATTGCGGCCGTTGTCGGGGACAACATCGGTTTTTGCCTCGGACATCGATTTGCACGGCCCTGGCTTCTCCGTGGCCAGCGCTTCCTATTTTTGACGCCCAGGATGTTAGAGATCGCGGAACGATATTTCGACCGGTATGGACTATGGACGATTTTCTTTGCTCGGTTCATAACAGGTCTTCGAGTCGTCGGCGCTATGGCAGCGGGCACGGCCGGAATGTCTTGGCCTCGTTTCTTGGTCGCTAACGCACTAGGAGCGCTTCTTTGGGCCCTTGTCATGAGTTTGTTGGGCTATTTTTTCGGCCACAGTTGGCGGCTTTTGCATACCTGGCTCGGATGGGGCGGATGGGTTTTACTGGCGATCCTTCTCTTTGGCGGCGTATTCTACTATTGGTATCGAATCCGTCGCCCCAAAAAGCCTTTCAATTAAACCTAAGTTCTTGTTGAGCGGGCGGTATCAAAGCCTTTGCTTAGCAAACCTCTTTGTTCTGGACATGTCGGTTTGCAACTATATCTTGATGGGGAATGTCCGAGCCTTATCAGAAAAGATGCGCGCCAATTGAATCGCTTCATGCGTTGCGGGATTGGCTCAGGCTCTCGACTAGACCAAGGAAGGTTGATGAGAATGGCCCACCGTTTTGGCTCCTAATCCCATTCGCCCTTCAGTCGCTAAGTGCTAGCCTTGTAGGACTGTTGCACTTACATGACTGCAATGGTATGCGAATCGATCTTTTTCGCCTCGTCCATGCATAAGAACTCGCCTTTCATCCTCGAAGTGGTATTAGGCAACCCTGTCCTCAACCAGCTGAATGCCAAGATTTGAATGGAATCATGATGCTTGCCTAGCTGCAAAGCTTTTTCAATCATAAGACACTCATTTTGCATGGCTAATCATAGTTCTCTTTTGTCTTTTCCCGATACTTACGGCTCCAAATCCGCCTCCATCGACCAAATCTTGGAGAGAAAGCTCTGGAACATCGCCAGATCGATTTTGTGGAACCGTACATGCGGGTTGGCCGAAAACGCTCACGATGTAGACAACTTTGATACCAAGTGGTTGGAATCCTTGAGTTTATCCACGGATTTCGTTTATGTCCCGGCAGTCAGATTAGAACAACTAGGCGACCCCAACTTCCGGGCTGACCACGGATTGAAATATGCTTATGCTGCCGGGGCCATGGCAAACGGAATCGGCTCGGTCAGAATCGTAGAGTCCATGGGCCGCGCTGGTATGTTGGCCTTTTTCGGGGCGGCCGGATTGCCTTTGAACGCTATCGAGTCGGCCATTGACGAACTCCAACAGTGCGACGCCGACTTTCCTTATGGCTTTAACCTCATTCACAGTCCCAACGAGCCCGAATTAGAAAACGCCGTTGTGGGCCTTTATCTCAAGCGGGGCGTTCGCTTAGTCGAGGCTTCAGCCTACCTAGATGTGACCTTGCCGATTGTACGGTACCGCGTTCATGGCATTCGCATTGACGGTTCAGGTCGAATTGTTGTTCCCAATAAGATCATTGCCAAAGTCTCTCGCGTTGAGCTGGCCTCCAAGTTTTTTGCACCTCCCCCCGCCGGGATGCTTCGCCGACTAGTTGCCCAAGGCGAAATCACTCCTCAGCAAGCGCAATGGGCAGGGAAGATTCCCATGGCGCAGGACCTCACCGCCGAGGCTGACTCGGCAGGCCATACGGACAATCGTCCCGCAATAACTCTATTGCCGACATTGCTGGCGTTGCGCGATCGATTACAAGCTCAATACGAGTATTTAGAACCGCTGCGTGTCGGAGCGGCGGGAGGGATCTCTACGCCCTCTTCGGCGGCGGCCACCCTGGCAATGGGCGCCGCCTTTCTCGTTACTGGCTCTGTGAACCAGGCATGCGTAGAATCCGGCAGTTCCGACATTGTCCGCGATATGCTGGCCGAAGCCGAGCAAGCCGACACCATGATGGCGCCGGCAGCCGACATGTTTGAAATGGGAATCAAAGTGCAAGTCTTGAAGCGCGGCACTATGTTTCCCATGCGAGCCGCCAAGCTCTACGAACTTTATCGCGCCCATGCGAGCTTAGATGCAATCGCAGCGACGGAACGGGCGAGCCTGGAAAAGACCGTTTTTCGTGCATCGCTCGAGGAAATCTGGGAGAATACGCGTCTGTTTTTCGGAACAAGAGATCCGGGCCAAATCGAGCGCGCCCGCCGGGATCCCAAGCACAAAATGGCTCTTGTTTTTCGCTGGTACTTGGGTCAATCTTCGCGGTGGGCCAACGCGGGCGATCTTTCACGCAAAATCGATTACCAAATCTGGTGCGGGCCGGCCATGGGTGCCTTCAACGAGTGGGTCAAGGGCTCCTACCTTCAAAACTCCAAAGAACGCCGGGTTGTTCCGGTCGCTCTCAACATCCTGTATGGCGCCGCCGTGTTATTAAGGGCGGTCCAATTGCGTTGTCAAGGAGTTGATTTTCCGTCATACCTGCCTCGTGTGACCCCGTTGTCGATGGCTGAAATTGAAATGCGTTTGCAAGGACAAGATTCGTGATAGACGAAGCTGTATCCAAGACCGTGCCGGTGGCGATCATTGGCATGGGTTGCATGTTTCCCAAAGCGGCTGACCTGGCCGAGTACTGGGCCAATATCAAGAACCGGGTTGATGCCATCGGCGCCGTGCCTCCCTCGCATTGGCGTCCGGAAGATTACTTCGACGGCGATCCCAAAGCGGCTGATCGCACCTACGTCGCTCGTGGAGGCTTTCTTTCACCGGTCGATTTTTCACCTCTGGATTTTGGCATCTCACCCAACGCCCTGGAAGCTACGGACACCACTCAGCTATTGGGTCTGCTTGTGGCCAAAGAAGCGCTTGAGGACGCGGGCTATGGCCCAGAGCGCGCATTTAATCGAAACCGCGTCAGTGTCATCCTTGGCGTGACGGGAACTCTTGAACTCGTAATACCGCTCGGCGCACGGCTTGGACATCCAATTTGGCGGCGCGCCATGAAAGAGGCGGGAGTCCCGGATCACTTGGCCCAGGACGCTATTGGTCGGATCGCCGATTCTTATGTGAGTTGGCATGAAGATTCATTCCCCGGTCTATTGGGAAACGTGGTCGCCGGCCGCATTGCCAACCGACTTGATTTGGGGGGCACAAACTGCGTCGTCGATGCGGCGTGCGCAAGCTCGCTGAGCGCAGTTCATTTAGCAACCCTCGAGCTGGCTGCCGGACGAGCCGACATGGTCCTCACAGGGGGTATGGACACATTCAACGACATCTTCATGTATATGTGCTTCAGTAAAACGCCGGCTCTATCGCCGACAGGAGATGCTAGGCCCTTTGACGCGAATGGTGATGGCACAATCCTCGGGGAAGGTCTGGGCTGTTTGGTACTAAAGCGCTTAGCGGACGCGGAACGAGACGGTGATCGAATCTACGCGGTAATTCGCAGCGTCGGGACGTCGAGCGATGGTAAAGGTCAAGCCGTATATGCACCCAGTCCGAAGGGCCAAGCCAAAGCGCTCCGCCAAGCACAGCAGCTTGCGAGAATGACACCGGATACTATCGAACTGGTGGAGGCTCACGGAACCGGAACGCGCGCCGGCGATGCGGCCGAGGTGACCGCCCTGACGGAGGTGTTTAATGGTCGCGACGAAAAGCACAGTTGGTGCGCACTTGGCTCAGTCAAGTCGCAGATCGGCCATACCAAGGCAGCGGCAGGAATCGCGGGACTAATGAAAGCTACCATGGCGCTCCATGACAAAGTTGTGCCGCCTACAATAAAAGTCGATCGTCCCATCGAGCAATTGACTCCCGGAAAGTCGGCCTTCTATCTGAACACGGCCAAGCGCCCCTGGCTTCCGCCCAAGGACCATCCTCGCCGGGCCGGAGTGAGCGCCTTTGGCTTTGGGGGCAGTAACTTCCATTGCATTTTGGAAGAGCACAAAACCGAAAAAAGCCGCGTTTCGTGGGACGGAGATGTCGCGCTCATGACGTTTTCGGGATCTTCGCGGCAGGATCTTCTTGAGCAAGTCGAAAACCGGTTTTTTCCAATCAGTTGGCAGGACTTGCGCCTTGAAGCGGCCCGGTCCCGAATCGCGTTCTGCTCCCAGCACAGTTGTCGCCTGGTGGTGGTTCTGGAAAGAAAAAGTGTGGTTCCCTCTCAGATTACCGCTCGTGTTGTTTCATTGTTAAAGCAATATGGCGATCGGTCCAATTGGAATTCTCCAGATGGCGTCTATTTTGGTTCCGGTCCAGTTGCCGGCAAACTCGCCATGCTCTTCCCCGGACAAGGCTCTCAATATGTCGGCATGATGCGCGACTTGGCGTGTAGCTTTCCGCAAATGCTCAACTCCCTCGCGGATTCGGATGCTGCCTTTACGTCCATTATGGAAAAGGCTCCGGCGCCCCGGCTTAGCAATTATGTGCACCCTCACTCGATTTTTGGCGATGAGGATCTCCTGCATGCGGAGGAAGCTCTCCGTAACACGTCCGTTGCACAACCCGCATTGGCGGCAATTAGTCGCGGGACCCTTGGTGTCCTACAGCATTTTGGCATCCAACCTGACGCCACTGCGGGTCACAGTTTTGGTGAGCTTGTTGCCCTGTTCGCAGCAGGTTGGTACGAAGCGGAGGCGCTGCAAATTCTGTCGACGGTTCGTGGCCAGGCGATGGCTAAACAATCGGGCAATCGGGGCGCCATGTTGGCCGTTTCAGCCAGCCTTGCCAAAGTTGAAGAATTGGTCCGAGTTGAAAAGCTTAACTTGGTTATTGCGAATAAGAACGGTCCCAACCAATATGTTTTATCCGGAGCTACCAAAGAAATAGACCGAGCGCTTGCTATTTTGAATTGCCATGGAATCTCTGGCAAGCAACTTCCGGTCTCCGCTGCCTTTCATAGTCCACTTGTGGCTGCTGCACAGGGAGAATTCCGAAAAGCATTGGAGACGATTCACCTCGCTCCTTCGGATATTGCTGTTTATGCCAATGCAACAGCGCAGGAATACCCGCGCGACCCTGAAGGGATTCGATCTCTTCTGGCCAGGCAACTTGCCGAGCCCGTGGAGTTTATTCGGGTAATCGAAAACATGTACGAGGCAGGGATTCGTACTTTCCTGGAGGTCGGCCCAAGTAGTAAATTGACCGGTCTCGTAAATTCAATTCTTGAAGAGCGCCAGCATCACTGCCTTGCAGTGGATAATTCGTCAGGAAAACGGTCCGGGGTTGTTGACCTGGCCCGCACGCTGGCTGAATTGGCGGCCTTGGGCCACTCCGTCAGCCTCTCAAAGTGGGACGATGGCGAGGTTCTCGCAAGGCAGCGAACCGACAAAAAACCGAGCCTTACCGTTTCTTTGTGCGGGGCAAATTATGTGAAGCCAAGCCAGGCCAAGCCGCCGCCTAAGTCCTCTCCAGGCGATATCTCGCCTTCCCAAGCGGGTCCCGTAGTTCCGGTTTTGCAATCGGAGGTAGACCGCGATGCCATATTACGTGATTCGGTCACTAACGCTCGCCAATCTGCTCCATATTCTATTGCCATGCCAAACACACCGAAGTCGGCAAATGGCGAGACCGCCCATGTTCCCCTGGTGAGCGGGGACGCTCTATCGCCGCGAAACTCCAACGATCTATCCGAGGAAATGCGAATCGCGCGGGACAATATTGTGGCGCTGCAAAAACTGGGTGAACAGACGGCACAACTCCACAAACAGTTTCTTGACGGGCAGGATCGCGCTCTTCAGATATTTCAAGAATTGCTTCAGCAGCAAGCACCTTATTGCCTTGCAACGAACACGAGGCAAACGTTGCAGACTGCCGATATACCCCGGGAAATCCAAGCGCCGGCCGTGCATACCGAAAATGGAGGAGACACTGCGGCTCGTTACCAGAAGCAAGCAATCCCATCGGCCTCTCAGCAAAAAAATCCGGATGCCTCATCGGCCGCCAATGGAAAATTGGCCGCTGTGGACAGCAACCGCATCCAAGTCATCGTTCTTGAAGTCGTTTCGGTAAAGACTGGGTATCCGATTGAAATGCTCGATTTGGCGATGGAAATGGACGCCGATTTGGGCATCGATTCGATCAAGCGCGTCGAAATTCTGTCCGTCTTACAGGAACGCTTGCCCGAAGCGCCGGTCGTCAAAGCGGAACACTTAGGCGCACTTCGAACCTTGCAGCAAGTCATAGACTTCCTAGCTGACAGTCCCGAGATTCAATGGAACGGTGAGCGTAAATCCAATGGACGCGAAATTGCATTTCAAGAGAAATGCCAAAAGCTTTCCACCAATTCCGTAAAGGCGATTGTTATTCAAGTTGTTGCAGAAAAAACGGGTTATCCTTCAGAAATGCTTGAAACTGATATGGAGATGGACGCGGATCTGGGCATAGATTCGATAAAACGTGTTGAGATACTTTCCGTGCTCCAGGAGCGGTTGCCCGAGGCTCCATTAATTGGGGCCGAGCATCTAGCCACGCTTCGAACCCTCAAACACATTATCGATTTCTTGTCCGGGCCGACGCCGCAGATAACGCCGGAAGCCGCAAGTAATGCCGGGCCAAGGCCCACTGAATTGCCAGCGACAGCGGGTACGGTCCAAAAGTTCCCAAATGGATTTATAGATGCTGACCAATCAAGGATGCATCGATATCTACTCGTCCCCGAGTCAATCTCGGCGACACCAAAGCGACCTTCTCTAACGCTTGATAAGGAAAGCCCGATCTGGATTACAGAAGACTACTCCGGATTGGCAAAGGCCCTCAGTGGACGGTTGACTGCTTTGGGCTACCAAACCCATTTATTAGATCTCAGGCATCATTCCGGAATCAAGCACGCGAGCCGCTTGGGCGGGTTAGTGATTTTGCCGATTGCTAGCGGCGTTGATGACCCTACCTTTTTGAATACATGTTTTCAGCTCTTGCGCCTGGCCGGACCAGGTCTTCGAGCTCCTCGCAAAAATGCGAGCTCGTTCTTAGTTACCGTAGCGCGGATGGACGGCGCTTTTGGCTTTACAAACTGGCAACGCGAATGCGAACCGTTTTCCGGCGGCTTGGCGGGATTCGTGAAGACAGCCATGCGCGAATGGTCCGAAGTTCAGTGTAAAGCAATCGATCTATCCACCGAGGTTACAGATATCGAGAGAGCGGCCGAGGCCATTGCCGAAGAAATGCATCTCGCCGGACCGGTAGAAGTGGGCGTCTCCCCAAAGGGACGAATTACTTTGCAATTGGCCGAGTCGCCGCAAAACGGTCCCTGCACCGGCAGATCAATTAATCCTGCGGACGTCCTGGTTTTTTCCGGAGGAGCTCGTGGCATAACAGCCGAGACAGCGGTCGCGCTGGCAAAGGCCTATTCCCCTACTCTCGTTCTTTTGGGACGCAGCCCTGAGCCTTCTCCCGAACCCGAATGGCTAGTGCCGCTCCGCGAGGAAGCAGAGATTAAGCGAACTCTGACGACACGGCTCAATGGCAGCGGCTCTCTTCGCGAAGTGTCGGATCGCTTTCAAAAGCTCAAAACCAACCGCGAGATTTTGCAAAACATAAACAGAATACGGGCCGCCGGAGCCCAGGTCATTTATCGGCAGGTGGACGTCAACGACCCACTAGCGGTGCGCTTGGCGCTGACGGAAGTCCAAATGGAATACGGGGTAGTTCGCGGCATAATTCATGGCGCCGGTGTCCTCGCCGACCGCTTGATCGAAGATAAGACGAACGATCAATTTGAAAAGGTCCTCGCCACCAAGGTCGGCGGACTGCGCTCGTTGCTCGCAGCCATTGACCCCCATGAACTCAAGCTCTTGATCCTGTTTTCCTCAGTAACGGCACGATGGGGTCGAAAGGGCCAGGTAGACTATGCAGTGGCCAATGAGGTTCTTAACAAGCTTGCCCATCATCATGCGAATCGTTTTCCGGAATGTCGTGTGATCTCTATGAACTGGGGCCCATGGGACGGCGGGATGGTGACGCCATCGCTCAAGGAGGTTTTCAAGGCCGAGGGAATCGAGCTAATTCCCCCCCATGAAGGAGCTGAATTTCTCGTGCAAGAAATTCAGCAGGCCAGACCATCACCGATTGAAGTGGTTGCTTTGGCCGGTCCCTTACTGGCCCAAAATACCAAGCAACCGGAAAAGAAAAGGGTCGAAGAGCCGGCCTTGGTTTTCGAGCGGCAATTGAGCCTTGAACTCTGTCCTTTTTTGCGATCGCACGTTCTGGGTGGCCGAGCCGTCATGCCGATGGCCATGATTGTAGAATGGCTGGCCCACGGCGCTTTGCACGCTCATCCGGGTTTGGCATTTCATGGATTCAATGACCTTGCCATCCTCAAAGGAGTGCGGTTGGAAGAGGCAAAATCTCTGCTCCTGTCTTTTCGAGCTGGAAAACTGGTAAAGAATGGGCCCACGTACATGGTTTCCACGGAGATGCTGGGTCGGGACGACGCAGGCCGCCAGATTAATCATGCTCGAGCCGAAATGGTTTTGGTGGATCGTCTTCCAACCTTCGACGGCGCCGTTAGCGAGCCGTCCGCGGTCCCTTACAAAAAGAGCGTTGATCAAGTCTACCGTGACATGCTTTTCCACGGGGCTCATTTGCAAGGCATACAGGAGATTGAAGGCTGCTCCGAGAGCGGAATAGTAGGCTCGGTTGCGACAAACTCTAATCCTACGGAATGGTTTCCTCGTCCCTTGCGAAACTCGTGGATAGCCGATCCTTTGGCCCTTGATTGCGGATTCCAATTGATGGTTGTATGGACCCTGGAAAACCGGGGCGCTGGTTCCTTGCCATGCTTCATAAAGGGCTATCGACAGTTTCGCCGCTCTTTCCCTAAAAATGGTGTCCGCGTTTGCGCAACAATCACTCATTCTAATCCTCAACGCATCTTAGCTGACTTGGACTTTGTCGATCACCAGGGGGAATTAGTCGCACGCCTTGAAGGCTATGAGTGCGTGCTTGATGCGGCTTTGAAAGATGCCTTTCGGCGCAATCGACTGGGCGTCCATTCCATTCCCGTCTGCTGAGACTGTTTCAGGGCCCTCTGACCCTCTAGCTCAATGTGTGCGGGTCTAGAGGGTGGGGCGCTTGAGCCAGAGGGTGGAACGCCAGACGCGACGGTCTAGTGATCGCCAAAGGGAACAAGTCAGCGCAAGTAACAGTCTCGGACCGCAAGGCAGTTGCTGTTGCCCACCTATAGGCTCCATTCGGGTCACACAATACAACGAATCGCCCAAGAACCAGCACATAGCTAATAAATTCATTACTTCAAAACCCAGCATGAAAGAGCGGAGAGCCTGAAAGACATGGATCCTTTGTCGCGCATCGCCATTGTCGGGATGGGAGGCGTCTTTTCCCAATCGCCCACGCTCGACGCCTTCTGGAAAAATGTCCGAGACGGTGTGGACACGGCTCGAAATGTCCCAAAAGATCGTTGGTTGCTCTCCAGCTTGGACGCCTATGATCCCAAGATTGGGACTCCGGACCGGGTATACTCCACGCGCGCATGCCTTATTGAAGACTTCCCTACGGACCTGAGCCGACTAGACCTCGAGCCGGAACTTCTCGACCGGCTAGACCCCATGTTTTCTTTGCTTTTACATACAGGGCGTCAGGCATGGGTCGACGGGCGGACGCAGAACCTCGATCGCGAACGGGTTGGCGTGGTCGTCGGCAATATCGTGCTGCCCACGGAAAAGGCATCTCAGTTGACGCGAGCGATCTTCGACCCTGTTTTTGAAAAAAAAGTCTTGGGCGCCTCGAAGGAGGTAGGCTTTGGGCCCATCGACCCATTGAGCCGCCACGTCGCTGCTTTACCGGCGGGGATGCTTGCCCGAGCCCTTGGCTTAAAAGGCGGCAGCTACACTCTTGACGCGGCTTGTGCTTCGTCTCTATACGCCATCAAACTGGCTATGGATCATCTTCGAGCGGGCCGTGCCGATGCCATGTTGGCAGGTGGACTTTCCCGACCCGATTGCCTCTATACCCAGATGGGCTTCTCCCAACTGCGAGCCCTTTCCCCCAGCGGCCGTTGTGCCCCTTTCGATCAAGCAGCAGACGGATTGGTCGTTGGTGAAGGTTGTGGAATGTTCCTCCTAAAACGTCTCGAAGACGCCATAATAGACGGCGACTGCATTTATGCCACCATCGCAGGAATCGGCCTTTCGAACGATCGTGAAGGCAAGTTATTAGCGCCTAGCTTGGAAGGCCAACTCCGCGCTATGACGCAGGCCTACGAGCAAGCGGATTGGAAGCCTGTGGATGTTGATTTAAACGAATGCCATGCTCCGGGGACGCCGGTCGGCGACGCGGTGGAGATGGCGAGTCTCATGCAACTTTGGCAGGGAATGGAAACAAAAGCCAGGCCCTGCATCATCGGTTCGGTTAAGTCCAATGTCGGCCACACGCTAACTGCAGCCGGTTCGGCGGCCCTGCTCAAAGTGTTGCTTGCCTTGAAGTATGAAACCTTGCCGCCGACTTCCAACTTCAAAGAAATGGGTTCAGCGCGCTCAGCACCGGCGATGCCCTTCCAGGTTTTGTCAAAAGCTCAACCGTGGCAGCGGCGTGCTCCCACTGTGCCACGCCGGGCCGCGATAAGCGCTTTTGGTTTTGGCGGGATTAACGCTCACTTGCTAGTTGAGGAGTGGACTCGTGAATCGTCGGCGCCAAAAGGTCATCGAACCGGGATCTCGAAGAAAAAGCGAACCCCTGTAGCCATCGTCGGAAAAGCTGCATACACGGGCAAGCTTGAATCGATGCAGGCTTCGCAGGGGAACGGCAAGGCAGCCGGACCAAAATCTAAGGAAAATGACTGGGGGATCAAGGACAGCGCCCGGCTTAAGACTCTAAAAAGCGCTGACTTGCCCTCGCAGGGATTTTTCATTGAAGAACTGTCGGTGCCTCTCACCCGATTTCGCATTCCGCCAAAAGAGTTGGAGGAGATGCTGCCCCAGCAGTTACTGATGCTCTTGGTTGCAGCTGAAGCTCTGGAAGACGGCCGTTTTAACAAAGAGCACGGCCTGCGAACGGGCGTTTTCATTGGCTTGGATCTGGATCTTAACGCTACTAATTCTAATTTTAGGTGGTCCCTCCTCAATAAGGCAGGGATGTGGGCGAGCGCGCTTGGCTTGGATTTGACGGAAGAAGAACTGGCGAAATGGACGGCTAGTCTGCGCGAAGCTGCGGGACCCCCTCTAACACCTAATAGAACTATGGGGGCGCTGGGAAGTGTTGTCGCCAGTCGAATCGCTCGGGAATTTCACATTGGCGGGCCCAGCTTTACCGTTGCTAATGAAGAGAACTCGGGGCTTCGTGCTCTGGAAATCGCCGTCGGGCTCCTTGATCAAGGTGAAATCGAGCAGGCCCTGGTTGGCGCGGTTGATCTGCCGGGCGATATCCGGGCTCTATTAGCCGCAGTAAATGAGGTAGGTAATTCGCAGGCTATTCAGCCGACTGCGGACAAATCAAATGTCAAAGATTGCCTGCCTTGTGATGGTGCAGGCGCCGTGCTGCTCAAAAGACTTGATCAAGCTCTAAAGGACCAGGACAAAATCTACGCCGTTATTGAAGAAATCGATTCTTCCGGTGTTGATATGGCGGATTTTTTATCGAAGCCGGGACGCAACGCCGGCTTAGATAGCGAAAACAATTACACCTATGCAGAATCCCATTCAAGCAATGAGGCCGATCGGAATCATTGCACCTCCGGAGAATATATAGGCGCCGCGACCGGGTTGCTTTCCCTCATTGAAGCATCTTGTTCTCTAAGCCAACAAGGTTCGGAAGGCTCCGGTCTAACGGAGACCTCTGCCAAGCCGCCGGCTCGCACCCGCATAAAGTCCTTCAGCAAAGATGGCAATCGGTTCCAGCTGGTTCTTTCCACACTCGAGGCCGTCAAGAAGCCTTCCGAAACGGTTAGTAACCAAGCCGTATCCTCGCGTAAAACCAAGCAGGAACTGAAAGTCATTGTCGGCGGCAGGCCCTTTGTGGTTCCCAAGCCACCCGGGTTACTGGAAGCAGAAAAGACAATCGCAAATCACGTTATGCCTCATTCCAATGCTGACTACCAACCCATGATCGCTCAGTTGGCGATATGCCAAGGCGCTAAGGCGCTGGCACACGAATCTTACCTTCGATTTAGCAAGAAACTTACCGAGGTAATGGCTGGACATGTTTCTTCCGCTATGAAGCTGGCTGGGGAATATTCCCCGGGTCCAAATGGAAGGCGAACAGGGGAAAGCCACGAGGCTGGATACTCAAAACCGACAAACGGAAAGACCGATTCCATTAGAGAGTCTAATGGGTCCTTAGCCCTTAGTCGCGCCCAGTGCCTTGAGTTCGCCGTTGGTTCCATTGCCGCTGTTCTTGGCAATGAGTATGCCGAAGTTGATTCGTTTCCGACGCGTGTTCGCCTTCCGGACGAGCCCTTAATGCTGGTGGATCGAATTCTGTCGGTCCAAGGGCAACAGGGTTCCTTATCATCCGGCCACGTCGTGACAGAGCACGATATCCATCCCGGCGCTTGGTACCTTGACGCGGGCCGCATTCCAACCTGCATCGCAGTCGAAGCCGGTCAAGCAGACCTATTGCTCGCCGGCTATCTCGGCATCGACTCGCGGACTCGCGGGCTCGCGGTTTATCGGCTTCTCGATGCGGTCGTTATTTTCCACCGCGACTTGCCGGGCCCTGGCGAAGTCATTCAGTACGACATTCGAATCGACCATTTTTTTCGTCAAGGCAACACACAGTTGTTTCGCTTTTCGTTCGAGGGAATCGTCAACGGCCAACCGCTTTTGACCATGCAGGAAGGCTGTGCGGGATTCTTCACAAGCAATGAGTTAGCGGCGGGCAAGGGCATTGTTCAGACGGCTCTGGATCTTAAGCCGATTCCCGGTAAAGTTCCTTCGGACTGGGCCGAGCTTGTACCAATGGCCGTCGAATCCTATAGCGATGAGCAAATCGACTGCCTCCGCCGGGGTGACCTTGCGGGTTGCTTTGGGACCCGATTTGCCGGCTTGGCCGTTGCTAGACCCACGGGGATCCCCGGCGGCCGAATGAAGCTTGTTGACCGCATTTCTCGCTTGGATCCCAAGGGCGGTCGATATGGCTTAGGCATGATTCGTGGGGAAGCCGACATCCATCCCGATGACTGGTTTCTTACCTGCCATTTCATTGACGACATGGTTATGCCGGGAACGCTCATGTATGAGTGTTGCCTGCATACGCTTCGCATTTTCCTCTTGCGCATGGGTTGGGTGGGGGAGGCAGGAAAGGTTGTCTATCAACCGGCGCCAGGCGTCGCCAGCCGTCTCAAATGTCGCGGCCAAGTGATTCAATCCACCAGCAAAGTTATATATGAAGTCGTAATCAAAGAACTTGGTTACTGTCCCGAGCCATTTGCTATTTGCGATGCTTTAATGTACGCCGACGGCAAGCCAATCGTCGAAATTACCGATATGTCTCTCCGCCTGACGGGCCTGGGGCGCGAAAGCTTGGAAACTCTTTGGCACACCAAACACGAGACGAAGCGGGCCCTATTTGAACACGACCGAATACTGGCCTTCGCAACGGGCAAGCCATCCGCAGCGTTCGGCGATCCGTACAAGGTCTTTGATACCGATCGAACAATAGCCCGCCTGCCGGGACCGCCTTATCAGTTTCTAGACCGGATTACGGCGATTGAAGCTGAGCCCTGGAAGATGATAGCGGGAAGCGTCATCGAAGCGGAATACGACGTGCCGCCAGACGCATGGTACTTCGATGCCAACCGCCAACTCTTTATGCCCTATGCGGTGCTCCTTGAAGTTGCACTTCAGCCGTGTGGCTGGTTGGCCGCGTATTTGGGCTCGGCTTTGACCAGCCCGGTTGACTTGTGCTTTCGCAATTTGGGCGGAATGGGCGTTCAACACCAGCGGATTGGCCGTGAGACGGGCACACTGACCACAACGGTCAACATAACGCGAGTATCCCATTCCGGCGGAATGATTATCCAGAACTATGACTTTAGCGTGCGCGCCGGTAGCCGACTCGTCTATGATGGCAACACTTACTTTGGCTTCTTCCCCCGCGAGTCGTTGGAAAATCAGGTTGGCATTCGCGAAGCCAAACCTTTGGCGCTGAACACAAAGAGTGCTACCGACTGCGGAAGGTTCGAATACTCGGTCCTTCCTCCGTTTCCTGATACTCAACTGCGCATGGTGGACCAGGTTAATGCCTGCGATCTCGAAGGCGGTGAACGGAAGCTCGGTTTCGTCAGCGGCGTCAAAGCGGTGGATCCCAGCGAATGGTTTTTCAAAGCTCATTTTTTTCAAGATCCTGTATGGCCAGGCTCTTTAGGACTGGAAGCGTTTCTTCAGTTGCTCAAGGTGCTGGCAACGGAGCGCTGGGGCTCGGGGCGGCAAACGATGTTTGAAACGCCCGTTCTTGGAGTGCCCCACCGTTGGCTCTATCGAGGCCAGGTAGTCCCGTGCGACAAGCAGGTCACCATTCAGGCGGCCGTAACAGAACTTGATCTAGAACAACGCTTGCTCAAGGCGGAGGGGTATCTTTCGGTGGATGGCCGGACCATTTATCAAATGAATGACTTTTCGCTAAGGCTGCTGCCGGAGGGCCCATGAAATATACGCGTGTATTCGTGGACGCGATCGGCTACGAACTGGCGCCCGTCTTAATGACTTCCAGTGACTTGGAAGAGCGGCTTGAGCCGCTTTACGGGGCCCTGCATATTCCCCAAGGCCAGCTCGAAGCCTTGACCGGCATTGTAGAGCGGCGCTGGTGGGAAGAAGGCTATCCCCTTTCCCAGGGCGCCATAGCAGCGGCCCGCAAGGCGCTGGAGGCGGCTCAGGTGCCGCCCGAATTCGTAGAGGTCGTTATCTACGGAGGCGTTTGCCGTGAGCAATTCGAACCGGCCACGGCTTGTCGCGTCGCGGCAGGGCTTGGCGTCGGCGGAGAATCGGCGATTTATGACCTCAGCAATGCTTGCCTGGGCGTGCTCAACGGCATGCTCGATATTGCCAATCGCATCGAACTCGGTCAAATCCGGGCGGGGCTGATCGTATCGTGCGAAAGCGCTCGCGAGATCAACGATATAACGATCGAACGTATGCTCCAAGCAAATAGCATGGAGTTCTTCAAAGAGTCGCTGGCGACTCTGACGGGCGGTTCCGGCGCAGTGGCACTAGTGCTGACGGATGGTTCTTTCGGCGAGCATGGTCGTAAGTTGATCGGCGGCGTAACCCAGGCCGCACCGGAATTTCATGCGCTGTGCCGCTGGGGCATCGAGCGGATCTTGCCGTCAACTTTCCGGCAGTTCATGACTACGGATTCCATTTCCGTATTGAAGCACGGGGTCAACCTCGGCCTGCGAACCTGGAACTCGTTCTTGACTAAACTAGGCTGGGTGAAGGAGCAAGTGGATCGCGTGATCTGCCATCAGGTGGGGGCAAGTCACCGCGATTCGGTCCTGAAGCTGCTCGACATTCTTCCCGAGAAGGACTTTTCCACCTTTCCTTTTCTGGGGAACATGGGAACGGTCTCTTTGCCTTTGACTGCCGCCTTGGCGGAGGAGCGCGGGTTCTTGGAACACGGCAACCGCGTCGGGTTCTTGGGAATCGGCAGCGGCCTCAACTGCTTGATGCTGGGACTCGAATGGTAAAGAAGCATTATCCCTTCGCCAGTCACTTCCTCAGCCTCAATGGTCTTCGCTATCACTACCTCGACGAAGGGGCGGGCCAGCCCGTTGTCATGTTGCATGGCAATCCGACATGGTCGTTTTACTACCGCAATCTCGTGCAGGCTTTGCGGGGCAATTACCGGACTATTGTCCCCGACCACATCGGCTGCGGTTTGTCCGATAAACCCGACGACGCTCACTACAGCTACTCCTTGGATCAACGGGTACAAGACCTTGAGCGACTCCTCGACCACCTCGACATTAGGAAAAATATAACATTCGTCTTACATGACTGGGGGGGGATGATCGGCATGGCCTACGCCATTCGACATCCTGGACGGATCGGCAGATTGATTGTCTTCAACACCGCGGCATTTCATTTTCCGAAGAACAAGGCCTTTCCCTGGCCGCTTCGGATTTGCCGTGATACGCCGGTGGGAACCTTGCTAGTTCGCGGACTGAATGCGTTCAGCCTTGCCGCGGCCGCATTTTGTTGCGCGCGGCGCCCCCTGCCGCGAGCGGTTCGTAAGGCTTACCTCGCCCCCTACAACTCCTGGCACAATCGCATTGCCGTCCTGCGCTTTGTCCAGGACATTCCCTTGAACCCCGGCGATCCGAGCTATGGCGCCGTCAGTGTGGTTGAAGGGGGTTTAGATCGCTTGAAAGACATTCCCATGCTTGTCTGCTGGGGTCTGCGCGATTTTGTCTTCGACAAGCATTTCCTGGCCCAATGGCTGCGTTACTTTCCAAACGCTGAGTTCCATGCTTTTGCCAAAGCGGGTCATTATGTTCTCGAAGACGCCTGCGAGGAAATAATTCCGCTCGTCAGCACCTTTCTCAAGAAGCACCCATTGAGCATTGCCTAGGGATGATAACAACGCTTCCTGTTAACGTGGCTGCCCGCCTGTCGGAGATGGCCCGTCAACAGCCGCACACGTTGGCAATCGCCTATCCTGAAGGCCGGGATCACAACGGGCGCATCAACTATGTCCGCTGGAGCTATAGTCAGCTCGATAAGGAGAGCGATCGACTTGCTTGGGGATTGCAAAGCGCTGGCATCCGATGCGGCACGCGAACCGTGCTGATGGTGAAGCCAAGCCTTGAATTCTTTGCCGTCACTTTCGCGCTTTTCAAAGTTGGCGCCGTCCCCGTGCTGATCGATCCCGGCATGGGTGTCCGACCTCTTGGACAATGCTTAGCTGAGGCCCAACCCGAAGCCTTCATTGGCATACCCAAAGCCCAAATAGCTCGTGTCCTGTTTGGCTGGGCAAAGCGCACCTTGAAGATCGTTGTCACCGTCGGCAAACGCTGGTTCTGGAGCGGGTTAACGCTGGATCAACTGCGCGAGGCGGGGCACGTCGACGTTCCATTCGGTAGCCGCGATGTAGGAAGCGAAGACACAGCGGCCATTTTGTTCACAAGTGGGAGCACGGGCCCCCCCAAGGGGGTCGTCTATACACATGGCAACTTTGCAGCTCAGGTAGATTTGCTCCGGGAGCTGTACGGCATTGAGCCGGGTGAAATTGATTTGCCGACGTTTCCTCTCTTTGGCCTGTTCGCTCCTGCGCTGGGCATGTCGGCCGTCATACCGGAAATGGATTTCACGCGGCCCGCCCTTGTCGATGCAGGCAAGATCTTTGAAGCCATCGGCGACTTCCACGTGACGACCATGTTCGGTTCACCTGCCTTGCTCGATCGGGTGGCTGACTATGGCGCAGACCGCGGATATCATCTGCCAAGCCTCCGGCGCGTCATCTCCGCAGGCGCGCCGGTGCGGGCCGATATTCTGGAGCGATTCACACCCATGCTGCCGTCCGGCACCGAGGCGTTTACTCCCTACGGAGCCACCGAAGCCTTGCCGGTTTGCTCCATCGGCACTGATGAGATTCTCCGAGAGACAGCGGCAAAGACCGCCCAAGGACAGGGCATTTGCGTGGGCCGACCGGTTAAGCCCATGAAAGTCCGCGTCATCACGATCACCGATGCACCGATTCCGGCGTGGTCTGATGATTTGCTTGTGGCAAACGGAACCGTAGGAGAAATTGTCGTGCAGGGACCGGTTGTGACTAAAGAGTATTTCAATCGGCCCCAGGCTACGGTTCTTGCTAAGATCACCGGCCCGAACGGAGAAGGGTTGTACCATCGCATGGGAGATTTAGGTCGGTTCGATGAGCAAGGCCGGCTTTGGTTTTACGGGCGGAAATCCCAACGCGTTGTTACCGGGGAAGAAACGCTGTTCACGATCCCTAGCGAATCGATTTTCAATAATCATAGCTCTGTCCGGAGAACGGCATTGGTCGGCGTTGTAAAAAAAGGCTGTTCCATTCCGGTGCTTTGCGTTGAACTTCGGCGCAAAGGTACACACGCGGACCGGACGAGAATCGAAGGCGAACTTTTGGAGATGGGAGCCGCCGCTGTGTTTACGCAGTCTATCAAGAAGGTTCTTTTTCATCCCGCATTTCCCGTGGACATTCGGCACAATGCCAAGATTTTCCGCGAAAAACTCGCGACCTGGGCCGCGAGGCAAATCTCATGAAAGTTCTCGTCACGGGAGGAGGCGGGTTTATCGGCCGAGCCATTGTCGAACGCTTGCTGGAGCGCGGTGATTCGGTTCGTAGCTTTTCTCGCGGCTGTTATGCAAGTTTAGCAGCCAGGGGGGTCGAGGTTCACCAAGGCGATCTAGCAGACGGGGACGCGGTAGTCGCCGCGGCGGAGGGCTGCGAGCTGATTTTCCATGTCGCCGCCAGAGCCGGCATATGGGGCCGGTATGCGGACTATTATCTGACCAATGTGGTTGGGACCGAAAATGTCCTCAATGCCTGCCGCCGCTGGGGCATTAGCCGGCTAGTTTATACCAGTTCGCCGAGCGTAGTCTTTAACGGCTCCGATATGGAGGGCGTAAACGAAGCGACGCCTTATCCGGAGCGCTACGAAGCGGCTTATCCCGAAACCAAGGCCCTTGCTGAGAAGCTGGTATTGACGGCCAATTGTGCCACCCTCGCTACCGTCGCGTTGCGGCCCCATTTGGTTTGGGGACCCGGCGACACTAATCTAATTCCCCGGATCCTGGAACGCGGCAAGAACGGACAACTGCGCTGTGTCGGACGAACGCCCAAGCTGGTCGACAGCACTTACATCGATAACGGGGCTGACGCGCATCTTCTGGCAGCCGATCGGCTTCTGCCGGGATCGCCGATCTGCGGAAAAGCCTATTTTATCGGTCAGAATGAGCCCATGCCGCTCTGGGAATTGATTAACCGCATTCTTGAGGCAGGAGCACTGCCGCCTGTTACAAAAACTATCTCGCCTGGGTTGGCTTATCTGACTGGTTGGATCATGGAGCTTTTCTATGGGGGATTGCGCATCAAAGCCGAGCCGCCGATGACGCGCTTTCTGGCCAGAGAGCTATCAACTACTCATTGGTTTGACCTTTCCGCAGCCCGCCGCGATTTGGACTATGAACCGAAGATCGACATCGCCGAAGGGCTGAGGCGCTTGAAAAGTCGGCTAAGCGCAGAGCCTGCACGGCCACAAACCCATGGCGGCGCTTTGGTGGATTCTAACTGACTCAGAATGCTCGCCATGGAAGCGCCTAATCTCAACTTGGCAAACGCGAAATTGAACGGGCCTCGCGAGGTCTACTTACGCCAGGCCGAGACGCACCGTGAACGCCGGAGCCGCGAAGAAAGGCTGGAATCGGTTGTCGGCAACGGCCGCTTGGCCGTTTTCCTGGTTGGATTGTTGATCGCGTGGATGGCGTTTGGGGCGCATTGGTTATCGCCCTGGTGGATCGCTGTTCCTGCCACCGCATTTCTAGTTCTCCTGCCGATACATGACCGTGTTAATCGAGCTATCGCCCGCGCTAACCGAGCGATCGCTTTTTGCGAAAAAGGCTTGGCCCGCGTGGAAGAACGCTGGGCCGGCACGGGCCAGCCAGGCACTCATTTCCTCGATGAAGCCCATCCCTATGCTCCTGATCTCGATCTATTCGGCAAAGGATCCCTGTTCGAACTGCTCTCTACGGCGCGCACCGGGGTCGGCGAAAAAACTCTCGCTTGGTGGCTGTTAAATCCCGCCAGCCCGCAGGAAATACGCTTGCGGCAGACAGCCGTGGCGGAACTCCGGCCGCATTTCAAGCTTCGCGAGAACCTTGCCCTTCTCGGCGCTGACATTCCATCCGGTGTGAAGCTAGACGAGTTGAGCCACTGGGCCGTGGGACCGCGCGTTTTATATTCCGACTTTAGGCGGTGGACCGCATTGGCTCTCGCTTTGCTCACCGCTCTGGCGCTACTGGGCTGGCTGTTGGACTTTTGGAGCCGGTGGCCGTTCTTCGTGATGCTGCCATTGGAAGGACTTTTCGCTTGGTGGATGAGCGGACGGGTCAACCGAGTTTTGGCGCCCATTGAGAAACGCGCGAGCGATCTGATGATCTTTTCGGGAATTCTCCAGCGCTTGGAACGCGGGCCATTTGTCGCTCCGTGGCTAACGCGGCTGCAAAGCACCTTGCAAACCGAAGGAAGGCCGCCCTCGGATCGGCTGGCTCAACTCGTTCAGCTTATCGACTGGCTAAACGCCAAACGGAATCAATTCTTCACGCCACTGGCGCTCATGCTGCTTTGGGATACCCAGTTCGCTTTCGCTATTGAAGCCTGGCGCTCCCATTGCGGCGCGGGCATTCCCCGGTGGCTCGATGCCGTGGGTCAATTCGAGGCCTTGAGCGCGCTTGCCACCTACAGCTATGAGAATCCGCAGGACCCGTTTCCTGTAATCGTGGATGAAGGTCCCGTCTTAGATGGCGAAAAGTTGGGGCATCCGCTCTTGCCCCGCGCTCAGTGCGTGCCCAATGACTTGCTGCTCACCGCCGACCTCCGAGTGTTGGTGGTGAGCGGCTCCAATATGTCGGGCAAGAGCACGTACTTGCGTACCGCTGGGCTCAACGCGGTTCTCGCGCAGGCGGGCGCGCCCGTCCGCGCGGCTCGCTTAAGAATGTCCCCATTGGCCATCGGAGCGACGCTGCGCATTCAAGATTCCCTGCAAGCGGGCCGGTCGCGATTCTACGCGGAGATCACGCGTGTGCGCCAATTGGTCGATGTTGCCAAGGGGCCGCTCCCCCTGTTGTTTCTCCTCGACGAGATTTTCCACGGCACCAATTCGCACGACCGCCGCCTGGGCGCCGAAGGCGTCGTCCGCAGCCTGATTGGATTAAACGCGATCGGCTTAATCACGACCCATGACCTGGCCCTAGCCGAAATCGCCGACCACCTTTCGCCCCAGGTCGCCAACGTCCATTTCGAAGACCAAATGAAGGGCGATGAAATCTCCTTTGACTACCGCGTCCATCCGGGCGTGGTCCAGCATAGCAATGCCCTGGCTCTCATGCGAGCGGTGGGTCTAGAAGTATGAAAATCGGCAGACTCCAGGGTCTCAGCTGCACGTTTTGTTTCATAACATTCATAACACACACCTAGCCGCTTTGACGTAACTCCTTGAAGCGAAACATGTTGACGAATGTTACGAAACGCCACAAGACAACCCGTGTTACGAAACGAGACTTGCGCAGAAGCGGCGACCTGTTTTAATGAGGGTTTCGAATTCGCGTAATCGCCCACCTGCAAGCCTCGGATACCGTGCCATCGGGATCTTTTGAAGCCTTTTCCAGGGCCGGCAAGGCGCTAAGGTCTCCGCGGTTGCCTAGAATTAGGGCCGCGGTACGCAGCAGGCCGGAACGGCCCGTGCGCAATAGAGCCGTGCCGCGAAAGCGCTTTTTAAATTCTTCTTCCGAGACGCTCAGGATTTCCGCTAGATCTAAAGCCAACAAATCTGTCTTCGGCATAAACGACGATTCAACGGCAATGGGAGCTTTGCGATTCCATGGGCACACTTCTTGGCAAATGTCGCATCCAAATAGCCAGTCATTCATCATCGGTCGCAACTCTTCTGCCACGGGACCGTGCAATTCAATGTTCAAGTAACTGAGACAACGCCGGGCATCGAGCTGGCCGGGGCCCACAAATGCCTGGGTCGGGCAGGCGTCGAGGCAGGCCGTGCAAGTGCCACAGTGCGACGTTTCATGCGGCATATCGGGAACCAGTTCTCTATCGACAAGAAGCCCACCGAGGAAGAAATAACTGCCGAGCTTCTTGTTCAACAGCATGGTGTTCTTGCCGAACCAGCCAAGACCGGCCCGCCGAGCGAAGTCGCGTTCGAGAAGCGGCGCCGTATCCACGACCCCGCGCCCCCAGCAGCCCGGCGCTTGCCCTTGTAACCACGCCAGCAGCGCTTTCAGGCGCCGGCGCAGGACATGATGGTAATCTTCACCTAGCGCGTAACGGGCTATCTTGGCGCACTTTGTGCCAGAGTCTGATGGGATTGGTTCAATATGGTAATTCATGCCCACCATGACGACGCTTTTAACAGCGGGCAGTATCGACGCGGGATGCCGCCGCGCTTCAGCATGGCGATGCATATAAGTCATTTCGCCGGCATAGTCGCGGCTCAGCCAGTCGCTCAAGGCTCCAAAAGTATCAGCCTCGGTGGCCTCCGCAATGCCGACGAGATCAAAGCCTAGCTTTTGAGCATGGCGTTTCAATCGAGTCTCAAGGCTGTCCATCCCATGAGTATAGCAGCCTGTTTCGCCTGACCGGATTATGCAAACGGGCTCGTGAACCCTCACAGAAATCCTAAGTTTGCGTCCCGAAGGGAGGGTTGAAACGGAAACCCGTTCAGCCGGGACTAAAGAATTGAAGCGTTGTTCTATCGCGGCGATGACCAATGCGCACAAAAACCGTCCCGAACAGATCGTTTCTGAGTCGAACGCTAACCCAGCGATTCGACCGGCATACCGTCGTCCTACTTGATTAACGCTTGTGCTTTCAGCTTTAGCCAAACGAGGGAACGCTTGGGATTCTGCGCGATCGACTGTGCGTCCGTGCTGAAGATCTGCTTGCCGGCGATGTTGTAGGTCGAGGAAGACACCTCATTGAGCGGATCGGTGACGCTCGTTTGTCTTCCGGGCGGAATCGTACTGGTACTTCGTGATTTGATTGGCCGCGTCGGTACTTTGCGTCACCTCGGGTAGCTTACCCCGGAGCGTCCAATTGTTCCACAGTCGCATCGACCATGTCAAGCGGCTCAAGAAAAAGCCGGTGATGCCGACAGGCACGTCCCCACCAACCTTTCCTATGCAAGGGGAGCACAACTCGGCACCTTTCCCCCGGGCACTGGCAGCGACCGGGTAGTTCCATGCCACGGGTAAAGTTGTAGTTGTCGTCTTCGTTGTCGTACATGTAGGGGAGCAGAATGCCGACGGACGTCAGTTGACCGTAAAATTGGGTGCCATCCGTCAGGTGAAACGTTACATCTGTGCATGACATGAGATGTCGTCCTTAGATCTGTTTGGTGCGAGTGCTAACCGATCGCTCACCCCTTTACAATCGGCGGCCTCAGCGCCTACTCGGATTCCAATGGACGCGATTTCTGGGTTTGCCTTCGATATCGGCAAGGAGATGCATCGAGTGCAGTCGTGAACCCGCTACCTTACGCAAGTGTAAAGCTAAATACAAGACGACCGCGAAATTCCAGCCGAGACGGTCATCGTTGCCTTCGACACGGAACCAGGAAGCCTGATATTTGGGACTGGCAAACCAGGGGGCAATTTCTTCCCTTAGCGTTTCCCGGCAACGGCGTCGCCGCGAATCCGAAGGCACTCGCCCAACTAGGCACCTCCGCTAGACCACGCAAGGGACGACGCGACGGTTTGGCGTCCACAGCCCAGTACATTGAACCAGGATCACTAACAATATGTTCGGGCGTAACGCTACAATCGTAGATCTTCGTAGTCCTATCCAATCCCAATTGCCAAGCAGGAATTGGCTCAAGGTAACAGACCTTGGCGTTAAAGGAGCCAGTTCGCAAGGCAGTAGTGTCCGAGCCGGGAATGCCCGGTTCTGAGCTAAGTATAATGCCCCTTGCTCCCACGGTGTTGGCCTCACTCCAAAGTACCTGTCGGGGAAGCCACAATCCTTTACCTTTCTGGATAATAATCCCCCCGCCGGTTGGACCATCAATCAAGTCAAATGGTTGAATTTGCTTTGGATATCCCTGTCTCCTATAGTAGTCGCCCCTCGGATCATCTAGAAAACCGCTTTTGAGAGGGTCGGCCAATAATTGGGGAAGGCGGTGCCATTCATAAGATAGGTTGGCCCAAGACGGGTAAACGTAATAGAAGCGATCCAATTCACTTCGCAACATGGCGACGGATCTTTCGTAGCGTATCCAATTATTCCGATCAATTAAATTAAATAGGTACCAAAAGGGCAATCAAAAAGGCAACAGTGACGCGCTCAGCTGCTTTCGACTGGTTAGCAGAAGCGGTCGTAGCTACTCCTGTCCTGCCCGAAGCACAAGAAGCTCGACTAGGGCCGTTGCCGCAGCCACAACTTCTTCGTCTCCTTCACTTACCCAAGCAATAACTCCCGGCGCATAGTTCCAGGCCTTGATTCGAATCGGTCCAAAGCCAAAGAACGTCATGGAGTACGGGTTATTAGGAGGTTGCCACCCACCCGGCAGGTAAATATCACGCTCCCGGATGATTGGTTTTTCGCCAGCTCGCCCCAGGCGAGGCAGCCAGCGTCAAGTGCGGATGTTGGCGGCAAATCTCATCGGGCGACCAACCATAGGCCAAGTAGTCCATCACAATCGTGGCCACCCGAGTGCGCGCGTGCTTCTCCAAGCGCGCCGGCTGGCCGGCTTCTTTTACGATATGCGGGTAGATAGCGGCGATCATGTTCGTCTGGCCATGAGTGTAGTATCAGTTTCTTATGCGACGACCTTCTTCAAGGCCTCCGTCCACGATCATGTACTGTTCGGACCAGTAAGTACTGTCCGGCTTGAAAGGGCTCTTCCAATCGTAGCCTCGCAGTGTGTGTTCGCCCAGATCCCCAAAATCATCGGCATTCTGCAGGTTTCCTACAAACAATTGCTCTGGCGATGACGGGCTATAGGAGAATGCTCGATCGCGTCGTACTGTATCCAGTTCGTTACTAAATTTAACAAACATGACATAGTTTGTATTTGAAACCTCCTTATTGGGGATTGCGATCCAGATATCGTACAACGTACCAATTCTTCCACCAAAATTACTTCTAAAAACCCTCGTATGCCCTATGCGAGAATCTGTATAGTCCAGTATTTCTGGCGCAGGCTCTTTCGATGCCGCATTGAGATAATCCTTCCATGCTTTAACTACGGGGCCTTCTGGCATCGTATTATTCACTTGCGGACCAGCTTCATGTTTTGCGAGAGTGTCCTGGATTGCGATACTAATTAGGAAGATAGAATGAGCAGCCCCTTGCTCTCGCCTATCCAATAATCGGGTCGCATTTCCAGGTCCAATCAGGCTTAACCATGCCCAGAAGAAGCCAGCCATCAGTCCCGTGCACAGAAGTAACGTAAGAGCGCGATGACTCGAAAAATAGGTTCCTGGTAAGGGCGTCATAAGTCCATACCTTTGTTACGGTCGAAGTACTGCCATTGGATTCCAGCTGGTTCTCCGTCACCCTGCTTCGTAGGCCATCAGCGTCAAGTGTGTAGGCATAGATTAACAGGACCGTACTGCCTCGCTTGTTGGCTAGGCGATTGAGCGGGCCATAGCCATAATCCCCTCGTGCCGATGAGATCAGACTATGACTTCAACCACTCAGTCAGGTCGATTGGCACGTTATCCAGGTGTTCGCGCAATTTCGCTTCGCCTAGCTTGGCCATCACTATGTTATCCCAAGTCTGAATATCGTCCTTTAGAGATGTCGGCCCTTCTACATTGATCTCTATAATCTCATTTCCGCACCCATGATCACAGAGCGCTTTGCTGACATCTGAAACCAATTGTTCAAGCGCTCGTCCTGCTTGGAACATAGCAAATCCCTCGTACAGGCTTCCAAGGGCGCCTATGCTTTCGATTTTATGGAACACGTACAATGCCCAGACGTAACCTTTTACTCTCCCAACCATTTGCTTGCCCACCATATCGGCAGCCCCTCTGTTTAAGAGCACGTTTAGTATATCGTTTTCCGGCAATTGAATGTCTTGATCCTGCTTGCGAAGGAGAGAACTAGTCTCGCATGTATAGTGTGGTATGCCAGCCGGACAGCACATCACATGCCAGCTTAGCAGATTGCCTTTGGGCTCACATAGTGATACGTTGATCGTAGGGATCTGAGATCCCTTGCGCGACTCAATACGCTCATAAGAGGGTGTTCCTAAAGGTCATGCAGCGCGCTTTATGCGATTTGCGGTGTAGCCATTAGCCAATCTCGATTCGCTGGGGGCCAGACGTTGGAGCATCAAATGGATCGAAGCAATTTGCACCATGGCTTCGCTCGAATCGCTCCGCCGTTCGTAGTCCTTGCTCAAGCGTCGATAGCGGCCAATCCATCCAAAGGTTCGTTCGAC
>JBJMQT010000124.1:0-12382 GCA_045802525.1 Gemmataceae bacterium
AGATATACGTGGCGACCAAGTCACCGTCTGTGCCCAGACGAAAAGGGGGCAGCGATGATAGCGAGCCAATAAGGGTACCTGACATGTAGTCTTTCCGCCGAGGTTAAAGCGCAATGGAACGGCCATACATTATAGTGCCAAGTATTTGCTCCCTAGTGCCAGGTTTTTTGTAGTCTGTGTCAAGGAACGGTTTCAACGGTGGGAAATTGGACGAAGAGTACACGTACCGATTGGGTCAGGGCGATCTTCCGGCGCACCAGGGACTGGTAGAGCGCGGTCTGGGTCACCTTGCCTTCGGAACACTTGAAGATGAGGAAATTGAGCGACTTGAGTTGTTGAACCAGCGGCGGGAAGGCAGCGGAGGAACGGTATGCGGGAACGTCTTCTCGCCGGCCATACCGTTGGGCAACAGCCTCGGCATTGAGCCGATACAGTTGCTGGCCTGTTTCATCGCACGCTGCACGAGGAGCATCTGGCGGCATCGGGGCTGAACGGCGCAGTGCATGGTTCTCTCGGACACGATGAAGGCGCTCATGCACTCCTCCCTTCACCTGCCGTGCAGCGTTGCCGCTGACGCAAGGCTCGCAGGAGGGAGAAGGTCCGCTGGTTCAAGGTCCGCTGCTGGGGAGTGGCCACGATTCGGGCCGGTGGCGATTTGAGCCAGGCCATAATGCGGTTCGACTCCTCACGGAGCGCAATCTCTTCGCCGATCATTGAGGGGACTCCTAAATGAAATGGGGTTACTGCGGGGCAGAGATGCCCCAAAGTGGACCTACATTATCGATAAATGGCGGCTTATGTCAAACGAGGTGGGGCTTCACGGCTCTATTCCTGATCTCCATAGCCGCTGTTCTGGCATCGTTGTTTTCCCTATTAACGAAAAGACAATCGTAAGGGTTGGCCCGCTGTTGTTCCAAAACCCTTTTTCATCTGCGACCGACGATCTCCTCAAAAGAACGTCAACTATTACCAGGATTTATGCGGGACAGCGTGTCTAGTTCCGGCTGAACAAAGGCGTTGCTTTGCAATCTTCGATAACTAGGCCATGGTCGTCTATAAGGCGGAAGCGGCCGACCGAATACAATTTCAGTTGCCGTTGAAATATGTCACGAGCTTTCGCTTCAGGACCGCGGCATACAGTGGACCAGTTTCCTCCAGCTAATCCACCTTTCTGGACCAGAAATTCGGCAATCATGATCGTAACTCGGTTCGTGTTCGTTATTTGGTGGGGGCTTCTATCTTAGATATCCGATAAATGGCTTCGTCCCGGACTCAAGCGGACGGAATTGCCATAATCGCAAGTTCGAATTGAAGGTCTGTCGCCGTGGAAGCGGAGGATATTGCTACAGAGTTGCCTATTAAGACATGGCCAAACCTTAGGCTAGTCTCAAAAGGCTCTTTTTGGGACCATTCCTCCTCATCGCTCGGAAGTGGGGTCTAAAGCGTATTAAGGCGGGTCGCCACGGCATCAGCGATGAGTTCTTGCAGGCCGTAACCCGAAATTAAAATCATGGTCCGTCGGAACATTCCGGTGACGGTTGGCTGATCGCGGGTCTACAGGGATAAAATCGAAAGAGGCTTCCGCACCAGCACCCAACATGGCCGTTGACATACCATATGGACTTGCTTGAGCAGCAAACATCAGTCAACTCCTGCCGGATGCTAGCAAATGACGGACCCACGACCCAGGAAATACCGGATACTTTTTGTTGCAATTAAGCCGAACGGACCGCGACGCTCGGCTTTGCAAGTTCCTCGTTTCAAAAGGCCGTGAACGAATGTCCTTTCGGCTATTTTAGGCGGACTGCTGCTGGCCCGCCAAGAAGGGCGCTGGCGCCGGCCCCAGTCTACAAATGGTAGTCCCACCCTTCAAAGCACTTTCGCCATTCCCTTGCCACCCGCAACCGCATATCACCGGCAAGCTCTGGTAGTTTATTCTTCTTGTAACCCGCAATGCTATCCAGGTAGCGCCGTAGGGATGGTTCGACGAATTCGAAATCAGGGAGGCTCAGGGCCTTGTAAATGCTTCGCACCTGGCTGATAGGGTCTGCCTCAAGGTTCTCGAACCTGATCTCATGGAAGTGGCCGTTCGGGATTAGCCCGCACTCTGCAAAGAAAGCCTCGTAAACCTCCTTGTATTGCCTCAGAGTTCGATCTTCCAAGTTTCTATAGTCTGGTCGCTGAAGTGCCCACCAGGGTGTCACTTTTCTGACCGTATGAATCGTGGATTGAAAAACATCATAGGGATTCCTTCGAATGTGAACGAACTTGGCATCCGGAAATAGATCAAGCAGCAGCTTGATTCGACAGGTATGGCCAGGCGATTTGAGCACCAGCGGCTTGGCATACTTAAAGGACAGCTTGCGAACAAACAAAGTCAGAGCGGACTTCCATTCATCAACTTCGCTCTCAGGAGCTTTCCTTAGAGTGAGATACCGGTCATAGTATTCGGCCCGACGAGGAAATGCCCAAGCCATCATACAATTACGGCCTGTAAGGGAACAAAAAGCAAATTCGTCCTCTTGCGGGCCTTGAATCTCCATCTTCACATTGTCTTGCGGGCGTTTATCGGGAAAGAAGAACCCGACGAGCCTGCCATTGATCTTCTCGGTGGTAAGGAAAGTTTGGGGATAAAACACTTGATAGTTGTTCGGGTAGGCAAAGCGGTCATCCTGGGCGAGTAGATTGTGCAGGTGGGTCGTGCCGCTTCTCCAGATGCCGAGGATAAATAGCGGGGGATCAACCTTCGTGGTTCTGACCTTCTCACTATAAAGCAAGTTTTCCCACCAACGGAGCAGTGTGTTCGGAATACTGGCGAAGGTGATCGCTGCCGCACGGCCCCAATAAGGTGAGTCGACGGCGAAACGATTCTCACGAAGGACTCTGAGCCACAGTCCCAAAGGGATGCCGGAGAATGCCCCGCTGCCAAAATGTACCAAGAAGGTTTCACGCCACGACATCGGTTGCGAACCTCCCAAACGGACAGATCACTATCTTTTGGTTTGAATGCTATCGCCACGCTATGCGTACGGTTGACGATGTGGAAGCCGACGCCCGCCTGTCATGCGAGAATGCCGTCTACATTTCGTACTCCATCGGTAAAGCAACGGGGATGCTTGGGATAAAGGCGGAAGGGGGCAACTGCAGACTTTTTCGTGAATCATTTCTGTGCTTCGTTGGCGATAACCATGGTCAGAAGCGGCAGCACCTTCTTTTCTTCCTCGTCCAACTGGCTGAACAGGTCCCTATCACGAAGATCGAAGGAGCGGCGCGGCTGGCCGTCTTTAGCAGCACGGTTGCCCCCGTTATGCCAGCACCAGCCTGCGGCCCCAGCAGTCAGCGCACCCTTGAGGTCGGTGACATAATCCTGTGCTTTCGGTTGCCAACCTCCGTAGTCCCGACGGAATGGCTCCTGATAATGGATCGGTATCTCACGCCGGAGTTTTTCATTAAAGCCAGGTACTCTTTCGTCTTGGTTTCTGTTTGGCTGGGTGAGTCAGTGTCGCGGGGGCGGTGCGGACTTAGGAAGTCAACTTTCACGGTCATGAGATAGTCTTTAAGATCGGCCTGGCTGATGTCGCCGCCGTGCGAGGCAGTCACCAAGCGGTGCGGGTCAAGTTCGCGGACTAATTCCCGGAGGTCCTTTAAATCCGCGAAGCTTGTGAACCGCTTGTCTTTGACGTTCCGTTCATTGGCGAGATCGAAGTACCAGTTGCCGTGCGATTTGAGAGCCGCGACGAGCGCTTCAACAGCCCGGCGGTGGGCGTCAAGCGTCTGTAACCGGCTGGGGCTGTCGAGGCCCCTGCCCCGTGAGAGCGTCACATCAACCACCAAGCTGTGTTCATCGCACGCGGCCACCAGGCGTTGGAGCCTTTTAAGGAAGTCTTCGCGGGGTTTCCCGTCCCCATCCACTACTGAAACGTCTTCCCCAAATGCCGACCAAGTCGCCCAAACTCGGATCCAGTTGAAGCCATTCTTCTTGAGCTCGGCGAGGTCCTTCCGAAGAGTTTCTTCCGAAGCTCCGAGGCCCCCGTAGTAACTAACGCCCAACAGAAAGGCTGGCTTGTCGTTGATAGTGAACCGCGTGCTGTCAGTACCTAATCGCGTGGCTGACTTTCCATCCTCGGCAACCACTCTTTGGGAGAGCTGCACAAAAGATATCGTGGCCGCAAACACGGACGCAGCAAAGTAGGGGGGCCGCCTCATGATGTACTCTCTGAAAAGGTGTAGCAAAGGGCCTGTGGTACGCTAGTCCTGTTTGCAGGTGTAGGCGAGATCGTCGAAATAGATGGTCTGGCTATTGCCATCGACCCATGTGGTAATCAAGCCGAAGCGATTGAACTTGGCGCCGGAAGCACGGCTGCCTTTTCCAAGAACCAGCTGCACTGACTGCTTGCCGAGCGTCAGCGTAATCTGACCTTTGCCATCCGCCGCTGTCGGCGAATAAGCGAATGTCCAGTCATGGACTTTGCCATCCGGGTAGATACGAGGAGATTCGCCGCTGACTTTGCCCTTGGTACCACTCTTCACACGGTAGGCAGGGGCAAAATAAAAGCCCTCCCGGCTCGGTCCATCTGTCGATATGCCAAGGAAGCTAAGGGGCAGTCCGTTCTCCTGGGAAGCGTTGACGGCCATGCTGTTCTTGGAATGAAAGAAACCAATTAGCACCGTGCTGTCGGTCACTCCGCGCTTGAGGCATACTTTCCCTGAGGCCCGCAACGGCTTGTCCAAATCTAACTCGTCGAGTCGATCGGCATAATATGCCATCTTCTCGGAGAAGCGACAGTCGCCGCGAAAAACTAAGCCACCTAATTCACCTGCTGCTATGCCACCAGCATTGTGCGTCGGGCTATATCCAAAGTCGAAGCGCGGCCGCACCGCCTTGGTTTTGTACGTCCGTCGATTGCCAAGGGCGTCCCAGCCAGGGTCGCTGCTGAAGTGCTCTTTCTTCCCATTGATGGTGATGTTATCCAGCCAGACCTCGCCGCCGGTTGCGGCTGACTTCATGACCGTAAGAAGCCCGAATCGGTTGAAAGTCGCGCCGTCCTTCTTATGACCATCGGCCAAGTGGCATACTGCTTTCACATCATCGATCGTGGCCGTGATAGCGCCTTTTCCATCGTTCCCTTTGGGATCGTAGACCAACGTCCATTTATGCACGGCGCCCTTCGCTGCAAAACCTTTAACACGTTGGCGACCAGATTTCATATCGCGTTCAGTGGGAAACCCTTGAGGACTGTCGCCTCCGGCTCGCCAACGTTGGGTGCAATACTCCAACCAAGCATAGAAAACGTCACCGCGACCGGAAATGCGCAGAACGATGGTGTTGGGCGTGCGCCATTCATTGAGGCTTTCCGCATTAAAGAATCCGATGAGGGCATGGAATTTTGTGCCCGTACAAGCGAGCGTGCCTGAAGCAGTCAGAAGATTATCAAAGGTCTTTGCCGAGAGCTTCTTGGCATAGTAGGCCGGCTCGGCGGCCGGTGTGATAAAGCCTCCCATTTCGCCGAGTTCGCCACCAGCGTGTGCCGTCTTACTGTAGCCAAAGTCTTGGCGTACTTCTCGCCCGTCAATCGTGGAACGGTTATTGTGACCCTCCCAACCAGGGTCACGATCAAATCGCTCAATGCGCTCTTCAGCTAATACGAAGCCGGACGTACTGGCATAAAGAACAATGATTCCCAGCAAGCCGCTTTGGAATTTCACCAACATAAGGCGTCCTACTCTTGGGTCAAAGGGCGGTTTGAAGATTGACGTAGATACGTTTCAAACTCACGGCGCTTGGGTTAGTTCAACGTCTTGCTGCGTCTTGTGCGGTGCTTGTTAATTGTCGATTTCATTTCCCTGCTTCTCGAGCCTTAAAGCTCCGCCAAAACGGGGCCGATGCAACGATTAGGGCCCGCAAATCAATATCAGCTCCCAGTCGGTAGTAACGCCTGATTAGGCATGCGATCTATTCGTCTCGAAATAGAATCACCGCCCAAGTGAGCCCCAGTACCATCGGCCGTTCGATTACTCTATTTTTTGTTACACGATTTACATTTGCAATGCAGGAGAAACGCGCTTACAGTCAGACAGCATTTTGGGGAAGTAGCTCAATGGGAGAGCGGCTGCGCAAGCAGAGGATGTAGGTCCAATTCCTGCCTTCTCCACTAATTTAGCAGCTGCACAACTCAATCAGAGAGTTTTGACAAGAAATGCGCCTCGGCCGCTCAGCCTTGAGTTAAACCCGCTCTTTGTTTCGGAGGAATAGTCTTCTTTCCTCGCGAAAAACGCAAGGAGAGGGCACGAGTAGAGTGTTAACTGGGATTTGGCCCAGTTCAACTCTGGGCCGTTGGCTCGAAATCGATCCATTGCGCAATAAGGGAGGTGATGTAAACCTATATCGGCTTATTGGCAACCATCCTCTAAACTCTTCTGACCCGTCCAAGGCCATTGACGCACAGAAGGCGGTTTAGCCTCATTTCTTGCGTTTCCAAACATGATTCAAGGTCCCGGTGCCAGATTGGATGGTAAACTCCTTGGGGCGCTCCTTGTCCGGACCCGCAAAGCAGACTTTAAACATGTCGTCATCAACCTCATATATGCCTAAGGTCGTTTTTCCCTTGAACGGGCCTTCGGTATCTGTGGCGTCAATGGCTTTGGGCTTCTTGGACGCATCCACTTTGTGGGTGCCCACGATGGTCTCGTCGCCGATCTTGACCGTGTGTTTGTTACCTTTGATGGTCAACGACGCGGACTTAACCGTCTCTTCGGGCAGCTTTTTGCCGTCTTGCTCGCCGCTGACCATGGCCCACGTGCCTTCCATTTTCTTCATGTCGTCCTGTGAGGCATCGCCCTTGGCGAGATTGGCTGCCAGGAACAAACCGACCGCCAAGCTCAAGAACACTCCGACTCGCATAACATCCTCCCTCGTTAGGTGTGACTCAATCGCCGCCGCCAGCATACGCTCCTCATAGCCCTCAATGCTAGGAAAAACGCTACGCAGTTTTCGGTAGCTCTCGGTACGAGTTTACAGGCGCACGTTACGACCTCAACCTGGAACCATCTAAGAAGCAACCTTCTCCCGCCGGTTCGCAAGAACATACAAGACGGCGTTCTCCGCTACGAAGTAGATATGGTGAGTTCGCACTCCCTTGGTGTCTGTTGACGGGCTCCTTGTCTTTGGTGAATTTCATGATCAAATGGGCGTTCTTTGGATTAGTCCTGGCTAGCTTCCTGGCAGTTGTGGGGATCGTTGTCTTTGTCACCTGGCCGTACATAGCCAATACTACTGAGAAAGAAATCGGCCCTCGCAATGTTCTTACAGAAGAGGTCCACTTCCTCCACGGGAAGGATGTCCTTGCCGGGACATTGTACCTGCCCGCGCAGACCGGTCCGCACCCGGCTGTCGCGCTGGTTCTGGGTTCCGGGAAACAGGATCGCTACTACAGCGGGATAGGACCGGCACTGGGCAGGCACTTCGCGAACCATGGGTTTGCTTGCCTGGCCTGGGACAAGCCAGGCGTCGGTCAGTCGACCGGCGATTTCAACGCACAGACCTTCCAAGACCGAGCTGAAGAAGCCAAGGCGGCTATTGAGTTCCTATGCGGCCGGGACGATATTCGCTCGGATCGGGTCGGCATTTGGGGTCACAGTCAAGGAGGAATGGTCGCGCCCCTGGTTGCCTCCTTCTGCGATCAAGCAGCTTTCCTCATCGAGGTGTCCGGTTGGCAGGGTCCGACGTGGCAACAGGATCAAACCCGCGTTGAGGCGGAAATGCGCGCGGACGGTTTCTCGGCTCAGGACGTCCAAACAGCCAGGGCCTTCGCCAAGACGCGCATGGATATGATCCGGGGCGACAAGGGCTTCGAAGACTTTGATAAGATGCAACAAGCGGTCCAAGAGTCACCTTGGTTCGAATATCTCCATTATTGCGACCGCGATTTGTTCTATTCCGCCCGCCTAAACACCCATGACGATTCGTCACTATGGTGGGAAGGGGTTCATTGCCCTGTCCTAGTGATCTTTGGCGACAAAGACACCTCGTCGGGACCGCCCGAACCGCTAGTGGCGATAATCCGCCGGGGCCTGGCAAAGGCGGGCAACAAAGATGTGACCGTTAAGATCTTTGCCAACGCCGACCACTCCCTGTGCCGAACGCATACCGGCGGGTCTAAAAAAGCACGGGAAAGCGCCAAGACCAAGAACAAAGAGGCGCCTCCGGATTTCATCGAAAGCTATCTGGAGACGATGACCGAATGGTTGGAGAAACAATCGAATGATTGAGAAATCCAGTTAATCGTTGTTTCAAGAATAAACTAGCGTTGACCCCTCTGTCGGTGACTATCTTTAAGAAGTGTGTCTCTAGTCCAAAGATGAATCAGGCGGCTTTCTTACTCTTTTCAATCATTTGAGTGGGATCGGGTCCTTCGCTTAGCTTGGTTTCGGCAAAACGCTGGCCCGTGGAGTTGTAGAAGAGAATGCGATTTTCCTCGCCGGCCCAGATGGCATAAGCGAACAATTGACGAGGTCCGCGAACGTGATAGAACAAACCGCAGGGTCTGCCCGCGCGTGTGATTGGTTTCTCTGTCATGTGCGTTTGCCGCACGTCGAGGTGGTCGATGGCGCAAAGAATGTCTAGAACGTGTTGACGCAATTCCTTAAAAGTTGGAAGAGAAAGAACGGCGCTTGTATTGACCATATTCCTCAAGGTTAAACCAGGCAGGCTGGGATAATGGAGGCATCTGGGCTCCAGCGGCTTCGTTCTGATTATCGACCAAAGTAGAGTCTGGATGCAGTCCCCGAAATGGGCTAAAGATCGTGAATCATTTTACTGAATCCCCAATTGAGACACTGATCGGTCGAGGATCCCCTCTGCTTTAATCGAATTTCAAGCCGCCGGGTCAACATGCACGTCCGGTTCGAGCTGTTGCTGCCGACAGCAGGCACCTCATTTCCTTCCCAGTCGAAATACTATTTGTGCCAAAAAAAGGGCCGCTAAGGTCTGTGTTGACCCCTCTGTCGGCCTCTCTCTTTTGGGAGAGAGTTTTCGGCCCTGGAGAGCGACTGGGCTAGGATTTCGATGGAGGAAAACCTCTCTTGAAACCCGGAGTCTTGCAATAAAGTGGCAGAAACTAGTCCTTTTAGCGTGGACTGTAGGTCAGCTAAAGCTTGGGGAAGGGATAGAGGGTGGTAAACGGGAATCGAACTAGAAACAGCGGGGTCAACAGGGTGAGTCCAGTTCTTCCCTGAAAAGGCATTGCCTCATCCTCGTTAACTCAAGGGGAGAGCTTGGGAGAGTTCTTCCTTGAGTTATTCCAGCAAACCCCCAAAGACGGCATGGCGCAGGCGGCCGTGATTCGTCCAGCCCTGGCTTTGCACGCGGCAATAGAATTCCAGTTCGACCTAGCAAGCCCGGTGCGGACAAGGCGTCACGGGCCGCGACCGTCACAAAGGGGCCAAGCGGTTTTCCAGTTCGACGGCCTGAGAAGCCGTAAAGCCCCGGGTTAGCTGGCCGACTCCTTACCCCAATCTTGTTCGTCAGTTATTCTGCCAGGAAATCCCCATTGCAACGTGGGACGAACTCGAAAGGCTGTCTCTCAAGGATACCAAAGTCACCGATGACGGCATAGTCCACATCAAGGGGTTGACCAATCTCGAAGTGCTGGAACTCGGCAGAACCAAGGTCACTGACAAAGGCCTCAAACATCTTAAAGGTTTTACCAAACTACGAAGCCTGGATCTCGAGGGCACCCAGATCACCGACAAGGGCCTGGAACGCCTCAAAGGGCTGGCCAGCCTCCAGACACTCAGCCTCGAAAACAACACTGGCGTTAGCGACTTAGGGTTGGTGTATCTTAAAAGCTTGACCAACCTTCGAAAGTTGAACCTTGCCGGCACGAGAGCTACCGACGCTGGAGTCCAAAACCTTCAAGAAGCGTTGCCGAAGCTGAAAATAATCCATTGACCCATCGTGCTGAGCGACATGCAGCAAAACCGACGCCGAACCAATCCAAAGTTATTGCGTTTGACCTTGACGCCGCCAAAGGAGTTGAAAGGTCTTATGCGGAGGGGATGGGCAGGTTGATTGGCGTTGCCATTCCGAATCGATCGGGAATCGCATCTGGTTGAGAAATTATGAGTAGTGATACCGAGCAACCATTTTTTCAAGGGAGCGAGCAATGGATACCGTCACACCAGAAACAACCAAGGGTGAACCTCAGAACAACGCTAAGAGCATCAAAAAAAACAACACTACCACCGGCAAGAAGCCGACTTCAAAGGGAACCATGCGGGAACCCCCGCAACAAGCCGCCCCTGCGGGCCCTCTGCAAGATGCCAAAGAAGCTTTGCAGGAGGTTGAGGAAACAAAAGGTGATTGGTCGAAAGGCGGCTGAGCGGCAAGTCAGCAGGACTGGCAGGGCATTTGCGTCCCCAATGTGTTACCCAATTATACGAGAGTTACATGATTGCAAGAACCTTCTTAATCTCGGTGGGTTGGCTGCTGCTGGTCGTGGCGGGCGCGGCGGGATTCCTGTGCTAGTTTGGGTGGGAGGCTGTCGAGACGGCTGCCAACATTCCTGGGTCCGCTCTCGAGCAGTCAATTGATCGGGTTCCAAGCAAAGCCAATTCATTTTTGCCGGTCTGAGCGTCGAAGCTTCCTCAGCCAAACGGTACTGCGCTATTTCACGGGTCTGACCGGCGTGAAGTTAAGGCGGCGCTATGGAACCGTCGTTCACTGAGCTAGAACAACAGCTGCTGAGATTTCTCAAGGAGGAGTTCCTTGAGAAGGGAAGCAGACCCGCGCACATGCTTGCCCCCGCCACAATGAACCGTGACGTAATGGAAAGGTTTAGCCTTGAGCTTCCTCAATTCCGCGAGGTTATGGCAAGGCTAGAATACCTTAAAATCGTTCGAGTAATTGGAATCGAAGCGCCCAACGGTCATTTGCAAATTGACCCAGCGATCGTTGAAATCGTTCGCAAAGTCGATGATCAGGCCGAACAGGCAAAACATGAAACGCCGAACCGGATGGACCAAGCAAAGCGGTATTTTTTCTCAAAGTGGTGGTTCGTTGTCTTTGCAATCGTGTTGATCGTCCTGGCGTCGGTAGCAACGGTTGTTGCCAATTTGAAGACTATCCGAGAATGGTTTGGTGGCCGCCCATGATATCCTCTCGAAACCTGCCCCGATTCCCGACAACCGTTTGGCGGTTTCAGGTCCCCGGAGACTGGTCGAACGGACAGTTGTGGAGCAGGCAGGAATCAGCGTGATTCAATGCCTGCTCATTTTTCAAGGGGCTGATGATGAAACTTCAAGAGTATCTGGGCGCTATGGCCGATCAGCTTACCAATGAACTTAGTCCTATCCTGGCCATTAAAGCAGTCACCCAGAATACGGATTTACTAGGCAAGTTCACGGAAGCCTCTATTCGGAATTTGGTACATCGCATTGTGCAGCCTATGAGGGTATGCACCGGGGCTGTCCTTGACCATCCGAACCTGCGGGGATCGACTGAGGCATGGGGAGATTTTACATCGCCCGCATCTGCCGGACAAACCTCGAATCAACGCCAGAGTGCCGCCGTCGCTCGTTCGGCTAAAATGCCTGTTCATTCGAGGCCCTTGATCGGGAGGATAACCGACAACGACCTTCAGCTTTGAGAAGAGTCCGTTCATGGACCAACACGACTGCCCCTTCTGCCGCCTGGAGACGAACCGCATCCGACTGGAGAGCGAGTTCGCCGTGGCGTCTGAACCTGAAGTTGCTGAGCCGCGAGGCGGAGCAACTTTTGGCCAAGACAAGCCAGTGATTGGTTAAACCTTGCAGAGGAAAGGGCGCGAGCAGAGTGTTAACTGGAACGAAGTAAACATGCAGAAAGTAATAAAGATTTGCATTCGTATTGCCGTCGTCGAACCACCTCCCGATGTTACCTTTAGAGTGCAGGGCTGCCGCAGCAATCTCCTGGCTCCCTCGACCGAAGGACCAGGCCTCATCACGTTTGACATCACTCTTCGGCTCGGGCGCTCACAAATCGATGGGAAGCCAAACTTCCTAGGGGAGTTCGCACATGGGACCCCGCAAGATCGTTTTCTTTACATCAATTCAGGAGTTCGTGCCGGCCAGGAGGGGTCATGTTGGGAGCGGCGAGCGAAAGTAAAGCTGGGCGCCGTAGACAATAATCTTCTTCGACGAGCGCTGGCAGCCCCCGGTTCATTGCTTGAGGCGCGTATCGCCGGGACCGGTCAGGATGGCGGTCCTGCTTGCGGAACCGTCGCACTTCTGGGAAACGGCTGGCGGCTTCGATAGGCTGCCTAAACCAGAGTGGACGGACTCTCGGCCGTGTCCTGCAAGGCTACCTCCAGGGCTTCGCGAGGGAGGAGGTCGTGGTGCCTATCGA
>JBJMQT010000125.1:0-40551 GCA_045802525.1 Gemmataceae bacterium
ATCCTCGATCCTCGATCCTCGATCCTCGATCCTCGATCCTCGATCCTCGATCCTCGATCCTCGATCCTCGATCCTCGATCCTCCATCCTCCATCCTCCATCCTCCCTCGACTTAACGGCCGTTTGAGGCAACTATGATCCGCTTTCGGTGTTCGAATTGCCATAAGCTCCTCGGGATTGATAATTCCGAGGCGGGCAAGTACACGCGCTGCGTTCGGTGCAAGCAGCGGGTCAAAATACCCGCCGCAAGCGACCTTGGCCAAAGTAAGAAGGTCGCCAAACCAGGACCGGCCCGACAGAAAGAAGAAGGCCTCGTCGACACAGAGGATTACGAAGTCATCGAAGATTTCGAAGTGATCGAAGAAGGAGAGGTCGCCGAGCACGTTGATTCGCTGGAAGAAGTGGATTCCTTAGAAGAAGTCGAAGACCTGGACGAGGTAGAGCTCGTCGAAGACGATGAGGAGGAAGAGCCCCGACCGCGGCGGAAAAAACGGCCAGGCAAAGGAAAGGGGCGAAGAAGGCGCGAAGAAGAGGATGAGGAGGAGGAAGTTTTCTTCACGCGCAACCGAATCACCGGTATTGGCGGCTTGGTTGTCGGCCCGGCATTTCTGGTCTTTGGCATTATGTGGCAGTTCAACAATGACCTCGATCTCCTCCTTCGCATCATTATCATGGTCCTGGGCGGGCTGATCATGCTCTCGGGACTGTTCTATGTCATCAAAGGCTAGTCCTGTTAGGCCCCCATTTCCGGGCAAGCTCAAATTAGGCGTTCCCTAGGCGTTGCGGTTTCGTTTCATTTCAACCCTCGGACACCCCCCCCCTCCCGACCGGTGGAAAGCATTTGTGGATTTTGGTGTCTTTTCGTGGCTTTTGAAGGTCTCGGCCCATGACCCTCTGGCTCAAGCGCCCCACCCTCTAGACCCGCACACATTGAGCTAGAGGGTAGAGGGTGGGTGATCGATAATTGAACACATAATGCCGACTTGCGCTCTTTCGTTGTCTTGGGCGTCTCTCCTTCGAAGGTGGCCAGCGTCGGGCTCGAAGGTGGCCAACGTCGGACCAAGGCGGCCCCGCATTGGCCTGGCCCCCTTTGATTTTGAGAAGCTTTGGAGGCCTAAGGCGTTGAACGCGGTGCGAGCGGTAAGCCCTGAAGCTCTTTGGCTCCTTGGCGCCTGAGCGTCCTTCTCCTCGTTAAACGAAAACACCCCGAGACCGGGCGAGGGTCTCGGGGCGTGCGACGCGGGTTGTGAGGATTACTTAGTCGCACAAGGATCGCAAGGCGAATCGCAAGCCATGCGATGGCTCAGGAGCCGCTTGAAGAAGCACTCCTTTTCGCACTTGCTCTCGCAAGGATTGCATTCCGTTTTCGGGCACGGTTTGCACTCACTCGCGGCAGGTTGGCAAGCCGGCTTGGGGCAAGCAGGCACTTCGACCTTGACCAGATGGCACTTGCGGACGCAAACGTCTTCAGGCACGCAGGTCTTGACCTTCTTGCAGACCGTCGTCGGCACGCACTCGGTGACCTTGTAAGGCACACGGACAGTGGTGGTATAAGGCACCGTCTTGCAGGTCGTAACCGGTATTTGCTTGGTGACTTGATACGTCTCCATGCGGCATACCGTATAAGGCACTTTCTTGACCTGCTTCTCTTGCACCATCGTGCAGGTCGTCACCGGGACGACCTTCGTCACCTGAGTGGCGACCATTTTGCAGACGGTGTAAGGCACCTTCTTGACCACTTCTTCCGACACCATGCGGGTGACGGTGTAAGGAACTTTGTTAACGTGGGTCTCGGCCACCATTTTGCAGGTCGTATAGCAGCAAGACTTCTCGGCTTGGGCGCCTTCGACAAACTTGGAACCGGGCACTTCGGTCTCATGGCCGACGCCCTTCTCATCCACATACGCGCCCCGCACGCAGCGGTTGGTCGTGTAAGGGATCTGCTTCTTGATGACCTGCGTCTCCATATGGCAGACGGTATACGGGACTTTCTTGACAATGGTTTCCTCAACCATCCGGCAGACGGTCACGGGGACCTTCTCCACGACGGTGTAAGGCACTTTCTTGCACACCGTATACGGAACCTTCTCGTGCACGCACTTCTTCACGGTCTTCGTGCACGGAACGGTCTCGCAAACCGTGTGTTCCTTCCAGACCTTCTTGCAGCGGACTTCGGCCGGGCACTCGACTTTGCAAGCGGTCCAATGACCTTTCTTCACGTGAGTCTTGCAGGTGCAAGGGTCGAAGCAGCATTCATCGCAAGTCCGTTGGTAGACGGTTTTGCTCTTGCCGGGCACGCAGTACTGCTCGTTGACCCATTCGCCGCATTTCTTCTTGACGGTCTTGCAAGTCGTGATCTGCTCGCACACGGTCTTGACGCAATCCTTGTAGCAAGTCTCGGCCACATTTCTGTAGCAGGTCTTGCATACTTCCTTGATGCAGGTTTCCTGCACCGGCTTGCAAACCTTGCAGCAGACCTCCTTGATTTTGGTCTCCTGGACCGGCTTGCAGACGGTGTAGCAGCATTCGCGAACATTTTGTTCACAAACTTGCTTGGCAACTTGCACCTTGGAGACGTTGCAGTGCGTCTCGTAAACGGGCTTGCAGGTCGTAACCGGGCATTCCTTGATGCAGGTCTCTTGGACCGGTTTGCAAACGGTATAACGGCATTCCTTGAACAAAGTCTCTTGGACCGGTTTGCAAACGGTCTCGACGACTTCTTTGTTCACGGTGTTGTAAACGGGCTTGCAGACGGTGTATTCGCACTCCTTATAGCACGTCTCCTTGACGGGGCGGGAGCAATTCTCGGTCACCGTTTTGTAGCACGTTTCCTTGACGGTTTTGTAGCAAGTCTTGCATTCCTCACGGTAGCAAGTCTTGCAGACCGGCTTCATGACGGTCTCCTGGACAGTGTGGTAGCAGGTGTGCCACCGCTTTTCCAGAACTGTGTCGTACACAAGCTTGTAGGTCGTCCGGCACTGTTGTTGACACGATGTGAAAGAACACTGCGCATCGCAGGTCGGCTCCGAACAACTCGTGTACTTGGCTGCGCCGCAATGTGCTGCGAAAGCCCCGGGTGCGGCTCCGAGTAAGCCGGCCAGAGCCATCAGCATTGGCGCTCCCAAGCGCATCCTCATGATCACGCCTCCTCATTGGCCAGGGGCCAACTATGTTGAAACCTCGAACGCGGGGTGCGGCTGGCGCTCAACTCCTGGCGTCGCGGAACGCCTCCAGCCTGTTCAGTTACCTCTATCGGCTTGGCTTGCCAGGCCGGTTCACCACCAACACAGCTTACGGCTCTTGCCAGGCCTTCTAGCCTTCGGGTGGAAAGGGCCGTAACGAAGGTAAGGAAAATGCGGGGTTGTCAGTGGTCAGTGGTCAGTGGTCAGTGGTCAGTGGTCAGTGGTCAGTGAATGTTCACTACATGGAAGGGCGTCGTTTTGCCTTTGCAACTGACCACTGACCACTGACCACTGACCAATTCAAGAAAAAAAAGAGGCCGGCGACGTTGCGGCGTCGCCGGCGTGTGCGGGATGAGACAGGGGGAATTGGGTCGAGGTGGGAGGCCGTTGGGGGCAACGGCCCTAAAGGGGTAATCAGAGGACTTGAGTGATTCCTAAACCGCTGCCTGGAGCTCGGTTTGCCTATGCAGTTTCTCGCACAGGCGCCTACAGCTGTCCAAGTCGCGGAGCATTGCTTCGGTTAACACGTGGACCGTTTCGCTGTCCTCGGCCCACTGCAACTGCTTCTGGCAGGAGGACAAGTGCGCGAGCACATCCTTGAGCCAGAGCAAGTTCGATTCCCGTTGGCACATGGTCCCGTTCCTCTTCTTCTGTTGGTTGTAATCTCACAGTTGCTTCTCGTGGTATGCAACCGCTATGCCAATGATGTGACACAAAAACGGATTAGTGATAAGCGTCTTGCCAGACGCCGGTTAGATGCATTGAGGTCAGTCGAACGGACTCTAGGACGGGATGATCGAATTGAAATTGTTGCTACTTTGCTTGCTTATTTTTGTAAGGCTGGGGTCCCAAGCAGTGGTCCGGCTTTCCAGGTCTACCCAGCTTCTAAGACCCCTTGGCAATCCGTTTTACAAACCCGACTTGCCCTTTTGCTCGGTGGGAACCCGTCGCCTTTTCGGCCGATATGAAATCGGCTCCTCACTCCAGTGCCGGGTTCGCTCGCGGTCGGCAATCCATCTCTGACTGTCCCGAAGAAAGTACTTGGACAACAGCCAGAAAATGAGGGCCAAGCCGGCGCACGAGGCAATCTTAAAAGCCATCAAAAACCGCGCAAGCCCGCCTCCCGTGGCCGCGGACACGAGGCTCGTTCTTAAAAGACCATCGATGAGAAACATGCTGAGAAGAACCACTAATGCCAAAATCAGGATAATCGGCGAAGTCATAAGATAAACGACAAAGCCGCCAACGTAGCCCATGCCAAGCGTGCCGAGCAAACTGCGCCAGGAACTCTTCGCCCGCACCGAGCAGCGCAAACCGGTAGCCCCCACGAAGTACATGGCCAGAAAGGTCACTGCCAGCCAGAGGGCTGTCCAGAAAAGCGACATAAACCCGCCCAAAACAGAAAGGCCGAGTGCCGGAACAGCGTAGGCGAGTAAGTAATAGTAGCTGGCGCCCATGATCCCCCAGAGCTTGCCGTGGACAAGCTGCCGGGCACTGAGAGGGGTTAACAACAAAGCTTCCCAAGTTTGCTTCTCGCGCTCGCCGCTGATGGCGCCCGAACAGCGCACGCCGACTAGCAAGCTGAATAGGAGCATGACGATTACCCCTTGAGCCTGAAACGCTTCCTCCGCCGGACCAATGCGTGAAAGCAAACTCGTCATTTCTAGGTTTCGGATCGAGTGCAGGACGTCGCCAAAGCTGACGCTGGAGTAAAGATTAAGCCAGAGCAAAAAAACCGAACTAGCGAACGTGGCCAAAAAGGTCAGCACGATGCCTAACCAAAGCGGCGTGCGCCGCAACGCTTGAATAGGCGACAATCCCTCCACATGTCGTTCCTTCCAGGGAATCGGACTATCGGCCATCCCAGGTCTTTCAAGGCGCCACCAGTGTGCCCGACTGCCGCGCCCCACGGCTTGTAGCTGCCGCACATACGCAGGCCGCAATCGCCACGTCGCCAGCAGAAACCAGAATAATCCTTCCCCGCTCCAAAGCAGAATCATACCAACCAAGCGCCGCCCGAATTCCCCCAAGGAAGTCGCATCAACCCCTTCCATAATCGGTTGCAACACGTAATTAGGGACGTAAAAGTCCATTCCTCCAACAAGCGCCAAGAGGCCGAATTGGGCGCCGAGAATCAGGAAGAACACCAAAACGGCATCTCGAGTTTGACGCGTCCACACCGAAGCCGCTAAGGATAAAGATGCCAGGCAAAAAAGAGGAACGAGCGTTACCACCACTGCCGCCAAAAGCGTGATCATGCTATAGCTGGCGAACGCGCCTAGAAAAAATAAGAGCGGCAGTCCCGTTACCGCGACTAAGCCGACTTGCGCCAGCCGCGCCAACATTTTGCCCAGCAAAATGTGCCAAGACGATAGGTCCGTTGTGAGCAGGTATTGCAAGGTGCCGCGGCTCTTCTCATCCGTGATAGCCCCGGCAGTGAAAACCGGCGCCATGAGGAAGACGAGAATTACCTGTTGCGTGATTAAAATAGGGACAAAGGCCGCTGCCAGACCAATGGTAGTCGAACCAGAAGTGATGGCGGCTGAAAGCGAGAAGAAAAGCAGTTGCAGGAGCAGCCAGCCGGAATAAATCCAACGGAAGACATAAAGCCGCCTGCGCCGCGTGCCGAGCAGCATCTCCTGATGTAATACCGGTCCGACCATCCTCGTCCTTTCCGGGAAGTGACGCCTGGGACGATTTGGCATACCGTCCTACGGATGGTAAGGCAGACAGCCGGGACTGGCAACGGAATATGGTTCCGCACGCGACCTCGGTTGATAGGCCATCGACCGGACCAAAATGGGCCGATGGCGCTTTCTTTTTCCAACTGATGCAATCTACGGGGCCTCGTTAAAGGCGGCGTTTTTCCTAGATTCAGCTTGACAGAGGCCTGGAAACCTGAGACGGATGGTATGTAGACAATTCACTCGCATGTCGGCGTTGCGCCGGCAAATTGTTGTCTTTGCGGACCCGGTTTGGCCAGTCGTCGGCCGGGGTGTCGCCAAGGGAGGTTTCCCCGTTTATGCTACATGTCACGTGTGATCTCTGCGGCAAGGAATTGCAGATGGGCGACGACCACACTTACGTGGTCAAGATTGAAGTGTTCACGGCGCATGACCCGTCGGAGATCACGGAAGCGGACTTGGATGAGGACCACATGGAAGCGGTCAGCCAGTTGCTACGGGAAATGGATGACGGGGAAGAGGACCCGGATGCAGTCGAGCCAAATCTCAAGCATTTTCGCTATGATTTGTGTCCGGAATGCCGTAACAAGTTTGTGCGCGACCCTCTAGGCAAAGACGGCGCGCAGAAGTTGCATTTCAGCGAAAACTAGGCGGCCGATTCGAGCGGTTAAGAAGATAACCGGTGGCTTCTCGGATTACGCGGTGCGCGCGGACGGGCGGGGCGAAGCAATAGTGCTTCCAATTCCGGTATTGGTTGCTATTTCGCTCCATCATTACGAACCAGGCTCGTGGTTTTTCTCCTTTCGAGCACAACCACGCTTTGGGCCAGACGTTTGACGTCCTCAATACTGTGGCTGACAAAGAGCGTCGGGATCTCCCATTCGTGTAACACGGCCTCCAGGTAATCGAGCACTCGATCTTTCAATTCCTGGTCGATAGAGCCCAAAGGCTCATCTAGCAGCAACAGTTCGGGACCGCTCAGGAGCGCTCTGCCCAGCGCTACGCGCTGCTTTTCTCCTCCGGATAGTGTGTGCGGCAATCGGTCCAACGTATGGCCTAAGTCCAGCAGCTTCAGCACGCGATCGAGGTGGATGGATCGTCCATCAGCCGGCCGGCGCTTTCGGCCATAAAGAAGGTTGTCTTGAACTTTGAGATGAGGGAACAGCAAGGATTCCTGAAAAACATAACCGATGCGCCGCTCTTCGGGACGCAAGAAGAGTTTATTCTTCGTATCTTCAAGAACGCGATCCCCAAGGCAAACGTACCCGGTGTCCGGGCGGCGTAGCCCGGCAACGATTGAAAGAATAGATGTCTTGCCGGCGCCGGAAGGCCCAACCAGCGCAGTGACCGTAGCATCCGTGGAAAAGTGGGCGTTGACCTCAAAGCCTGTGGGATAGCGCAAGCGGCAGGAAACATCAAGCAGACTCACGGCGCTGTCCCCGGCGTTCGAGATACTCGCTTCCGCCTAGGGCGGCACAGGCCACCAGGAGCGAGACAAATACCAACCCCCACATTCGTGACTCATAGAAGTCCTGAGGCTGGTTATGCAGATCGTAGATCTGAATGGCCAGGGTGTGTGTTCGATCAGAGTTGCCTGCAAAGAGAAGGGTTGCGCCGAACTCGCCCAACCCCCGCGCGAAAGCCAGCACTAACCCGGCCAGAATGCCGTTTCGCGCCAGAGGCACGCTGACCGTCCAAAAGGCGTCCAGCGGTCCGGCGCCGAGCGTACGTGCGGCCTGAAAAAGCCGCGGATCCAGACCTTGAAAGGCAACACGCACAGCACGGACCAAGAGCGGAAACCCCATGATCGCCACCGAAACTACTGCCGCCCGCCAGGTAAATGCGATTTCGACGCCGAAGAGCCGATACAGCCAAGCCCCCAGCCAGCCCCGTTTTCCTAAGAAAATCAGCAGCAAATAACCCGTCACCACGGGAGGCAAAACCAACGGCACATTGACCAACGTCTCGACCAGGACCTTGCCCGGGAAAGTCTTTCGCGCTAGCAGCCAACCCAGACCCACTCCGAAGGGAAGGCTGAGACAGACGGCCAGAGTCGAAACCCAAAGACTCAGCCAGACCGCGCTCCAGTCCGAAGGGGCCAGGCCAAGAAAAGTGTCAGGCACGGGTGGGCTCCTAAGGCAAGATGCCAAAGCCGGCGTGGCGAAAGATCTCCTTGGCAGCATCCGAAAGGAGATAGTCATAAAGCCGATCGCGTCCGGGTCCGGGAGAATCCTGCCTGATTTTTACCAGCGGGTATCGAATCGGCTGATGAAAATCATCGGGAATGGTAAGGATCGATTGCACTTTGCTATTTCCCAGCGCATCGGTGGCGTAAACAATGCCGGCCTCCGCTTCCGCCTTGGCCACATAGCGAACGGCCGCTGTAACGTTGTCTGCGTTTAGAACACGGTCCTTGAGCCTCTCCCAAGCATTCGCATGCCTTAAGGAATCACGGGCATAGCGTCCCGCCGGAACGACTTCTCCGGCCAGGGCTACATGATGGATTTGAGGCGAAACTAGATCAGAGAGTGTTGTCAGCGAAAGGCCACTATCAACGGGCACAATCACGACCAGCTTATTTGAAAGATAATCATGCTTTAGCTCGACCAAACCTCGTTTTTCGAGGAAACTCGCCCAGTCTTCATCGGCGGAAAGAAACAAATCCGCATGAGCGCCCTTGTCGATTTGCCGGGCCAGAGTTGATGAGGCCTCAAAGCTCAATTCAACGGGGATGCCGGTATCCGTCTGAAAACTTTGGGCAATTTCTCTTAGCGGTTCTTGAGTGCTGGCGGCCGCGAAGATTACCAGAGGTTTGGCTTTGGAGCCTTGGCAGCCGGCGAAAAGCCAAAAGCAAAGAGGAAGCAGCAAAAAGCCAGATGCCAACTTGATACGAGCAATCGCGCCGAAGGTCTTCATAGACGGGCAATCCACAAAGATGAATCAGGGGCCGTTTGCATAAAAAAGGCTGTCTTTCAAGTCGGCTGGAACCATGCTCGACACATGGGCGTCGCAAAAGAGCACATTAAAGACTTGGGTATGGCGCGTGGGGTAGTGTGTTTGAGCCGGGGCCGTTGTAAAGGGTTTGAACGGACCACGCGGCGCCGGGATGGCTGAATTGGCGCAGCCGGGCGTCTTGGCGTGGTCCCAGACAATGATGATATTTGAGGAACCATTGCCGTTGATCAAATCGGTCAAGCGCAGTCCGTTGGGGCCGCCTGTCACATAGTTCATGCCGTAACTTACCTGAAATTCTTTGGCCAGTGTTGGACTGCCCGGCGTTGTATCGATGCCGTCTGGGCACTTGAAGACTTTCTTGTTTCCTTCAACGAATGGCCAGATCAGAGTCCGGGTAGGATCGAAGTCCGGCAAGGGCGGATCAGTCGGCGCCACACGGTTGTCATAGGGCGCCCACCACACTTCGTTGGGCCCTGTGAAGAGGGTGGGGCTGGTGAGCGTTTCACAAAAGACGTCCGTGCCATTTTTCCACGGAGCAGGACAGAGCCGGTAGCGCGGCAGTGCGCCGTAAGTGTCATGGTACATGTGGATGGCCAATCCGATTTGATGCAGATTGTTCGCGCAGGAAATGCGGTTGGCCGCCGATCGAACTTTCTGCACGGCGGGCACCAAAAGGCTGATCAGGATGGCAATGACGGCAATAACAACAAGAAGCTCAACCAACGTAAAGCCGCTTCGTCTGGGCATGGAACCGCTCCGACAAGCTCAAATCAAGGGCGCTATATCGAACCGAATATAACGCAAGGCAACGGCCCAAGCAAGATCCGGAAATGAAAAAAGAGGGCCAATGCCGTTGCACATCTACTTGGACGTGCGCTTATTCCGGACAGGCAGGAAACCACAAAGACGAAACCGGCTGGTTGCCGACGGAGAAGCGAGGAACTCCAGAAACTCCTTCACTTCTAGCTTCGGATAGCCGTCCATTGTCGAAGAAGCGGTATAGCGAATAGCAGTCGCTAAATGGCCGATAGGAAACAAGCGCACGCAGTCCGGCATACGAACCGCATCACTGCCATATACAAATCCTGCCTGGGCTTGGCCGGATCGGATGCAGGATAGAACGGCCGCTGCATTTTCAGCGTGAACCGCCCTCGGCTGGAGAGATTCAAGTAGGCCCTTGCTCTTAAGATAGTCCCAGGTATATCGGCCTAGAGGAGTTGAGGCATCGGCCAGGGCGATGCGCTCTACTTCGGGTCGTTTCAGGTCGCTTGGCCTGCGGACAAAATCAGCTAGGTCTTTGGAGCCGACCACAGCCAGGGAGTTTTCCGCCAGTACCGTGCGCGACGCGGGCGCCATTATTCCCTGCGATTCCAACCGATCCAAGTGGGCCGGGTCGGCTGTGATAAAAAGCTCGAACGGCGACCCACCCTCTAAGTGTTCGGCCAATTCATCGGAGGCTCCGAACAGCACGCGTACACGAACCGAGGGCCTCTTGAGTGTGTAATCTGCGAGAAGTTGGCTCAGGGCTTCCTGAAGGCTCACTGCCGCGGCCAAATGGATGGTCGTTGCATTTGGTATTCGAACCAATCGGCGCAGGACAGTCGCGGCTCTTTGGTTAATCGTATCTTGCAATTCCCGAAACACGGCGATGGCGGTTCGGCCTTCGGGGGTAAGGCGCGCGCCGCCCCCGTGGCTTCCGCCTTGAGTTTTTGTGACAAGTTGCTCGCCGGCCGCTTTGTTGATGCTTTGTACCAGGAGCCAGGCCCGGCGATACGACATGCCCATTTGCCGGGCCGCTTCGCTGATGCTGTGAAACCGGTCAATGGCCTCCAGCAACTCCAGACGGCCCTTTCCCAGAACCGCGCGACCGCCATTTTGAATCCAAACGCGCAGACCGACTTTCCAAGCGCTCTTCCAGATCCGGCTATGGGCAGGCATGCTTTCTCTCGGCGGCGAGTGATACGTGACAGGCTTTTATTTTACCACTACGGTCGAGCCGCGAGCGTAACAACATTTTGCAAGGATGCGCATAAGCCCTTACAGGATGAGTAGAACGGCCAAGTTCACGAGTCTTTGGTGCTCCTGCGATTCTGGCTCGTCGCAGCATTTCTGTGCAAAAATTGGCGTTTCTGTGCAAAAAGCGTCATTTCTGTGCAACCAGAGGGGTGTCTGATTTGCACAGCATTTTGCACACAAACGGTGCCCAAGAGGTCCTGTGTCTTGGTCGGCAATCGAAAACAGAGGCGACTTACGACATCCTTGCAATATGGTGGTAAGCAAACAGAGGGCGCCGCGTGTGCTGCACGTTGTCCAGGCCCGTATAAGAAGGGAGAGGTTACGGAATGCGATCAGCATGAACGGTGTCTATTTCGCGCAATCGACGATGTACGCGCCCGACGAGGACTCCCCCTTGTCGCCCTTCTCGTTCAAATTGAAGGCTGGGCGGCAATGCCCGAAGCAGGGTTTCTAAAGGCTTGCCCGATTTTACGAAAAGCAGGGTCTCCGGGTTGCTGGCCAAGTCGGCAACCAGTTGCCGGCAGCGGTCCTCCGGGTAAATGTTAAGCGACGGCGCTTGTAAGTAGAAGCTAACCGAATCCCACGATTTGGGATAACAGGCCAAACGAATCGGCGTCGTTCGCGCCTCTTCTTCAAAGCGGCGCACTTGACCGCGCATGGAGTATTTGCGGGCGTAAGCGGGTAAGACCAGGTAGACGGCTGTGAACAACATCCCAAAGGTGACCACGGCAGTCAGCCACCAGGCGCGAATAGTCGACAGGCGAGTTCTCACTCGATAGAAGGCGCCTCCCATCACCATTGCAACCCCGACAGCAACAATGGCTTGAGTTGGCTTGAAGAGGGATTCCTTGACTGCCAATCCGGCTATCACAACACCCAGGGCCGACGTGAGCCAAATGGCCTGGTGAGCCAAACCATAGCCGCGAGCAAGCAGGGCTCTTCCTAAGCGCAAAAACTCTGCACCCGGTTGGCCGATGGCAAGGTAATAGCCCAAAGCCAAGGCCAACGGCGGCATCACCGGGAGGATGTAAGTCGCCCGTTTACAGCCGGCGGCCGAGAAAAACAAGAGACCCCATAGCGACGTCGCCAGGAAATAGCCGAGTGCCGCAGGCCTGCGGATTCCCGTTCGAAGGGAAGGGTGACCCAGAAAACCAACCAGACCGGGCAGCAACAGACTCCAGGGCAACATCCCAAGAAATAAGCTCGGCAAAAAGTACCAAAATGGCTCTTGATGATCAAAGGGACTGACAAAGCGCTCAATGTTATGCTTCCAAAAGAACTCCATAGGAAACCCGGGCTGCCGCACGCTCATGGCGATATACCAGGGAGCGGCCATTCCCAGGGCGATGGCCAAGTATCCCGCCCAGCTCGAGACAAGCGGTTTAGCGAATCGCTGATCGAGGAGCTGGCAGATGATCACGGGAGGGCAGGCCAACGCCAATACAACCGGTCCCTTGGTCAACAAACCAAGCCCGCAGGCCGCCGCTGAAAGCATCCACCAGGTCCAATGAATCGATCGCCCGGTTGAATCAGGCCTTTTTGGACTGCTAGTAAGAGCGAGGTGGGCCGCAGCCAGCGCAGCCAAAGTGCATAGGCATAGCACGGCGTCCATTGTCAGGAAACGGCCCAGAAAGATGAACCGGGCCGACAGGCACAGAATGCCCGCTCCGGCCAGACCAGCCGCGTGTCCCAAAGTTCGCCGGCCCCAGGCATAGGTAAGCAAAATGCACAAAAATATGGCTGTGCAGGGCACCAACCTGGCCGCCCAGTCATGAACCCCGAAGACCGAATAGCTCGCCATAACGAGCCAATAAAGCAATGGCGGCTTATCGAGGTAAGGCTCGCCATGGAGCACCGGCACAATCCAGTTGTCCGTAGTCAGCATCTGACGAGGAATTTCGGCATAGCGGGCTTCTTGCGGTTCCTGCAAGGGATTGCTTAAGCGCGTAAATAAAAGGAGCGCGGCGGCCACCATGAGCAAGCTAAAGCCGACCAAACGTGAAAAAGGTCCTCCAGCGCGGGCGGTTGATGCCGGCCCGGGGAAGACGACTCGCGACCACCAAAACGGCAGCAAGGATGACAACGTGCGGGGTATGTCCAGTACCGATACTTTGCTGGTTCCGCGCACGCGGGGACGATGGCGTACGCCGGTTTGGGCAATCGAAAAATTTAGCTGCCGAGCCCGCGTCAGCATTTCCGTATTGATGAAGAATCCGGACGTTTCCGGCAACGATTTAAGGAGCGCTTCCTTGCGAAACACCTTCAAAGCGCAGTCGCAATCGCGAACTCGAGTGCCCATGAGCGCCCGAATGAGCACGTTATAACCCCATGAGTAAAACCTTCGTTCTACCGGATCTTGTCGATCCACTCGATAACCGACGGCTAAGTCGTGGTCTTTTGTAAATTCCAGCAGAGGCGTTAGGTCTTCCAAGTGAAATTGGCAGTCTGCGTCCGTGAAAGCAACACGATCGTAGCGGGCTGCCTCAAAACCGGCGCGCAGGGCAGCGCCGTATCCCTTATTGGGGGCAAGCGCAAGCAATTGTACGCGCGGATTTTTCCTGCCGGCTTCCTCGACGAGGCGCGCTGTGGCGTCTTTGCTGCCGTCGTCAACGACCAGAATTTCATATTCCCTTGTGATCTGGGCGAGCGCAACTTCAGCTTCCGCAATTGCTTCCGAAATCCCGGCCTCTTCGTTGTAAGCAGGAATGACTAGCGAGAGATGCCAACCGGCGCTGTTTGGGGGGGGATGCTGACCGTCCATGGCCTGGTGCTTTCCTCCGTCGCTGAGCGAACTGCGACGGCGAAGAATCGCACAAAGGCGGCTAAAGTGTCAAGGCGATGAAGGGTGGGGCGGAAATAGCACTACTTGAAAATGAGGTCCGCTAGGCAAAAACTCGCTTTATGGCTCGTAATGCACGTCCAGACTTACTTCAAACCGGGCCAGGGAGGGCATATGGAGAATTTGCTGGGATAAACGTTCCGCATCGGTTTTGTTTTTGCATTCCATAGCGATGGCGACGCTGTTGTCCGGATTTATGTGTACCTGAATATTGGATGCGCGGGCGCCGCAAATCCGAGTTATTTCCTGTTGAAACCGATCCACAGACACGCCTGACTTGTTTTTTGTTAACACTGAATTCGATCCCTCAAGCGGCTTCGCAGCCAGTTCGTCCGGCAGGGAACCGGGAGGCTCATTTAATCCTTTCTGATCCTTGGCGACTGATTTTGGTGGCTTGGATTGCTTTTGAGGTGGTTTGGCCGGCTTTTCGTCCATCGACACAGTTCTTACCGACGACCCGGCAATCTGGGTTTGCTGCGCCATTGAAGTAAATGGAGGAGCGACGGATGCGGCCGAGTCAATGACCGGAGCTGCCTTCGATCCCGACTGTTTTACCGATTGGGCGTCTTTCCAAACGGAAGTGGTTTTCTCTTGGGCAACCGTCGCTTTTTTTCCCGACTCGCTCGTGAATAGCGCTTTAATGCTTGCCTGAATCGGTTTGCCCCGCTCCGTCGAGGCTATGACGCTCGGTTGGACAGGCGCTTCCGCAACGGCAAGTAAATTGACAACGCAAACGCAGCCTTGGACGCCGCGCAGACTTTGGCTCACCGTCAACTTTATTTCTAGATTCGGCACGCTGCCGGCAATGCTTACTTGGCCGCTGGAATGCGCCTTCACTTCAAATTGCTTGGCCATTTCGCCAATTTCATTGGCCAGCGCTTGCATAACCCCCTGTTGAAGCTCCGCAGCGGTCACCGTGTCGGCTTTTTTGGCAAGGTCGGGCTGGACATGCATCTTATCGAGTACAGGAATGGCGCTATATTGGCCGGCCAACAGTAAAGCCCGCTCGCGGATTGCTTGGCTAGCAACACTGCCCAGGACGTGGAGCTGGCCGTCCTTAATGCGAGCTTGCAAGTCATAGGGAAATGTAATCGGGTCGGTTAACCACGCTAACTCGGTTTGGATTTCGACCGGAGACGGATGACTGCTTTTTGCTTTGGTCGAAGATGAAGCGATGACGGTCGAAGGCGGCAAAGCGGGGCGCACCACATTTCGGTAGGAGGATTGAGTCTCGAGCGCGCTTGTTCCCTCCAAGATCCCCAGAGCAACAAGCAACCCGCTTAAGACTCCCCGAGTTTTCCGCATCGCACACTCCCGCAGAAGACCGGGCAAAGCACTATGTAGCAAAAGGCGACAACGATGAAGGAGTGGAGAATGGAGGAAAGGCGCTTTATTGCCAATTCCCCATTCACCACTCCCCAATCCCTAATACCCTTTATTGGTTAATCGCGTCACGCGCCATGGATTGCTCGGCTTCGGGCGTGCACGCACCGGTCAAGTGTAAGTGATCCTTGTCGATATAGACGACCTGGACCCGGGGTTGTCTGCAACGGAACGGGAAGGGATAACCCGATTCAACCGTTTCCGTGTAATAAATGGTGCACTTCCAGTGGCAATGGTGCAACTGAGCCGGCCCGACCAGCGGGAAGAAACGCGGCGGATCGATGCGATCGACGAGCAGTTCCTTGACGAAGTCCAGGTCGTCGCGGTGCTCTTCATAGAAATAAGGCACGCCGCGGGTAATGTGCGGCATGGCGCGATAGATCATGGCATCGTCTGGCGGATCCTCGCAAAGCGGAGCCGGGAAGCCTTGGCGAATCGGCGGCATGATCGCTTGCCGGTAATCATTTTTGAAGCAGTACTTTTCTTCCATCCGCTCCGTGACCCAGGGGGGCACCGGGATGGGGGTGAAGGGCCCCATGGTCAAGGGATTAAACGTGAAGCTAGGGAAGCAACCGCTCAAGCCCAGCGGGGCTAGCATGGCTGCGGCCACCAGCACCGAGGTCCGCATTTTTCGCATTCGTGACTCCCTTCCCGCTGAGTGTTTCACAACATCTCTGCCTGGCCGGCCGCAAAGCGCTGCTCGGAAGGGCTGCTCCGACCGCCCTGAGCATGCAACCTTGGCCGAAATGTAAAATTGGCTTATCCCTAGCAGTTATCGGAAGCCGGCAATGAGGACTTTAACAACAGCCCGGAGAATGACGGATTTGCCAGGCAGTCGATGAATGCTGAATTTGAGGAAGATGAGCAAACCAAACCCTATGGGGGTAGCTATGTAGCCCTTCGGCGGGCGCGACCGCGTTCAAGGCTTAAGCCCTTCCAAGGCTCCTCAAAATCTAAGGGGGCCAGGCCAAATGCGGGGCCACCTTTGTCCGACGCTGGCCACCTTTGAAGCCGACGTTGGCCACCTTTGAATGAGAGACGCCCAAGATAACGAATGCGCACAAGTTAGAGGTGTTCAATTATTGATCACCCTCTGGCGCGCGGGCGGTGCACCACAGGGTGGGTCACTTGGGCCAGAGGGTCAGGCGCCGAGACCTTCAGAAGCCGCTAAAAGACTCGAAAACTCACAAATGCTTTCCACAGGTCTGTTTTTGAGCGTTTTCGTGTGTTTTCGTGGCAAAGATTGCAGCCATCAAAAGGCGGCAGTGTTAAACTGTCTCACTTCTCGCAACTGGCCATTGTTGGCGATAACGCAAGGCAGGCAAATAAAGTCGCCCGGTTTGGGGAAATCCCGCCTGGGTTATTGAAAATGGCCGAGACCAACCTGCCTTCCTGGCTTCTCACTTCAACTTTCAGTATTTCGCAATCACCGTGCTGGCTCTTCCCCGTCAACCTCTGCCGGGGCATAGGTCAGGCTGGGAAGCCTGACTTACTAAGGTGCGAAAGGCAATCCACCTACTTTACTTTATTTCCTCTTTCCACCATTCTTTCCACTTGGCAACCGCGGCTGCCTGGTCCTTGGCGTCCGCTCCCGATGCCGGGCCCAGATCCTTGCCTTTATTAAGTTGCACAAGAGCTTTATGGACCTCATCACGAACCGCGGCGTTTTCATCCTCGAGCATGCTAATCAATTCTGAGCCCCATTTTCGCGGCTTCCGGCCCATGAGGCGCGCGGCTGCTAATCGGATCCCATCTTTACTATCTTTGAGTTTTCCCCTTAATTCTTCGGAGGTGAGCCGGGCCAGGCAGCGTCCGAGCTCATCGCGGGCAATTTGCACAACTTCGCCTTCGTAAGCGGTGGCCGCCACGGCCGCCAATGCCTCGATAGCGTCATCCCCCTTCTCCTTGCCCAGTTCCCGCAAGGCTTCCTTCTGTTTCGCCCCCTGCTGAGTCGTGGCTGTCTCCACCAATTCACTAAGGCTGCGCGCCTTGAGTGTCTTTACTTCCGGCTCGGCAATCGACGTAATGCCTTGCCGGGCCAAGGCGCCTTTGCGAAGTGAACAGGTTAGACGCAGGTTTCTGAGGACATTGGCATGACGAGTCGGTCCGACCTCGGCGCCTATATTCTCCCGAGCAAATTGCAGGAGTTCGGTATCCGCCGAGGATTCAAAGATTTTCGCCAGCTTGCGGGCAATCGTGACAACCGGGCAACTGTGCTCAATGGAAGCCGCTTTGTTCAATCCCCGTATAAGGGCGAACGATGCCTCGCTGCCTAGTTTTTCGAAATCCCGGCGGGCTATCTTGGCTTCGTCGCCGCGTAGCTTGCCTATGTCGGAATCGATGAAACGATCAATGATTGCATCGAGCTTTTCTTCTTCCTTCTCGGTAAGCAAAGGCAGGCTGGGCGCAAACGGATTGCGTTCGCGCTCGGTTTTCTCGCCCGGGCCGTCGCCGGCCGAAAAGGCCGTTATAGTTAGAGCCAGAAGCAGCGAGCTCATCGCAGCCTCCTATTGCATCTCGCATTTGAATATTTCGCCACGATCCTTGCTTATTCATAAACTCGAGCAGCCAACATGATTTCTGCTAAGGTCCGCCAACTAGGTTGAAGGGGAAGAGTGGCGCCTTGACTCTTGTAGTACCCTTCCATGTCATCGACCCAAGCGGCGAGTGCTTCCAGATACGATGGCAGGTCTTGATTTTGCCATTCCTCCGGATGGTCATGTAGGGATTGCGTCAGGTGACGAACAAAAGCGGCGAATTGATTATGCGTTTGAAGGTTTTTGCTCATTTCGTGAAGGAGCACCTTCGATGATTTTAGGTCCTGCGCCATAATTATTCTCCTCTTACCCGCACTGTTATGCCGCCATTAGTGGTGGTGAATTTCCAGGCTTCTTCAACAATTTCCCCCGCGCTCGCCATCCGCCACGGAATGGCACTCCCGGCGCGGCGGAAAGCTTCCAACCTTCGATTGTCGAGAGTGTACAACAAGCCTTCCTTTTCGACCAATCTCAGCGCCGGAATGTCATCGGCCCGAACTATGCCTGATTTTAACTGGGCGGCCAAGTCATCAATCGTAGTGCCATCTGCAAATTGATACCTAATGCTGTCTTGACTAAATCGTACTTGGAATGGATTCATCCTTCCAACCCTAATTATGAGTGTTCCTCACCGTCATTGGTCTTCAAGCAACGCCTCCGAGTTGCCCACCAGCCCATGTTCGGACCGAATCCGTTCAACCGCGCTCATCACCTCGACAATAATGCCGGCGTTAATGCGTAGGTCACGAATCTCAATGCGAAACGCCCACAAGTTGACTAGCAGAGCGAATACGGAGGTCGTCGCGTGAGCGGTCCAGGGCCAGCTTTGCATTTGCACGCCGGCCCCGGTTGCAGCCGCCGCGATGGTGACAACCATTGCGGCCAAGGCCGGCGGAAACGTGCGGCGTTTTAATTCGCGAGTCAGCTTGGGCCAAGGTTCATCGGGAAGTTGGTAGGCGATCTTGACCTCCTTGACCCACCGGCCCGTGCCCAGGAAGTAAGTGAAGATCAAGCAGTGGGCCAGTAGCGTGCCCACGGCGGTGAACAAGCCGAAGTTGAAGTGAACGAGAAAGATCGATTTCTCCGGATGGTGAACGCCATCGACCGACATGGAATAAAGCCCAGTGGCGCCGGAGACTAAGAGACCAAGCGTTGTCAGTGCCGCCAATGTGGAGAATATTCTGATCATGGCCTGCGTCTCGTATTTTGATCCACGATTCCAATCATCCCCGTCCCAAGTATACCCATTCTGCCGACAAGTTACGCCAGGCCCATCCGTCTCATTGTGCCTTCTTTGTGGAAGGATCGGAGGTCTGGTATTGTGTGACTCCTTGTGATTTCCCCGCGAACGGTCTAGATTGGCGCTATAATAGAGGACCAAGCCGGCAGAAGCTGGCGGGAGTATAACGGAATAGAGGACTTGGAGGCTCAAGACTCGGTGGATTTCTAGTCGGAAACGGCGCGAGGACCGGTCCATGCGTATGGCCATCCTCTGGTCAGTGCTTCCTCTCATCGGCGTTTTGCTGGTCGGAGCGCTGGCTGTTTACATTGCGGACCGCTGGCGGAAGCGCCAGCAGATAATCTCAACGGATAGCGAAGAGCAATTGACCAGTTTTCGAGCGCTCTTCGAGAACGGTGAACTGACACAGGAAGAATACGACCGAATCCGCCACCGGCTCGGTCAGCGAATGTTGCGCAAACATCCGGAGAATATCCCTAGTCCGCCGGTCGCCTCCGAACCGCCGCCGCCCCCGCCGGACAATCCGCCAACTCCGGACTGAACCTCCTTGCGTGATAAGGAACAGCCGCGTAAAATCTTGGGAAGAAAGCGCTTTGGAGTGATCGGAGAAAGACCACGACTCGCTACGGATTAATTTTTTCATTGTGGAAATAACTGCTTAAATAGCCGTTAGGGCTTATCAGGGCCCCGACGATGGATAAAGCTGGTCCGGTTTGCTTGACTCTTGCCGTACTATAAGCCCGGTTGGACAACCCACGGGATCGAATCGACCCACGGGACAAAAAGAGATAGAAGGAGAGTGCATGGCGACGAAAGACTCGGGGCCCGGCAGCGGCGGACGCAAGCTGACCGGCAGCTCGAGCCGTAACCGGACGGCTTACTGCTCCTTTTGCCGCAAGAGCTATCGCGATGTGGGGCCGCTCGTAGAAGGACCCGGCGACGTTTACATTTGCGGCGAATGCATTGAGCTTTGCCAGTCGATCATCGACCAAGAAAAACGCCGCCGCGGCGGCTCCAAGAACATCTTCACGCATATCCCTTCGCCGCGCTCCATTAAGGACAAGCTCGATCAATATGTCATCGGCCAGCAACGGGCTAAAAAGTTTCTCTCCGTAGCGGTGCACAACCATTACAAGCGCCTGAGCCTCGGCGAAACAGGCGGCCACGGCGACGTTGAGGTGGATAAGAGCAATATTCTCCTCATCGGTCCGACGGGCTCCGGCAAGACCTTGCTAGCGCGTACTCTGGCCAAAGTTCTCGACGTGCCATTCGCTATCGGTGACGCCACGACGCTCACAGAAGCGGGCTATGTTGGCGAAGACGTTGAAAACTTGCTCTTGAAGCTCCTTCATGCTGCCGACTTCGACATTGAGGCGGCCCAGCGCGGCATTGTCTACATCGATGAAGTCGACAAAATTGCCAAGACGCATCAAAACGTCAGCATCACCCGCGATGTCAGCGGCGAAGGAGTCCAGCAGGCCCTCCTCAAGATGCTTGAAGGGACCGTCAGCAACGTGCCTCCCCAGGGCGGCCGCAAGCATCCCGAGCAACAGTACATTCAAGTCGATACTTCGAACATCCTGTTTATTTGCGGCGGCACTTTTGTGGGATTGGACAACATCATTGCCCGCCGGACCGGTCGTAAGACAATTGGTTTCGCCAGCAATCCGGAAAATCGGGAACAACACCTGGGAGAATTGCTCGCCAAAGTCACCAGCGATGATTTGATCGAATTTGGCATGATCCCCGAATTTATTGGCCGCCTGCCCGTCATTGCCCCGCTCGATCCGCTCGACGAGGAGTCTTTGGTCCGAATTCTGACGGAACCGCGCAACGCGCTGGTTCGCCAATTCCAGAAGCTCTTCGAAATGGAGGGCGCCGAATTGGAGTTCCACACTCACGCCCTTCACGAAATCGCCCGCATGGCCAAGGCCCGGGACACTGGGGCGCGCGGCCTGCGCAGCATCGTTGAAGAGCTGATGACCGAGGTCATGTTCGAACTGCCCGACCTGGAACCCAAGGGCAAATTCCTCGTGACCGAAGACGTAGTTCGCGGCGAACGCCAACTGTTTGAAAAGAAGACAAACCCCGATAAGAAGAGCGCCTAGCCTCAATGTCCTAAGTGGCCCGCGACAAACTAGCTTTGTGCAAAATCAGCGAACTGACCCCCGGTCAGTTCGCTGATTTTTTTGCGCTCCTATCCGAACGCCACCGCGGATCGACGCGCGACGGCAAGCCGTTTTTCACGTGTCGATTTCGTGATGCCAAGCGGGTGGCTACCTGCATGGTCTGGGCGGACAGTGCCTGGTACGAGGCTTGCGCAAAGGAATGGCAAGAGGGCCGCGCCTACAAAGTGCGCGGAACTTACCAAGAAAGCGAGCGCTATGGCGCTCAGCTAGACATTCAAACCTTGCGGCTGGTTACGAAGGAAGATGAGGCGGAGGGATTTGATCCAAGCGAATTTGCCGCGCACAGCAGATTTGACGGCGACCTTATGTTAGCGGAGCTAAGAGAGATCGCGTCAACCCAACTGGCCGACGAACCGCTGCGCCGCTTGGTGGTAACGCTATTGGAGCGCCATGCCGAGCCCCTTAAACGCCTGCCTGCCACCATGAACCGGTTTTATCCCATTGCCGGCGGTTTGCTCGAACATACCCTTTCTGTAACACGCTCGTGCATGCTGCTGGCGGACCGATACGTCGGCATGTATTCCGAACTCAGACCGCCGCTCAACCGCGATCTAGTTGTGGCCGGCGCCATTCTCCACGATATCGGCCGAGTGCTCGAACTGAACAGTGATTTATTGGCGGTGCAGCCCACGGTCCCAGGTCGGTTGTTCGGGCATTTGTTTCTAGGTCGCGATCTGATCCGTGACACAGCTCGGGAATTGGGCGATGTTAACCCCGACCTGTTGCAGATGCTCGAACACATCGTTATCACGCATCTTAATTTGCCGGAATGGGGCTCGCCGCGATTGCCGTTAGTGCCGGAATGCCTCATTTTGCACCACGCGGACGATCTGGATGCCAAGCTCGATATGTATGTCCGCTGTTTGATGAACGATCATGCGGCGGGTCCATTTACGGATCGGGATCAGGCCTTGGGCCGGCAGTTGTATAAGGGAAGAACCGTTTGAGTTGAACGTTGTATCATTCGCTCGTAAAGCGGCCACGGCTCATCACCGCGTAAGCTGGCCCCTTCGGGGTTAGCTCGCTGCTCATTACCAAAACTTCGCGAGCCTGCATCACGCCTCCTTTCCATTTATGGAGTTTCTCAAGACTCTTCACTAATTCGTCGTTTGTTCCCTCGTTTTTGACACGGCCCAGGGTAATGTGCGGGGTAAAGTGCCTTTCCTCGCGGCGATAGCAGCCTAGCTCCAGAAGCGGCTGCTCTAAAGAATCGTGCAAGTCGCAAAGCTCCTGGCCGCCTTCCCCGATGCCGGCCCAGATAACCCGCGGCCGGCGCGCATTCGGGAAGCACCCTACCCCTTCGAGGCTCAAAGAAAACCGACTTTGGCGGCTGCATGCTTCCGTTACCGCGCGGCATACATCAACCAAGTCGCGCTCCCCGACCTCACCCAGGAAGAGCAACGTCACATGCAAGTTTTCCGGCTCAACCCATTTTACTTGAGCGCCCGTGGCGGCGAGTTTCTCCTGTAGGCCAATCGCCCGATCACGAAGAGCGTCATCCAAACCGACCGCAATGAACGTGCGCAAACGCTCCATGGCTTTTCGAGTCCTAAATGGCGGGAAGCTTTCCGATTCGTTTCGTCTATCGAATAGGCCGGTCGACGTATATCATCTTCTTCAAGAAATCAGCGTAACGAGATATCCAAACAACGTCCAGGAGGATGTGCCGTGGCAATTGACGAAGCCAAGCTCAATGAATTTATGGGCAAGGCCGTGGGCGATATCGGGGCCGGCATGAGCGCCGCCCTCGTTCTTCTAGGCGATAAGCTCGGCCTGTATAAGGCGCTGGCAAAGTCGGGCCCGCTCACGCCCGCCGAGCTTGCCCAGCGCACGGGCACCACGGAGCGCTATGTTCGGGAATGGCTCAATAATCAAGCGGCCGGCGGCTATGTCAATTACGACGCTGCCACCGCCAAATACGCACTTTCCGAAGAGCAAGCCGCGGCGCTTGCCGATGAAAGCAGCCCCGCCTTTCTTCCCGGCGCCTTTCAAGTCATTGCAGCGATATTTCAAGCTCAGCCCAAAATCACGGAACGCTTTCGCAGCGGCAAAGGACTTGGTTGGCACGAGCACGACCCTGGGCTGTTCGAAGGGACCGAGCGCTTCTTTCGGCCTAATTACATCGGCAACCTGGTCAAGAACTGGATTCCCGCGTTGGACGGAATCGAGAAGAAGCTCAAACAGGGAGCGCGCATGGCGGACGTCGGCTGCGGCCTGGGGGCTTCGACCATCTTAATGGCCAAGGCTTTTCCCAACTCGCAATTCTTCGGTTTTGATTATCACGAAGGTTCTATCGCGCTGGCCCAGAAGCGGGCTCAGGAAGCCGGCGTCGCCGAGCGCGTGACGTTCGATGTGGCTAAATCCACGGACTACCCCGGCAAGGAATACGACCTGGTCGCGCATTTCGATTGTTTGCACGACATGGGCGATCCGGTGGGCGCCGCCCGCCATGTTCATGAAACGCTCAACAAAGACGGCGTCTGGATGATCGTCGAGCCGTTCGCCGCCGACAAGGTCGAGGACAATCACAATCCAGTGGGCCGCGTATTTTATGCCGCATCCACCATGGTTTGCGTGCCTGCGTCGCTGGCCTACAACGGACCTGCTCTGGGGGCCCAGGCGGGGGAAGCGCGCCTGCGCGAAGTCGTTAAAGCCGGCGGCTTCACGCGCTGCCGTCGAGCCACCGAGACACCCTTTAATATGGTGTTGGAGGCAAGGCTTTGAGGATGTCAGTTGTTAGTGGTCAGTGGTCAGTGGTTAGTGGTTAGTTGCAAAGACAAAACGACGCCTCCGCCATCTAGTGTACATCCACTGACCACTGACCACTGACCACTGACCACTGACCACTGACCACTGACCACTGACCACTGACCACTGACCACTCTTCAGATCGCCAACATCTTCCGATACTGTTCCAGCCTTTGCTCAATTTCTTCGCGCTGGGTGCGCCGCAAGCGGCTTAGGCCGAAATCCTCGACAGTGAGGCTGGCGATGACCGTGCCATAGGCCATGGCCCGGCGGAGGTTGGAGGGAGTAAGGGTCCCCTCGGCTTTGAGCGCGCCAAGAATCCCGCCGGCAAAGCTGTCGCCGGCGCCGGTGGGATCGACCACGTCAGGCGTGGGATAGGCGGGCATCACAAGGACTCCCTCTTCGCTAAACAGCATGGCGCCGTGTTCGCCTTTTTTGAGAATTACGAACTTCGGTCCCAGCTTGCGCACCGCATGGCCGGCACGGACCAGGTTGTCTTCGCCGGTCAAGAGCCGAGCTTCGCTGTCGTTGAGCAAAAGTCCGTCAACCCGCGGCAACAAGGCCAGCAAGTCCGCGCGCTGATTGTTGATCCATAGATCCATCGTGTCGGCCAGGACAATCTCCGGCTTCTTGACTTGCTCCAATACCCGCGCCTGCAAGGCCGGCACGCCGTTGGCCAGAAAAACGTGCGTGCTGTCGCAGAAATTAGCAGGCAATATCGGATTAAAGGCGCCGAAAACATTCAAGTGAACTTCCAGGGTGTCGCGCGTATTCATGTCCTGGTGATAGCGGCCCTTCCAGCGAAAGGTTTGCCCTTTCTGAGTTACCAGGCCGGCGGTGTCGATATTGCGTTCCTTGAAGACTTGAAAGTAAGCGTCGGGAAAATCGTCGCCAACCACGCTGACCAGCCGCGGCGTCGTAAAGAAACTGGCGGCGTATGCGAAGAAGGACGCCGACCCCCCCAAGGCCTCTTGGATGCCGCCATTGGGCGTTTCAATTGAATCAAAGGCAATTGATCCGACGACTAATAACGACACTGGCTATCTCCTAAGACGGGAATGCAAATTTGAAACTCAAAACTCAAAATTCGAAATTCGAAAGAAATCTAAATGACCAATGAGAGAAAACAATATGAATCAACATTTAGAATTCGGTATTGTTTCGGATTTAAGGTTTCGGATTTCGGATTTTATTCACTATCCTGAGTTGCCTTCAACCCCGCCCGACCTTGCACTAGCGTTTGTGTTATGCCTTCCTGGACTATCTTCTCATTTTGGTTGACGATTCTCCGTTGCCACGTGAGAACGCCCCGTTTGCCGCGCGCTCGTGGCTCCTTAGCCCCAACCTTCGTCCGGATCCGAATGGTGTCGCCGATAAAGACGGGTTCGAGAAAGCGCCATTCGCGAATTTCCATGATGGCCAGCGTCCGCATGGGAGGCGAATATAAACCCAGGCCGCTCCCAATCGCTTGAATGAGCAGGCCGTGGGCGATGGGCCGGCGAAATGGCGTGGTCCGCGCAAATTCATGGTCGAGGTGAATAGGATTGAAGTCGCCGCTCAATCCGGCGAAATTAACAATGTCGGCTTCCGAGATAGTCCGGCCCAGCGAGGTCCACTCCTGACCAACTTCGACATCGTCAAAATAAAGGTGCAATCCTGTGAACGACATGCTACATCACCTTACGATCAAAGCCAAAACTCGAAATCCGAAACAAATTCGAAATCCAAACGATCCAATTGAATAGCAGCCCGTTTTCGACATTCGAATTTAGGATTTGTTTCGTATTTCGTATTTCGGATTTCGGATTTAGCCCAACAGCCGTTGACTAACCACCTGAAGTCTCGGGCACAAGGATTTTGGGCACCCGTTTATCTTTGCTCGCCGGGTCAATGCCGACATAAATTACTTCCGCCTCAGTTACTTGCTGGATGAGTCCAGCGCGTTCGGCCAGCACATTGACGTGCATGGTGATCGAGGTTTTTCCAATTCTTCTGAGCGAAGTCTGAAACCGCACCACGTCGCCGACTAAAACCGGCTTGTGGAATTCAACGCGATTCATGGCCACGGTTACCAAAACCGGAGGTGGCCCGCCGGCTTTCAAGATCTCCCGATAAGCGCCGATGGCGCCTGCCTGATCCAGATAACTTAGGATAACGCCGCCGAAGATCGTGCCGTGCGGATTGGTGTCCCGCGGCATCATGACAACCTGGATGGCTAGATACGGCTCGGCCATGACCCATTTCCTGTAAAATCATCGTTTCCTTGCAACCGCCTGCTGTCTATTGTTATGACAAACGATCAGGATCGTTTTGCGTCTTCGCATAGGATTCGATTGCGCCTTAGTGGTTGGCGACCGCAAAGCCAAGCGCCGAACGACAGCCCCTGCCCTTTCGAAGGAACCATAATGCTCGATATCCCGGCCCTTCGCAGCCAGTTTCCCGCACTCAATATCGTCCGTGAGGGACGGACGCCGATCTTTCTGGATGGCCCGGGCGGAACGCAGGTTCCTCAGCAAGTTATCGACGCTATCGTGCACTACTTGAGAACCTGCAATGCCAACCACGGCGGCGCCTTTCGAACCAGTCGTGAATCTGATGCCGTCGTTTTAGCCGCTCACCAAGCCGCCGCCGATTTAATTAATGCACCGTCGGCTCAGGAAATTATTTTCGGCCCGAATATGACGACGCTCACGTTCCAATTGAGCCGAGCCATTGGCCGAACGCTCAAGCCCGGCGACGAAGTGCTGGTAACCCGCCTCGACCATGATGCCAACATCAGTCCCTGGGTGCTGGCCGCGCGCGATGCCGGCGCTGATGTCAAGCGCGTCGATATTCATCTCCAAGATTGCACACTCGATGTGGACGACTACAAGAAGCAACTGAGCCCGCGTACGCGTATGGTCGCTCTGACTTGCGCTTCCAATGGCGTCGGTACGGTCAACGATGTCAAGCGCCTTGGCGAACTGGCCCACGATTTCGGGGCTTGGGTCTTCCTCGACGCCGTTCATTATGCGCCGCACGGCCTGATCGACGTGCAGGAGTGGGGCTGCGATTTCCTCGCTTGCTCCGCCTACAAGTTCTTCGGTCCGCACATTGGCGTACTCTGGGGGAAGGGTCCATTGCTCGCCGAGTTGCCAGCCTACAAGGTCCGCCCCGCGTCGAATGCTTTGCCCGACCGCTGGATGACCGGCACGCAAAACCATGAATGTCTCGCTGGAGTAACCGCAGCTATAGACTATATTGCCAATATCGGGTCGGAAGATCGATCAAGGAGTCGAAGAGCGCGTCTCTGTTCCGCGATGCGTTCCATCCAGGCTTACGAGCGCGGGCTTGCGGATCTACTCCTGGACGGGTTGGCGCAGCGGCCGCGCTTCAAGGTGTGGGGCATCACCAAACCGGATCAACGCGATCGGCGCGTGCCAACCGTTTCCTTTTCCATGTCCGACAGACCCGCTCAGGCAGTCGCGGAGCACCTGGCATCCCGAGAGATATATGTCTGGAGCGGCAACATGTATGCACTCGAGCTGACTGAACGACTCGGTTTGGAAGACAAAGGGGGCTTATTGCGGATTGGTTTGGTTCATTACAACACGATGGAGGAAGTGGATCGTCTGCTCGCCGCCCTTGACGAATTGAACTGAGGAATGGTTTCCAGCGCCTCGGTTTTACTGGTTGCGATTGCTTTTCCCTGCCAAGTGATCATCATGGGGAGCTTCAAGGAATTGACTATTTGGCGACCATGCAAGGAGCAAGGATGCCCCCATCAAGTGGACGTAATATCCGTCTTTCTTTGCCACGCCGCTTTATTGGCGACCTTGTCCATTTCGCCAAGCAAGTGCCCACCGTTCCGGTGCAAAGGCGCATGCACCTGGCCGAAGTGAGCGGCGCGCGCTTGCTGGCGCAGCCGCGGCCCAGTTGGTGTGCCGTTTTTACAAAAGCTTTTGCTTTAGTCGCCGGCGCTCGGCCGGAATTGAGACGAGCTTACTTGGCATTTCCGTCGCCCCACCTTTTTGAAGCGGGCGGAAATGTCGCTTCCATTGCGGTGGAACGCCGAATCGGCGAAGAAGACGCCGTGTTGTTCGGGCGCGTCACCGGCCCCGAACAGCGTTCGCTGGCAGCGCTCGATGAAAAGATCCGGCTCTTTAAGCAGGCGCCCGTGGAAAAGGTGGGCTCCTTCAAACAGGCTTTGAGCATAAGCCGTTTACCGTTGCAGTTGCGACGCCTGGTCTGGTGGGCCGGCCTTAACGTTTCAGGTAAATACCGTTCTCAGAAGTTGGGCACTTTTGGAGTGAGCTCTTACTCCGGCTTGGGGGCCAATTCTTTGCACCCTCTTTCGCCGCTCACCATCGCCTTGAACTATGGCCCCGTGGAGTCGAACGGCCAAGTCGATGTCCGGTTGATCTACGATCACCGCGTCATGGACGGTTCAACCGTGGCCCGTGCCCTGGCGGAGATGGAGCAAGTTTTAGAGGGCGAGATCCTCGCTGAATTGCGTGAAATGAGGCAAGCGAAGGTTGCGTGAATGAATGGGGACGCCTTTGCCCTTGAAAGAGCAGCCTATCAAAGGGCAGGGCAGCGCCGGCAGTTGGCCTGGGCTTTGTTATCGCGCCCTTTCACGGCCGGAAATACTATCCAAACCTTGCACAGCTCACCGCCCATTGGGCTGCCAGTCTTTAGGGAATTCCAGCAGAGCGCCAGGCCCCAATCGTAGGTTCTGCTGGAACCGTATCGTGGAAGCTCCCGCGCTATGGGCGGTGGCGGCCCAACCAGCGGCAAAACCGACCACCGGGGCATCATTGGCTTCTGAAACCTCAGTTCCCTTTGCGAAAGGATCGTAACCAAGCAAATCGGGCTTGGTTCGCAGACTAGGCCAAATTTGGATGCTTCCCTCCGGCCTTGCTGCCAGGGAACCGGCTTCTTCCACCGTAATAACCGCTTGGGCATTGCCGGGCATGCCGGGCATTGCCGTAGAGGTCGCGTAATCAAGAAGAACAGCCCGCCCCAGTCCCTGGACCGTTTCTACAAAGATGCGCGGCCGTAATTCCCATGCCTTGCTCAGAGCAGGCAACGTTGGCACGCCGACGGGTCGAATGCTCGTTGGCACTCCCCCCGGGAATTCGACCCGTAAAGCATAGCGTCCGGCCTCCGGAACATTAAATTCGACGGTTTGTTCGTAGACCGCAGAATTTGGCTGGTTATCGAGCCGTTGCGGCAAGCCGACCGATTGGGCGACGACTGCAAGATCGTCGGCGGGCAATTTGGCGCCTGCGGGATCACGTTGCCGAAGGATTACCAACCGCGGCCTCACGAGCGGATCACGATAGAGATCCTCCTTATTTTTCCAGAAATCCGGGTCGTGCGGTTCCCGCCATTGAATTGACACGCGCAACCGTGCATTGGCGGGTAGATCCGCCGACCGCGCTCCTTGAGCTGGTTGCCAGCCGAGAAAGTTGAGCTCGCGCGTCCAGCGGTCTTCCGCGAGTCTACTGGTCGGAGGCGCGAATTCCATGACTCTATTGTCGTTCGTGTCCAGATAGGTGCCTTCCCAAATCTGTCCCTTGGCGTCGCCGGCCGCCTGAAGCCAGAGAGCCGCTTTGAAGGGACGGTCATCCAGATAGCGGCTCATCGGACCGCTGCCTACAATCGGATGGCCTTCATGCCAAACCAGCGGGCAGGCCACGACACGAATACTTTTCAAACCTGTAAGGGCGCGGGTCAACGCCAGGAGCCGAATTTCGGCTTCCTTGTGAGCCTTTTCGTCCGCTTCGAGCTTCGCTTCCTTCTTGAGGAATTCATCGCGGAGCTTTTTCGATTCTTCATCGCCGCCGAACATGTCGAAGACCCGCTGCCGCTCCAAGATGATGTCCTGCCGACGGGCTTCCAGGCTCTTGCCCGCTGCGACCAAGTCCTCGGCTCGGTGCTCCAGGTTTTCCGACCTGACAACGTCGCCATTAATGAACCGAGCAACCTCGTAGAGCTGGTAAGGCGCGGCAGGATCAATGCGAATCAAGGTCAAATCCGCTTCAGGAGCGGCCAGGAGCGCCGCCAGGGCGCATACCGTGCCATTGCCCAGTGTTCCGGTCGCGCCTTCGGGAAACTTGTCCGGAAGAACGTCGGCATTGCGGGTGGCTGTTAGATCAACGTACCGGGTATTCTTCGGTAGCTTCTTGCCGACCAGTGGCTCCCAGCCGCGGAAGTCGCCATCAATCACCGCCAGCTTCGTGCCCTTTCCTTTATGGCCGAGGTTATGAAGGCGGTCGAGTCCCGTCGTCTCCAGCAGTTTCTGAGCCGCTTCGGTAGACTCGGTTGCGATGGCCAAACGTGTTTCACCGGAGCGCGGCAGACGAACGGTGTCAACAGCAGGCACAGCCGCCAGAGCGGGCGCTTGATTGACTGTGCCTAGCACGGACACGAGCGGCCCCAAGCGTCCCTCGATCACGATATTCGGCACCGCATCGCTGAGCATGGCCTTCCAGGATCGATCATCCGGATCGGGCGTTGCAGCCAGGATGACTTCGAGGCGCACGCGCTTCGCGGCGTCTTCGGGTTTACTAAGCAGATTTCTTAGCTCAGGCGTTATCTTTTCTTGCCCTTTGGGCACTGCTGGCGCTTCGGGCCGAGGCATGATTGGAGGCAGATTGAGTTGGGCCTCCACAACTTGAATAGGCGCCCGTGTGGCAAAAGGCGATTCGCTTTCTGCGGCGCTGGGCTTGACCGGATTATCCAGCAAAAAATCCAACTTACCGGCAGCAAATAAACCCACAAGCCGCGTGGAACCCTTGGTGTCATAACCAACTGCCTCTTGAAACCCTAGGTCCGTGAGGACTTTCAATACTTTTTCGGAAAGGGCCTCCTGTCGATCCCTGGGCAGGCCTCGAATTATTTCAACTTGCACGCGAACGAGGGCTTTCGGGTCTTCCGGCAATTTGCTGGCAGCCGGCAGCAAGAGCAGTGTCTTGACGTGCCTTTCGCCCAAAAGCCGACGGGCATCCTTGGAAGCAATGCGCCCAGACATGCGATTTGTCTGTGGATTTTCCGGCTCGTCTTCTTCGCCTGGATCCTTCACGAAGCCGAGCTTTTCGAAATAGCGCAGCATTTCGTTGTATTGCATTAGCCGTTCATTGCGAAAGGCATTGATTTGATAGCGGATCCGAACATCGTAGCGTTCAGGAGGCGCCGGCCGAGCAGGTTCGCCGCCCCTGCCAGTAAGCGTTAATGTAAGAGCTATTCCTGCCGCGAAGAGCGCAGTCCTTGTCATGTTGAAAGTCCCCGGAGTGGTCAGCGAGCCCCTGGGCTTTATGCCGAAGGGCCGGACCGGCAGCCATAAAGCTCACCGCTCGCCATTGCGAACTTGCGAGAAAATCAGTTTGAACGACCCGTAAGTCTTATCATCTCAACTGAAGGCCCAGCTTGCTAGTTAGTTCAGCGCAAGTATGCCATGCGTGGCTGACGAAATGGCCTTACCCGGTTTTTTCCGGTTCAAAGAATCGCGCCCAAAAGGCCTGCGGGTTCGGTCTGCGGGCTTGGTATGATTTGGACGGATTGGTAGAGAACGTTCGACTTTGCCGGGAGGAAGGATGCTGCCAGCTAATCGAGTGGCCGTGGTGACGGGAGCGTCGAGTGGGATTGGTTATGAGTTGGCTAAAGTGTTGGCGGGCGAAGGCTATCGGGTCGGCCTGATGGCGCGCCGGCAAGCCAACCTTGAAGCGTTGGCGGAGGTCATAAAGAAGGCTGGCGGCCAATGTGCGCTCGCCGTCGCCGATGTAGGCCGCCGGGAGCAGGTGCAGGCCGCGTTCGAGATTATTCGCTCGCAGTTGGGACCTGTCGATTTGCTCGTGGCCAATGCAGGCGTCGGGGCTCCCACTCTGCTGGAGCCTCTCAACGTCGATGCGGTTGAAAAAATGATTTGCATCAATTTGCTCGGCGTCGTTTACTGCATTGAGGCCGTTTTGCCTGACATGCTTTCTCGGCGCAGCGGCCACGTCGCGGCCATGTCCAGCATGGCCTCGTACAAGGGATTGCCGGGCGAGTCCGCTTATTGCGCCAGCAAAGCGGCGGTCAACGTTTACATGGAAGGAATGCGGATTCAACTTCGCGATCGAGGCATTGCCGTAACGACGCTTTGCCCCGGGTTCGTGAAAACACCCATGACAGAGGTGAACGACTTCGCCATGCCTTTTGTAGTAGAGGCGGATGTCGCCGCCCGCCGCATAGCAGGAGCCCTGCGCCGGCGGGTCAAGGTCTACAATTTCCCCATACGGATGGCGATTCTCATGAAGCTAGTCGCTTGGCTGCCCGATTGGTTGATTGCCCGCGTCATGCAGAAATACAATGAGAACCCGCCGCTGCCGTTGGAGCCGCTGTAGGGCTCGGCTCTATCGTCCATTTACCTTTCCATTGGGAAGTTTCCTAGATTCTCAAACAATTGGGCTAGCGAAGCCATCAGCTTGAACCAGTCTCCCTCGTGCAGACTTTCATTGGGAGCATGGGCATTGCTCTTGGGATCTTCGATGCCCAGGAGCAAAGCCGGCGCACCGCCGAAGAGTTCCGCGAGCGGTCCGACGAAGCCAATCGTACCGCCGCAGCCGATGGCAACGGGCTCTTTTTTGAAACCGGCACGCATGGCGGCGATGGCCGCTTCGAATGCCGGGCCGGTCGGATCCGTCATCCACCACTTGACCGAACCCCCATACGGCTTGACGTGAACACGAACGCCCCAGGGCGGGTTTTTTGTGAGCACCTCGCGGACTTGCTCGAATACTTCCTTGGGATCTTGGTCGGGCACAATCCTGCAACTAACCAGAGCGGACGCCTTGGGCAGCACCTGATTGGACGCCCCTTTGATGGAGCTGGCTTCCTGGGCAATGATTGTGATGGCTGGTTTGCGCCAGGTTTGCTCGTAAGGATGGCAATTTTTCTCGGTGGGCAGTTGAACCTCCGGAAAAATGCCCAGGTCCTTGCGCCATTTCGCCTCGCTGCCTGGTAGACCGTGCAACGTCTTTCGTTCTTTGGCCGTTAAAGGCCGGACGCGATCATAGTAGTGGGGAATGAGAAGCTTGCCGTTTTTCCAGAAGAGCCGCGCCAGGATGACATCGAGAGCCAGCGCTGCATCGGCCATGGCGCCGCCGGCCATGCCGCTGTGCACGGGCAATTTGGCGCTTTCCACTTCTACCTGGATCGTTACGACGCCGCGCAAAGAATAAGTGATGCTCGGCAGCCCCGCTTCGATGTTTTCAGTATCGCAGACGACGATCACATCGGAGGCGATCTTCGACTTGTACTGCTTGAAGAAGCCCAGCAAATTGGTGGACCCGATTTCTTCTTCACCTTCGACCAGCATCTTGATATTGACGGGCAGCTCCCGCCGCGTCTTAAGAAAGGCGGCTACCGCGCCAAGCTGAGCCGTGATCGCGCCCTTATCATCGGCGGACCCGCGTCCGTAAAGGCGTCCGCCGCGCGGCGTCAATGTCCAGGGCTCGGACTGCCATTGGTCAAGGAAATTAAGCGGCTGCACGTCATGGTGGGCATAAAGGAACACCGTCGGCTTTTTAGCATCCGCGATCCATTCGCCGTAAGCGTAAGGATTGGAATCGCCGCATTGCAGAATTTCGACGTTCTGCAATCCCGCCTCGCGCATTTGCTCACACGTTAAGGCGGCCGATTGTTCGATCTCCTTTTGATGCTCGCCATCGGTGCTGATACTCGGAATGACGACCAGGTCGGCGAGATCTCGGACTAGGTTTTTGCGATTGGCAGCCAACCAGTTCAAAGCGGGCTTTATGGGTTCCAAGGGTTTCAAAGCTCCTTAAAGAGCGGACGAATAGCGAAACACCAAGTTCCAGGTGGGTCAGGAGGCCCGTCCTCCAACCTCAAGCTTGACTTGGCGACAAACCACCTGGTGAGTTTATGGTCAGGCTCGCAAAAAGCCAAACAGGGGCTGTGCCTCTCGCTCTGGCCATTCTAAGCGGGGCTCATTTCGTAACACGGCTAAGGGAATCACTTTCGTAACAATAGGTCTACACAAGCAGGAGTAAAGAGTTACGTCAAAAGGGCTAGGTGTGTGTTATGAATGAGATGAAACAGCAGGAGGATTAGCCGTCTTTACGGAGGTCCGCCCGTCGACCGCTGAAGTGAGTGTTGAAACGGTTTTCGGAAAGCAACTGATCGTAGAGGGCTCGTATCCGTTCCATGCGGGCTCGGAAGCTGTATCGGGCTTCAATTGTCTGCCGTCCGGCCTTTGCCAACTTGTGCCGGAGGGATTCATCGTTTATTACGCCGGTCAATGCACGAGCCAATTCTTCCACGCTGCCCGGTTCGACGAGAAGGCCATTATCTCCATGGGTGATGAGGCGCGGCACGCCTGCGATGCGCGTGGCCACTACGGGAACTTCCAGAGCCATGGCTTCCAAAAGGACGTTGGGAAGGCCTTCTCGCAAGCTGCTCAAGGCATAGACGTCCATCGCCTCATAGATCGCCCGCGTGTCGGCTCGGTAGCCTAGAAGCTGGATTCGGTCGCCTCGGCCCAGAGTACGGATTTGACTTTCCAGGGCTTGCCGGCAGTCGCCTTCACCGACAATTAAGAGCGAAACATTCAGGCCGCTGCTGAGCAGTTTTTCCACAGCCTCAATCAAGAGACCGAATCCCTTTTCCGGCGAAAGACGGCCCACGGCGCCGATTACGAGACGACTTGGAGGGATTCCAAGGTTTTCCTTAGCCTCCGCAGTCTTCTGGCCCCTCATAAACTCGTCGGTATCTATGCCGTTTTCAATTAATACACAGCGTTCGCGAGGCACACGACAGGCGACGCTTTTTTCCAGCAGATCGGGTGAGACGCAAATGACCTTGTCGTAGCGCGGCAAACAAAAGCGATCGATCCAGTAATAAAGAGGCGTGCGGCGCGTTTGGTGGACCCACCCATGGACCGTAGTAACCAGCCTCATCGGCCAAAATTGGTGCAAAAGTAGGCCGAGCGCGTTGCTCTTGTAATCGTGGCCGTGCCAAATACTCACCCGTTCGCGCCGGCAAATGGTGAGCAACTCATTTATGACTTGCCAATCCCAAGGGCCCCGATCGTCTACTTCGATCAAGGGCGCCTGCCAAAGAAGAGCTTTTGCCCTGAGCGATTCGAATCCGGGATCCCTTGGGGGCCTCATATAAACGCAAAGGGTTTCGTATCCAGCGGACCAGAGAAAGCGCGGCGAGTTGAGAATCGTCTTGTCGGGCCCTCCTCCCGACCCTGCGACAACGCGCGTCTCCAGCACGACTGGTCCGTGCTTCTTTCCGTTAAGCGAACGGCCATGGGCCTGAGCGTTATCAGCGATTGCCATTTTGAGCCGGCTCCTCCGCAAGGATCCATTCTTCGAAAAGCCGCGCCTTTTCCGTCCAGCTTTCGCCAGACAGACGTTCGCGCGCCTGGGCTTGAATGTCGGGCAAACCCGTGGCCAAGCGTTCCTGAACGGCTTGCGAAAACGCCTCCGGCGTAGACGCCAAATCAAGACTGTCCCTCCAAGATCGGTTGGCGGGAAGGTCGGAAGCGACGACCGGTCTGCCGGTCGCCAAGTATTCCTTGAGCTTCAGGGGTTGCATAGCCCGCGTAACCGGCAGATCGGCGTAAGGCATGACCAATACGGACGCCGCTTTTGCCAACAGAGGCAAGTGCTCGAAAGCTATAGGAGGAAGGTGAACGATTCGGGGCAATTCAAAAAGGATTGGATCGGCTTCGGCCCGCGGACCTACTAGCAAGATAGTGCCCTTCTTCAGATCGTGAGCGAGTTGGCGCACGGCGGCAACGTCCATGCGCCGGTCGATTACCCCCCAAAAGACCACCAAAGGAGCTTCAAGGCCATCCCAAGCTTTTTTCCCGGGAATATCGCCCGGTTCTTGCCAGAAGGTCAGGTCCACGCCATGAGTCAAAAGCCGGCTGTCGCGCCCGCATTTTTTTATGCGCGCTTGCAGGGTCTCGCTTACCGTGATAATGGAATCGACCTTTTGAATAAGCTCCTCGTCCATTTGCAGAAGTGTGGTCTGGTCTAAACCGGGCCAAAGACTGAAATCATCAACGCAATAATAGACCCAGCGCTCAGCAGGCAGACTGCCAACAAGATCCGCAACGATGGGCAGCGTAGTAACCGCTAAAGGCGGATTGGCGTATTTGTGCAGAAGGGGGGTCAATTGGCGGACGAGCAGACCGCGGTTAAGCCGGCGTGAAAACCGGGAACCAAACCAAGGCCACATCTTCGGATTGACAATGCGCAAGTGGGAAGGCAGGTCCACCGAGCTAGCCTTTTTTTTCGCCCAGTGGCGTATTTTTTCAAAGCCGCGTCCCAGGGTGGCCGCATTTAATCGGGGTGTTCGCGTGCCAATTGTATTGACCCAAACGACCTCGCGATGATCCAGAAGATGGCGAATAAGATGTTGGCAGCTCGATGGATGCCTTCCCCAATCGTCGGCAAATACCAGGAGCGGTGGGTGCATCGACCTAGCCCTCTAGTTGCTCTTGGTAAAGACGCATGTAACCTGCCAGCATCTGTTCTTGTGAGAATAAGCTAAAAGCCCGCTCTCGCCCCTTTTCACCCATTCGAGTCCGAAGGGCAGGGTCGCCAATCAAGTGTAGAATATGATTCGCCAGGCCCTTGTCGTCGCCCGCTGCTGCGAGCAGCCCCGTCGCTCCTTCCTCGATAACTTCTTCCATGCCGCCGACCCGCGTGCCTACCACTGGCAAACCGGCTGCCATGGCTTCAATTACCGTGAGTGGAATGCCTTCGCTTATGCTGGTAAGAAGAAACAGATCGGCAGCGGCTAAGAGACTGGGCACGTCCTTCCGTAAACCAACAAAGCGAACATGCGCGGATACATCGAGCTGATTGACTTGCTCCTGCACCTTTTCCAGTTCGGGCCCTTCACCGACCAGTACCAACTTTGCCTGCGGACATCTCGGTGCAATCTGGGCTATTGTCCGAATGGCAGTACCATGATCTTTCAGGTAGTCCATACGCGCCACTTGCACGATGACGAAATCATCAGGTTCCAGTCCTAGTTCCTTGCGCACGGCAGTTCTGTCGCCGGCGATGCTGCTATAGCGCCGCAAATTGATGCCGTTGTATACGACGGACACACGGTGGGAGGGAATGCCTTCATTTTGGATGAGGGCCTGACGAACCGCATGGCCAACTCCGACAACACGATCCCATCGGCGGAGCATCAAGCGATTAAACAGCATTCTTTTGCGACGGGGGTAGTCGGGGAAATGACGGCCGTGTTCGGTAAATAAAATGGCGGGTCTTCGATAGAAGAGACGTGCGGTAATTCCGTAAAAGAAGGGCGTATACTGGTGCGCGTGGACTAGATCGACATTGTGGCGGCGCAAGAATCGGCCCAGCCGAAAGGAGCAACGCCAATCGAGCCCGGAGCGGCGGTCCAGGACTTCTACGTGATAGCCTTCTTGCCGCAGCTCCTCGCCCAGCGTTCCTAAATCATCGAGACAGGCAAAAACCACGCGATAGCGAGGAGAGGTAGCGCGAGCCAACTGCGCGACTAATATTTCGGCCCCGCCGACTCGAAGGCTATGGACAAGCTGGCAAATAGTCGGCTTAGACGCCTCCAAGAGATGTTTCCTATCGTCATTCGTTCGCAGCCGAGACTTGGTAGACTCGCACAATATGGGACTGTTCATCAAATCGGCGTTTTCGTATTTCTGCGAGGACCTTAACTTTGCGGTCAGCGGATTGAAAAACGGGTTGCCAAGCATTGGAACTGATAACGGCGATAAAATCCGTTTGGGGCAAGACGGATTGCAGCCATTCCACTTTGATGCCTGAATCCTCGGGAAGATAATACTGCAACGTCTCTGGCCAATTGGAAACTACGTTTTGGCCTTCTTTTGTGCTATTGACAACCACCGATGCCGCGGAGCGAAAATCGTGACGTGAGCCGTCCTGGTAATGGCTCGCCAGCTTCGGCAGCAACAACACCGTAATACAGCCCAACCAGGCGATGCGGAACGGCATGGGAGTCAGCAAACGTGCGACCTGCTCAACGCCATAAGAGGCGACAACAAAAACCGCCGGCATGAACAGCAAGCAGTATCTCGGATTCCAAGCGCCCATCGCAAATCGTGATCCGGCGATAAACGAAAGTCCGGCCGCCGCCAAAATGGCCCACCATGCCATCGTTTTGTTTGTTTTGGACGAGAACAAGATGGCGCCGGACCCCAAGATTGCGAGCGCAATGGTCGGCAAGCCAATCTGGGCCAAGAAGGAGACAACCTCATTGGTTCCGTATGTCCCTCCACTGACCCAACCTTTCAAGAAGGGTCTCAAATAAAGAAAGTATAACAATCCACTGGCAGCGGCAGTTGCGCCGCAGTGATACACCACGGACCGACGCGTCAACCCGCACAAAAATGCGGCACAAGCTGAGGCAAACCCGAGCACGAAAACAACCACAAGAAGGCTATGGCAGAGGACTCCCAAGATTGAAAACAATATGCAAAGAAGGATCGACAGAAGGCTCACCTTGGGAATCATGACCGCAATCCAGGTCAAGATTTGAAAGAGAATGGCCATGCTGTAAAAGCGATTCTGCTGCGATTGCCAGATGTAACACTGGCTGCCGTTAAGCAAGATGACCAATGCGCAAGCCTGAAGCAAACTCCAGTAGCGGGCAACTGCCCAAAAAGCCGCCACAACCGCAAGGACGCCGCAAAACGCCGGCAATACGCGCGTGCCCCATTCATTGGCCGGCAGGACGCGCAATGCCAGACCTTGCAACTCGTACCATACAGGCATAATCCGTGGAGACTTGACCGCCTGCTCGCCAATGGCCCCGCTGAGCTGGATCTTGGAGTAGCCCAATTCAATCAAACATGGAACTTCATCATGATCCCACGGCCATTGATCGAGCCCATAGAAATGAAAACAGGCGGTGATAAGGAAAATGCAAATCGTTACCAGGCCTAGACGAAGACCTGAAATCCTGACATCCTCCGTGATGGACTGATCCTTCTGACAGTTCTTGTACATCTCACCCATCGGAGCATCTCACGGAAGAGTAAATGCCTACTGTCTGAGACGCGGTAATTGGGCTAGTTAGTTTGGATGGTAGGCTTAAGTTCCAGCAATTCCAGACCCATAGAATCCATTCCCTCGGGAAAAGGCACCAACTGATAACCGCATTTCAATGCAGTTTCGCGGGATACCGGTCTTCCTCTTATCAAAAGAGATCGAAAGGAATGCTTGGCAATAAGCTCGTCAACGCCTCCGTTTTCCATCCATCCATGGGCGCGGGCATCGTAGTAAAAGACAATGTCTAAGACCACGGCCGGGTATTGGCCGTTTGTTGAATACCAGGGCTCCGAAAGCATGCCGTCCTCAATATAAGCGGGCTTGGGTAGGCGGTCCACGAATGCAGCGAGCGCCTTTGCCGAATTATGCTGCTCTTCGCTGGAAATGGTCAGATTACCCAATTTGTCCGGAAATGCTAACTGAGCCGTGGGGAAAACCGTCATCGAAGCAATTGCTAGTAAGACTGATGTAACACCATTCCTTCCGAACAATACCGGAATCCGATGACGATTTCGCATAAAAAGTGCAACGGAATAGGTGGCCAGGCAAATATAGCCTTCGAGCAGTGTATTCTTTGCCGCGCCGTGTCGAAACAGCCCAACAATGCACCAACCTGCCGATACCATCGCCGGAAACATTAGTGGAGGAATAAGATCTACGGCGATTCGTGTAGGAACCCCGCCATTTAGATAGTTAATAGATCGACGAAACACATAGCTTCTCGCAAGTACGCCGATCACAATGACACAAGGAAAGGCCCAAAAGAATGCATTGGAAAGGACGGATTGCAAAAGCACTTTTGGCTCGCCCGATGAAAGACTTATCCGGGAAAGAGAAGGCACCTTTAAGATATTGAAGGGATAGGCGTCGCCTCCTTCGTATAAGCAAACCATCATTAGCAAAAAGCAGGGAATTAGCATTGAAGCAATCCGACTCGGCCGCCTGTCACACAAGATCAGGTGAAGCGACGTCCCAACCAGCATGCCAATTGTCGATTGTTTGACAAACCAAGCCAGGAAAAAAAGAAGCGAGACCAAAAAACAGCGGGAGCAAGAGACGTTGCTTGCTCGGGTGTAGATTAGTACGGCGGCCAATCCCACCGCTATGGACAAGATATCCGGTCGAACAGACATTATGAACCAGCTACTTGATGATGAACCGAACCAGATGAAAAAGGAGAATAACCCGAATGCCATTAACTTAAGCCGCACCTTTCTTACGTAGCAAGGCCTTACGCAATTCCTGGCGTGGTTTTTTCATCAAGTCGTATTCTTTCATGCGTCTTTTCAGGACGCGCGGCTCGAGGCGGTCGGGGCGTGCGGGATTGACGACCAGCGCAGTCAAATGTGTATCGGTTTTGGCATCGCGTAACCAACGCAGGGCATCGATGAAGCCGATTCGGTCGAGAGGCACTTTTTGGCGGCGCGAGGCCTCCAGCATGACCAGGCGAACTAGATTGTACGTGATGGCAAACATGTACATTTCCTTAAGCACACCGGCGACCGTTTTGCAATGCAGCACTTCCAGGCCCATCGTCGTCTTGAGGTGCCGGAAGTTGACCTCGATTTGCCAACGACCCAGGTACAGTTTCGCGAGTGCCGTGGCTGGGTAAGCAATCGGGTCCAGGAGTGTCGTGACCAAGGTGATGACGCGCGTGCGATGACCTCGTTGCGGCGTGAAGAAACGCAGTTCGCGAAGGAGCAGCGTCTCGGGCAGA
>JBJMQT010000126.1:0-20151 GCA_045802525.1 Gemmataceae bacterium
CGTGGGCGAACGCATGAGCTCTTGTCCGAGAGCCGGATGCGGGAAATCCGCACGTCCGGTTCGATGAGCGGGGGTGTGGAAACGGAGCATGGGCAGATACTCTGGCACCGGCATCACCGAAAGGGCCGGCAACACGCATGGCTTCCCTAAACCACCGCGCCACCTCCCGACTCTACCGTTGGCTTTGTGCAATCGTTTTCCGGTGGTGTCGCTGCGCTCAACCACCGGCTAATCGCTGTAACGCCTCCGGCGTAATTGGCGCGGCTCCTCCGCCTAAAACCCCACCTGGCACACTTCTACTTCCTCGTTTTGCCGGCGTAGGATCACGGTGCGGCGTTCCATCTTTTCCTGGGGTGTGCCGGCGTGGCGGGTGATGACCACGTTGACGTGCGTTTCGCCCGCCAAGAGGTTCGGGTTCGGCCTGAAGTAATGGACGAGGACTCGGTAGGCGCCCTTTTGCGCGTTCTTGATTTGATAGCGCTCCGGGCCATAGCCCTGCGTTTGATCCTCGGTCAGTTCGCCGCCGCTTCTCGTATTGCGATGACTGTAGAAGCACTTCTCGCCATTGGGTTCGATGACCCAGAGATCGACGTCGGTGGCGTCGGTATTCCAGGAAATCGTGACGCGCAGGTCGGCCTGCATCTTACCCGGATCGATCTTTTCCAGGCGGTCGCCAAAGTGGTTGGCCAGGTCCGGGCTGACCGCCTTCTTGGCAATGGCCTCGCGCATCATGTGCGTGTACTCTTCGAGGACGACCATTTTCAGAGAATCATGGAAGCGGTTGTGCCAGGTCCCCGCCAACACGATCTCATACTGAAGAGCGGCTAGCCCGTAGCGGCCGCTGTCTTCGAGGCTGCGGGCCAGGTCGCGGTAGCTGTGCGGCTCAAACGGCCGTTGCGCTTGCACCTGACGAAACAGATTCGCGGCCGGGACGGGCAGTTTCGAATCGAGCAGCCGGTAGCCGACCAGCCGGAGGGCGTCGCCGCGAGCCGGGTAAAGCTCGATGATGCTCGACAAGGCGCGCACCGCGCCGGACGCATCGCCCGTGTCCGACCGCCGCCGCGCCTCGGTGAGATAGGCGCCAGCCTCCCGGATATCGGCATCGCGCTTGGCCAAGTAGGCGGCGGGCACTTCACCTTTGTGAAGCAGCTTGCCTGCGACTTCGGTCACGGGCAACTCGTAATCGTCGTCTTTGAGCAAGGCGAGCAACTTGGCGACGTAGGCGCCGTTAGGTCCGTGCTGGAGGTTGACGCGCGTCTCGATGCGATCGAGGAACCGGGCAAACGCCGCCCGCGAGGAGAGCGCCTGAGCGAGGTTTCGCCACGCTTCGTCGAGGAACGTGCCTAGATCGCCGGCGTGGGTCTTGCCGCGCTCGTCTTCGAGATTGAAGCGCTTGTAGTCCGCTTCATTTTCCAAAACGAGGAAGGATGCCACACGACTGCCTATGGAGAACTGCTGGCAGTAAGCCGTCACCAAATCGTCGAGCTTTGGGTTGTTCAAAGCCAAAAGCGACGCCACAGCAATTTCACCCCAGCCGCGCGGCGCCAGGTCGCTGTAGCCGGTAATCTCGATGGGATATTCCTGCACCCACTTTTCGCCCTGGAAGGTTCCTTCGACAACGAGGTTGGTCGAGCCTGCCTTGGGCATCTTGGCGGCCACGATCAGATCGCCGCCCGGAAAGACGGCGGCCTGCCGACCGGCGACCAGCACATCGCTGGCTTCGACGGCCCCGGCAAAGCGAACGCGGTCGACTTTCAGACACTGGCTGCGATGGCCCACGGCTACCTGTTTGAGATCGGCCTGAGTGAAGCAATTGAAGATCCCGCCGCCGCGCCGGGTCAGGGCTTCGTAAAGTTCGAGGTTATCGGCGCCCTGACCGGTGCGATAGCAGTGGAAGCGGGTCGGGAACGGGCAGCGCTGCTCGAAGCGGGCGACCAGCGGCCCGACTTCCTGCTCGCCCCAGGTGATTTGGCCGTCAGAAAGGACAAAGATGTCGACAGGCGTTTTGTCGTCGCCGGCCGGCGGCTTGGCCAGGTGCGTCAGTGCCGCATTGAAATCGGTGGCGCCTTCGAGAACGAGGCCGTCGAGCCGCGAAAAGGCGGTTTCGCGCCCGCCGGCGGTGTTATTGAGCCAACCGTTCGGCTCCACCCACGCGCAGCCGACGTTGAACGTCAGGATGTTGAACTGTTTGAGATCGGCATCGCTCTCCAGAACCTTTTTGAGCAGCTTCACGTTGAGGGCAAATCGCTCTGGATGCTCGGAGAGGGACGTATCCAGCAGGAAGACCGCCCGGTCGGCAAACGGCTTGGCCTTTTCGACTTTTAGCTCCGGCTTGATGCGGGCGTAGAGGTAGAGCGGGCTATTCTCATTTTGACGGCCGCTGATGGCCTGAATCTGCCGCTGAGCCGGCGTGAACGCGAAGGCAACGTCGCCGCCAGGGCCTTCGCCTTGCCAGATGCGCGAGTAAACGAGCCGGCTGTCGGTCCTTTCGAGGCCGGCATCCTGGGGCTCGAAGCGCGGCTCTTTGCACTCGGCAGGGCTCGCCTGCAGGTGAAACTCCAACTCCTGGAGCTTGCAATCCGGCAGCGGATAGCGGTAAACAACCTGGTCCCCTGAAGAAGGCAGCAGTTCCTCGTAAGCGATCAAGACGCGGTTATAGCCCTTGGCGGGGATGGGGAAGACCCGGCCGCTAAACGTGTTGCCGCCGGCATATTCGAGCAGGGCCGGGTCGATGCGGCCGCGGACGACTTCTTCATAGGTTTCCAGCCCCTTGGCGCGGTTGACGACGCGGGCTTCTTGCAAGATGCCCCAATCGGCGACGCTGACCTGCTTGACCAACTCGCCCGGCTGAGCGGCGAAGAATTCCGGCCCGAAGCGGCTTGGCCGCGGCAGGCTCTCCGGCTGGCCCTTGGGATTAAAGCGCGGCGGCACGGTGTCGCGCGTTTGGCCCAAGAACATCGCGAAGTAACTCGGACTCGCCCCCGCCGGCAACGGATATTCAAAGGTGCCTTCGAGTTGGCGATTGTGTGGATTGTGGAAGATATGATCGACCACGGTTCGAGCCCGCGGCCCCTCGACCGTGACGGTCACTTGCAGGCTGACGAGTTCCAGCGAGGTCTGATCGCCGACGTAAACGCGGGCGAAGGAGGGGCGGCTGTTGCGGCGTTGGTAGACCTGGGGCTTTTTGGTAAGTTTTTGGCCGTCCGGTCTTTCCTTGTTTTCCTTCTTGTCCTCTTTGCCTTTGTCGGACTCAGTCAGCTTCTTATAGAGATTATCAGCTTCTATATAGTTGAGTGCATCTTCCTCGTTGCCCGAGTTTTTTTGTGCTTTCTGCTTGCGGTCTTTATTTTTGACCGTCACAGGTGAAGTCGGTAATCCAATCTTTTCGCCTTTGTCGATAAACCCGTAATGAGGCCGCGATTTGTTTTCATCCTGATCGATCGCGGGTTTGGCATCGCTGGGTCGATAATCAGCAGAAGCATTTGAGGTCGCGGATCGGCTTTGGCCACGGACTGGCGCTGCTTCGTCGTCCCGCCCTTGGCCGGGGAAGCCGACGGGACCGCCTGGCCCCGGCTGACCGCCGCCAAGACCAGCTAAGCCTCCGCCTAGTCCAAATCCGCCGCCGTTTAGGCCAGCGCCGCCCACTGCGCCCATGCCACGTGGCAATCCGCCGCCGAGACCTCCAGATCGTTCGGGCGAAGGATGACTGGGCTGCACCGTGGAATTGCGACTGCGGACAGGCGGTATAATTGACTCATTCTTGGGCTCGGAGATATTTGCTCTATCCCCCATTGGACCGTTGGGAGTCCCATCCCCGGCTGCAGCGTCTTTTCCGCCATTTGAATCGCCCTGGCGAGTTGCCTTAAAACGAATGCTTTGTTCGGCATACCCTTCAAGGCTCGTCCCTCGGTCCCCAAGTTCACTCTTAGATTTATCCTCATCGCCTTCTAACATGCTTGCCGTCGAATCGACGGCCATCAAATGTCGTTGCGAATCTTTTTGCCCCAGGTTCGGCAGCAAAAGCATGCCGAACAACAATGCCGCGGCAATCGCGGCCAGCGCCAGGACACTTCGCCGGCGTCCGCGATAAGACGGAACCGCAAGCGATGTCAGAGCTTTGGCCCGCTCCAAGCTGCGCTCCTGGGCGTCCGCCGGCAGCGGCTGCGCTTTGATCTTGTCCACCGCTTGGCGCAGGGTCCCCTGAAGGTCGCCGTCGTCCGCGTGATTGTTCTTATCTCGAAATAGCGGGTTCACGTTTCGTTCTCCCCGTTAATTGGTGAATTCGCTTGGCAAGCGGGGGATGTAAGCCCCGTGATTGCTGCTTGGTCGCCTGTTATCAGGGAGCTAACGCCCCCCGCTCGCCGGTGGTGGCCTTTTCTTCGTTTGAAATGAGCGCCGCCTCTAATTTCGCCCTTGCCTTGTGCAGGGCGGTCGCCACCGCTCCGCGCGTGATGCCCATCGACTCGGCGATCTGCTCGTAGGGCAGGTCCTCTAAGAACCGCATGCAGAAGACGGCGCCTTCGCGCTCGGGCAGGCGGGCAATGGCTTTCCGCAGCCGCTCCGCTAATTCGTTGGCAATGGCGGTCTCTTCGGGGCCGTCCGCCGAACTCGTGATCGATAGGCCGTTGAGGCAGACGTTGCTCTTGCGGGCCCGCAGGCGGTCAACCGCCCGGCATGTGGTCAAGCGGCGCAAGAGACCGCCCCAGTGCCTGACCGGCCGCTGCGTCCACAGCCGGTGCACTTCCAGAAAAACATCCTGCACAACGTCCTCCGCATCGCCGGCGTGGCCGAGGATGCGCCAGGCGGTCCCGAAGACCATTGGGCCATGGTCGTGCACGATCCGTTCCCAGTGGGTCACGAGTCGGCTCTCCTATCTGCTCGTGGATTAGCGCCTATCCAGCTACCTAGTCGAACCGAGCGGTGAGGAAGTTACCTTTAAAACCTCGAGGATGGAGGATGGAGGATGGAGGATGGAAAAAAGGCGGCGTCTTGGTTCGGAGGCGAAGCAGAGCTTCGCGGCAGTGCGTGCCCAAGCAGAGCTTGGGCACGAGGACGTTTCGATCCTCCATCCTCGATCCTCGATCCTCGATCCTCCATCCTCGATTCTCGATCCTCCATCCCCTATACTCGATCACATGTCCTACCATGCCAGCATCCGAGACGAGCGGTTTACCTTTGCGGACTTGCGCGAGGTATTCGCCAAGGCGAACGAGGTGAAGTCCGGCGATCAGTTGGCCGGGATCGCGGCTATGACCGAGCGTGAGCGAATTGCCGCCAAACTCGCCCTCGCGGATGTTTGCCTTAGTGAGATAGTCGACCAGCCGCTACTTGATCCCGACAATGATGAGGTTTCACGTCTCATAACTGAAACGCACGACCGCTCTACCTTTAACACCCTTCGCAGCCAAACCGTTGGCGAATTCCGTGAATACCTGCTCGTCGACGAGACGGGCGAAGAAGAACTGCGCCGGCTGCACCGGGCCATTACGCCGGAAATCGCCGCCGCTGTCGCCAAGCTCATGAGCAACAAGGACCTGGTCCTGGTCGCGAGCAAGATTCGCAACGTGACGCGTTGCCGAAACACGATGGGCCAGCGCGGCGTCCTGGGTATCCGCGTGCAGCCCAATCACCCGGCCGACGACCTGGGCGGCATCCTGCTGGCGGCCATTGACGGCTTGCTCTTTGGTTGTGGCGACGCCGTCATCGGCGTCAACCCGGCGACCGAATCGGTCGACACGGTTGCCGCCATTCTCAATGCGCTCCAGCGACTGATCAAGGTCAGCCAGGCGCCGACGCAGGCCTGCGTTTTGGCCCATATTACGACCCAGCTCGCCTGCCTGGAACGAGGCTCGGCGATTGACTTGCTTTTTCAATCCGTCGCTGGGACGCAAGCGGCCAACGCCAGTTTCGGAGTATCACTGGCCCAACTCAAGGAAGGTCGTGAGCGTGTGCTCGAACACCATCGCGGGCGCGAAACGCGATGGGTTGGCGATCAGGTGATGTATTTCGAGACCGGCCAGGGGAGCGCCCTATCGGCCGAAGCGCATCAGGGCATCGACCAGTTGACGCTGGAAGCACGGGCCTACGGCGTGGCCCGGACGCTCGATCCGTTCCTGGTCAACAGCGTCGTCGGCTTCATTGGGCCGGAATATCTCTTTGACGAAAGGCAGATAATTCGCGCGGGGCTCGAAGATCATTTCATGGGCAAGCTGCTGGGCCTGCCGATGGGCTGCGACGTTTGCTATACCAACCACGCGGCGGCCGATCAGAACTCGGCCGACAACCTGATGCTGCTTCTGGCCGCAGCCGGCTGTAACTATTTCATGGGCGTGCCCTGTGCCGACGACGTGATGCTGAATTACCAGTCCACCAGCTACCACGATGCGGCCGGAATCCGACGGTTATTCGGCTTGAAACCCGCGCCGGAGTTTGCGGCCTGGTTGGAACAAAAAGGCATTGCCCAGGACTCGTCCCGTCTGTCAGGGGAGAGTAAAGCTAAAGAACTGCTGTTGGAGAACTTGAAGGACTTAGTGAGCTAATTGGACGAAGGCCAGCCGTTAGAAGCAATCGTGAAACAACGCTATGTTGATCAACATAGAAACGTGCTTTGTTTCGTAACACAGGTCCGGCTACGGCATTTCGTAACATTCGTCTACATGTTTAATGCCAAGTAGTTACGTCAAAACAGCTAGGTGTGTGTTATGAATGTTATGAAACGAATCAAAATGACCCAGCAACAACCGTTGTCCTCCAATGCCGAGGTCCAATCCCTGATTGAAGTGATCCGCGCCCGGACACCGGCGCGGATCCTCGTTGGCCGCGCTGGCCCGGGATACCCAACGACAACGCAACTGGACCTGCGCCGCGACCATGCCGCTGCTGTCGATGCCGTACAGGCGGAACTGGACCTGGATCAAAGTTTCCAAAGGGACTTTGTCGAGCGGTGGCGGCTGTTTCTGGTCAAGACGCGGGCCGTCGATAAACAGCAATACCTCATGCGGCCCGATCTGGGCCGCCGCCTGGACGACGACGCCAAGAAAATGGTTGCCGAACGTTGTCCGTCGGCGGTGGACTTTCAAGTAATCATTGGCGACGGCCTCTCCGTGGCGGCGATCAAGATTCAAGTGCCGAGCCTGCTCCCGCTGCTGCGCGACGCGGCACTCGGCAAAGGCTGGAGCTTCGGGCAACCCTTTTGCATTCGCTACTGCCGAGTCGGGATCCTCAATGAAGTCGGCGAGCTATTGAAACCCGTTGTCGCGGTTCTTCTCATCGGTGAACGGCCAGGCCTGGGTACCGCGGAGAGTATGTCCGCATACATGGCCTACCGCCCTCAAAGAGGCCACACGGACGCCCAGCGGAACCTCATCTCGAACATCCACGGCGGCGGCGTGCCGTGCGAAGAAGCCGCCAAACGGATCGTGGCGCTGGCCGAGCAAATGCGGCAAAAGGAGACGAGCGGCGTGGCGGTCAAGGAAGAATTAACTAAGCTCGAAGCGCGGCACAAAGCCTTGCCTTACTGAGCGGACAGAGCCTGCTTATCGATTTGCCTTCCCGGATCGGGAAGCGGCGTCGTGGTAAGCGAAAGAACGGAATCGATCGCCTGCCAGAGTTCCTGAAATTGGATCGGCTTGGAGATGTAACCATCCATGTCCGCTTGCAGGCAGCGCTCGCGATCGCCTTTCATGGCATGGGCCGTCAGAGCAATGATGGGCAAACGGGCCCCGCTCTGCTTTTCTCCGGCCCGGATGGCCGCCGTGGCATCGAAGCCATTCATCACCGGCATCTGCACATCCATCAAAATCAAATCAAACGGCTCCTCGCGGACGGCAGCCAGCGCTTCGGCCCCGTTGGCGACCACCCGGACAAAGTGGTTCCTCTTCTCCAAGAACCGGACGGTGAGCCTTTGATTGATGAGGTTGTCCTCGGCCACCAAAATGCGCAAGTGTTCGGGATTCCGAGGGGCCACCAGAGGAACGACTGGAGGCAGGGGCTTGCTATCTAGGTCCTTCAGGGCCTCTTCCATGCCAGAGAGCTGGAAGCGAGCGGTAAAGTGAAAGGTGCTTCCCTGGCCGACCGCGCTTTCCACCCACAGTTTTCCACCCATGAGGTTGACCAGTCGGCTGGAGATCGCCAGGCCCAGGCCCGTGCCGCCATACTCGCGCGTCGTTGAGCCGTCCACTTGCACAAACGGATCGAAAATCAAGCCCAGTTTATCGGGTGGAATGCCGATGCCGGTGTCGCGGACCATCACATGCATCCAATAGTCGTCCCGCTCTTGGCAGTGAGTTTCCACCTCGACCACGATTTCGCCGTGCGGCGTAAACTTAATCGCGTTGCCGACCAGATTGAGCAGGACTTGCCTTAGCCGGATCGGATCGCCCACGAGGATCTCGGGAACCTGTAGAGCGAAACGGCTAATGAGTTCCAGCCCCTTCTCGAGCGCCTTAAATTCAAGGATGCGGATGACATCGCGCACGGTGTCTCGGACCTGGAAATCGACGGTTCGCAGCTCGACTTTGCCGGCTTCCACTTTGGAGAAGTCAAGAATATCGTTGATGACCAGAAGGAGTGAATTGGCCGACATTTTGACCAATTGCAGATATTCTTTTTGCTCAACGCTGAGGCTCGTATCAAGGGCCAACTCCGTCATGCCCAGGATGCCGTTCATCGGCGTGCGGATCTCGTGGCTCATATTAGCCAAGAACTCCGTTTTGGCCTTGTTGGCAATTTCAGCGGCTTCCTTGGCGCGATGAAGTTCGATTTCCGCTTCCCAGCGTTTGGTGACGTCCGTGGCGATGCATATCATGCCGGTTATTTGACCATGCGGCTGGCGAAGCGGCGTCAAGTGGGCTTCTAAGACGAGACGGCGCTTGTCTCGGCCAATGACCTCTCCCGTCGCGCTAGGAGACTCGCCGGCAAAAGCCCTCTGGATGCCTGCCAAAATAGCTGGGGCGCTCTTATAAAATTCGAAGGCCGAGCGCCCCACTAATCTGGCAGGTTGCCAACCCAATGAATTTAATGCCGTGCCTTGGGCCAGCGTAATGACGCCTTGCAGGTCCGTAGCCAGGAGCAAAACCGGGCAGTTTTCCAGAACAGCGCCGAGGCGATCTTCTAAGACCTTGAGATGGTCGTGGGCCTGACGTTGCTCACGCAGATCACGAGCCGTGATCAAGCCGAGCGGCGTGGGTTTAATATGCAGACGAGCAATCGTCAGGTTAACGGGTATCCAGTGCCCGTCGCGCTGGGTGCGCAGAAGGTAACCTTCTTGAGAGTGGAAAATGCCGGACTTGCGAGTGGCTTGCTTAAGTTGGTTGAGGCCGCCTTGGCCTTCTGAGCGGAATAAGTAAGTCACCTGCATGGCCAAGAGCTGTTCGCGCGAGTATTCACTCAACTGAAGGGCGACAGGATTGACGTCCAGGATCTGCCCCGTATCGGGATGGAGCAGGAAAAGCGCATCGCCGGATTCTTCGAAGAGAGCCCTGGCCAACTCAGCCGGATCGTATTGCATCATGACGACTTGCCCAATCGCCGGCGCAGCCAGCCCCAGACAATTTGAAACAATGCCCAAGCCAGTATAGCTCGCCTTTTTTCAGGCAAGGGGCGAATAACCCCGTGAATTTCCGGGCCGAAATGAATACGGGCGATTCAGAGAGGGGCTAAGGGAAAATCGTATTCTTTTTGGACTTTATAGGAGGCAAGAGAACGCGGTAGATCGACAATTCCGCTCAAAGCAGATTGCGTTTCCAACTAATCTGAGGATTGTGACGATTATTCCATTCGATCAATTAGCGGGGTCGTAAGGTCTTCCCGAAGACGATTTCGACTGCCTTGGTCGGATGTGCCTTGATGACTGCGGCATTCGCCGCGATCTCGCGCGAAAACGACAAGAGTTGATTCAACTCCAGACCCATGTAATGCGGACTCTTGCCGCCGAGCCGTGAAACGGTCTGTTCGAATAATTCCCCCGCTCGCTCCGCGTGACGCCGGACACCCTCGGAAATTCCTTCGCGCACTTTCACGCCGGCCACGGCGAGTTGAATCAGCCCTTTGATGAAATCGGCCATTGCGCCCGTACGGCCACAGGCAAACCAAAGGTCCTCCCAAGTTTCATGAGCTTCCCAGTAATAACCGTGATTAAATAAATCAATGCCGTAAAGATACGCCTCACAATTTGACCAGTCTTGCGGCTGCGGCAAATCAATGGTTTCCCGGGTCCGCTTGTAACTGTGCCCTAGGGGATCGCTCACTGGATGCGGGAAACGCCCGGGTACGAATGCGTAGGCCGGCAGCGGGCGCGTCGGCGCCAGACGGAAGATCACAGGCAGCTCTGCGTCGTTATTCATGAGCCGTTGTGCGTAACAAACAAGCAATCGACATCTCTTTCCATTTTAAGCACAATGGAAGATGAGAATCGCTTTATCTAGGTCAGTAAACTTTGTTGGAGAAAAAATGGCGTTTGCCGTCATCTGTCCGGGTTGCGGTCATACAGTTTCGTTGAGCGACGATTACTTGCGCCGCAAAATCCGTTGCCCCGACTGCGGCGTGTACTGCGATGTGCCCCAGGCCGATAAGAGGAATACCGCTGCCAAGGCCGGCCAGAAGGCGGCCTCCCCGCCAAGTGTTCCGGCCAATGCGTGGATTGACGACATCCTATTCACGGAAAAGCCGGCTGTCACTTGCTCGACATGCGGAACAAAGCTTAGGCCCAACGAGGCGGCCGGCACACCCGAACGTATATGCGGTGGCTGCCAAGGCCTAGCCGACAAGAAAGCCGGCTTCGCCAGGGAAAAACCCGTGGCAGCCACCGCCGCTGGAGCGGCGAAAAAGAAACCGCTAGAAGACGACCCGGATGACGGCTCTCCTTACCGGTTGGCGGAGCGGCTGGGCGCGGCGTGTCCCCAATGCGGGGAGGAAGTTCCCAAGACAGCGACATCATGCTCTTGGTGCAGCCACACCTGGGAAGAGGAGCGAAAGCCCGACCCCACGTATGAACCGGTCCAATTGGAATGGGAGTCGGGTTTTACTTACCGTAAACGAAAAAAGCTCTTCGTGCTCGCCCAAGTTTTCGGTTTATTCGTCGCCGCCGTTTCGCTGGCGGGCGGCGCACTTGGGACCTTCCTTGCCAATTGGTTGGTTACAACCCCCATGCTGGTATTTCTGCTGGGCACCTATCCCCGGCTCAACCTCAGCCGTAACAAAAGAGGCCGCATTATCTTGACGAAGACTTGGCGGGCCTGTTTCTGGCAAAGGGAAACCGAAACTATTGACCTTACAAAATACGTTGGAGTGGCAACGGGCAAACAGTTCGATGGCGGCATGACGAACTGGCTGTTTTTCTTAGTGTTCTTGGCGACCGGCGTCGTGCCCGCCTTCTCCTGGATATTCAGTTCGGAGAGCAGCATTTTTACTTGGGTTGTTTTCTTTGTATCCCTGGCAATGGGTCTACTGCCTTCCATGACCTGGGCGTATTTAACGTTGTACAAGGAGATTCACTTTGTCGCCTTGACCCAGGATCATGGTTACAAGGCTTACAATCTCTACCAGGGATTGGATGGCGACCAAGCTGAGGAGATCGCGGAGGCCGTACAGAATATAGCCGGAATGCCTTACGAAAATGTTTGAGAAAGGCCTCGTTTCCCGGCTAGTTGGCTTGGTAGGATTGAAGCAGGTCCGAAAGTCACGGAAGAACGGTTTCACCCATCAAATAACGATCGCATTCCCGAGCCGCGCCTCGTCCTTCATTGATGGCCCATACGACGAGGCTCTGTCCCCGGCGCATATCGCCGGCCGCAAAAACGCCGGGCACGCTGGTTGAGAACTTGCCATGCTCGGCCTTGGCGTTGGAGCGCGGATCTTTTTCCACGCCTAATTTGTCCAGCAACTGGTTTTCCGGACCCAAAAAGCCCATGGCCAAGAGCACAAGCTGAGCGGGGAATATGCGCTCGGAGCCGCTAATCTCCTTGGGCATGAGTCGGCCGTTGTCTTTGACCCATTCGACACGGACGGTGTGCAGTTCCTTGACATGACCGCTGGCGTCGCCGACAAACCTCTTGGTGTTAATCAAGTATTCGCGCGGATCGTCGCCGAACAGGGCTGCCGCTTCTTCTTGGCCGTAGTCCATCTTGTAGACCTTGGGCCACTGCGGCCAGGGATTGTCCGGAGCGCGCTCCAGCGGCGGCTTGGGCAAGATTTCAAACTGGACCAGACTCTTGCACCCATGCCGCAGCGACGTGCCCACGCAGTCGGTGCCCGTATCGCCGCCGCCGATGACGATAACGTCTTTGTCCTTTGCCGAGATAAACTTGCCGTCTTCGTGCTGACTGTCCAAAAGGCTTTTGGTGTTGGCGTGGAGAAACTCCATGGCGAAATGAATCCCGCCCAACTGGCGTCCATCAATCGGCAGATCGCGAGCCTGGGTCGCGCCGCCGCAAAGAACCACGGCATTAAACTCCTGAAGAAGCTTGTCCGCAGGATAGTCCTTGCCCACTTCGCAATGCGTAACGAAACGAACCCCCTCGGCGGCCATGACCTCGACTCGGCGCTGCACAAGGCGCTTGTCCAGCTTCATGTTGGGTATGCCATACATGAGCAGGCCGCCGATGCGATCGGCGCGCTCAAAGACCGTGACCCAATGGCCGGCCCGATTGAGCTGGGCGGCCGCAGCTAGTCCCGAAGGCCCGGAGCCGACTACGCCGACCCGCTTGCCTGTCCGTTTGCTTGGGGGTTCAGGCACTACCCAACCTTCTTCGAACCCCTTATCGACAATGGCACATTCGATGTTCTTAATTGTAACCGGTGGATCGTTGATCCCCAGCACGCATGATCCTTCACAGGGCGCCGGGCAGACACGGCCGGTAAACTCGGGAAAATTGTTGGTCTTATGCAGCCGATCGAGTGCATCGCGCCAGAGTCCGCGATAGACCAGATCATTCCATTCCGGGATGAGGTTGTTAATCGGGCATCCGGACGCCATGCCTTCGATCAAAGTTCCCGTATGGCAAAACGGAATGCCGCAATCCATGCAGCGTGCGCCTTGCTTGCGGAGCATGGCATCGTCGCTGTGATCATGAAACTCAAGCCAACTATGGACGCGCTCGGCGGGCGACCGCACCAGCGGCAACTCGCGAGGGTATTCCAGGAATCCGGTTGGCTTGCCCATGAGATAACCCTTTTCGGTTTTCCTCCATGACTTAACCTAATGACCCGCGCAGAAATAACTTGAGGGATGACAGGCCATGTCAGTTTGTGGGTGGCACGCCCTGAAGTACTCCGAAGGGCGTGAGGCGCTGTGAGGCTGCCGGATGCGGCCCGGCTGCGACGAGGCGTTTTTTCCGAGCGTCCACGGTGGCGCCGAAACCCTCCAGGGTCCTGGCTCCCAGGAGAGCCAGATCGCCAGGTTGACCAAAAACCACTTCATCGACCGTCTCGAACCCAGCGGCCCTGACAAGGGCGTACCCGACAGAGCGCGTGATGGTCTGGCCATTGGCCATTTGAAAAACTAGATCCTTCTTAACAACCTTGATGCGCACCAGTTTCAGCGTGGATTCGGGAATCCAAGTGTATTCGGACCCAGTGTCCACCAATACCTGGGGTACGGTCCTTGCTCTTCCAGGCTGGCGGAGATTTACGGCTTCGCATTCGATATAAAAGACGCCCATTTGGAACTCTAGGAGGCTTCGGTCGGTTTCATAATGTCGCGGGCAAGCTTTGCGACCCATTCGCGTTGTTCCACAGTTTCCGGCACCGGACAGCCACGAGCTCGCTCGATACGCTTAAAAGCTGCTGTGGCGTCCGTGCCGCTCGCTACTAATAACCCTGCAGCCAAAAGTGAAGCCCGGCCAATGCTCTGCCGACAATGGATGGCGACATTTTGGCCGCTGGTCAGTTTGGCTTCCAACTCATGAATGAACTGCCCGGCCACCTTAAATAAGGTCGGCGCTTCGCGATCAGGTATAGGGAACGGCAAATAGCGAATGCCATTCGCTTGGGTTACTGTTGCTTCAGCACTAAGATCAAAGGTCTCGATTTCCTCCTCAGTTAAAGCTGATACAACGATGTCAATGCCGGCTTTCCGCCAGTCCTAACCTCGTCCTTCAACCAGTCGCCGCCTCTCGGCCGCGGCACAATTCCCAGGCGGCCACGCCACGGACCTTCAATCCAATAAATTGGTGTGCGCATGGCCCGACCTCTTAGTCCTTGGCAATGGTTTCTCGGGGTAACAACTCCACGTCCACTCCTCCTGGCTTTCAAAACCTTAATTCGATGATGGCCATCAACCATAGTCCCATCGGGCCTGACTTTTAATGACCCTTGCTTGCCAGGAACAAGCGAATCAATTAACTCTTGAGTCGAAGCCTTACTATATTTCTGCATTTTTGCCCTGCTTAATGAATCATCCGAATGCAAGAGCTTGAGTGGCGGCAATGCCATCATCATGGCCCCTCTACCTACCGCCCACGCGGGCCAGGTCATGGGCGTTTTCTTCGAAGGCGGCCATAATTGCTTCTTCTTCGGACAGCCCGGACGCCTTGAAGCGCTTTTGCGTTTCGATGACGCGGCGGTAGTCGTTGGGATAAACCTTGAGGAACTTGGGCTGCATTTCCTCCCAGAGGGCCAGCACTTTCCACGAGCGATCGCTCTTCGTGTACTCGGCGTGGTTGTGAATAAATTGCCGGACGACCTCAATTTCTTCCGGGTCGTCGAGTGGAAAGAGCTGGACCATTTCCTTATTGCACTTGGCGGCGAAATCGCCCGCGTCGTCGAGCACGTAAGCGATGCCGCCCGACATGCCGGCCGCGAAATTGCGGCCCGTCGGACCAAGCACGACGACGCGGCCGCCGGTCATGTACTCGCAGCCGTGATCGCCAACCGATAGGACGACGGCATTAAGGCCGCTGTTGCGAACGCAAAAGCGTTCGCCCGCCATGCCACGAATATAAGCCTCGCCGGCGGTGGCGCCATAAAAGGCGACATTGCCGATGATGACATTTTCCGAAGGCACAAAAGTCGATCCTTCCGGCGGATAAACAATGATCTTGCCGCCGGATAAGCCTTTGCCCACATAATCGTTGGCATCTCCTTCAAGAGTCAGGGTCATGCCTCTGGGGAGAAAAGCCCCGAAGCTTTGGCCGGCCGAGCCTTGAAAATGGAGGCGAATGGTATTGTCGGGCAACCCGGCCGGGCCATAGCGGCGCGTGACTTCGCTGCCGACAATCGTGCCGACAACTCGATTCACGTTGCGTATGGGCAATTTCGCAGAAACGGGAGTGCCTTTGTCGATAGCCGGTTGGCACAGGGGCAAGAGCGTCGTGTTGTCCAGCGCCCTATCCAGCCCGTGATCCTGCGGGATGGAGCAATAGCGGCCCACCGATTCGGAAACCTTGGGCTGGTAGAGAATGGGCGAGAGATCCAGGCCTTTGGCTTTGTAATGGTCTAGGGCGCCGGCCATTTCCAGCCTTTCGCTATGACCTATCATTTCGTTGACGGTGCGGAATCCGAGCTGAGCCATGATTTCGCGGACTTCCTCGGCAATAAAGCGCATGAAGTTGACCACATGCTCCGGCTGGCCGGCAAACTTCTTGCGGAGCACCGGATCCTGCGTCGCGACGCCCACCGGGCAGGTATTGAGATGGCAGACGCGCATCATGATGCAACCCAGGGCCACGAGCGGCCCCGTCGCGAACCCGAATTCCTCACCGCCCAATAAGGCGCCGATAACGACGTCACGGCCGGTCTTCAATTGGCCGTCCACCTCGACAGCGATGCGGCTGCGCAAGTCGTTGAGAACAAGAGTTTGGTGCGTTTCCGCAAGTCCAAGCTCCCAAGGAGCGCCCGCGTGTTTGATGCTCGTGAGCGGCGAGGCGCCCGTGCCGCCGTCGTGGCCGCTGATAAGCACGACATCGGCGTGGGCTTTGGAGACTCCGGCCGCGATGGTGCCGACGCCGACTTCGGCCACGAGCTTGACGCTAATGCGGGCGTGGTGATTGGCGTTCTTGAGATCGTGGATAAGTTCAGCCAAGTCTTCGATGGAGTAGATATCGTGATGCGGTGGCGGCGAAATCAGGCCGACGCCGGGCGTCGAATGACGCACCTTGGCAATCCAGGGATAGACTTTAGCGCCGGGAAGCTGGCCGCCTTCGCCGGGCTTGGCGCCCTGAGCCATCTTGATTTGGAGTTCTTTGGCTTGCACGAGATAGTTGCTGGTGACGCCAAACCGCGCGGAGGCCACCTGTTTGATGGCGCTGTTGCGCGAGTCGCCGTTGGAATCAAGCGTATAGCGCGCCGGATCTTCACCCCCTTCGCCGGTATTGCTCTTGCCGCCGATGCGGTTCATGGCGATGGCGAGCGTTTCATGAGCTTCCTGGCTGATCGATCCATACGACATAGCGCCGGATTTGAACCGCTTCATGATCGCTTCAACCGGCTCAACTTCTTCCAGAGGAATGGGCTTTTCGGACAGCTTCAAATCAAAAAGGCCGCGAAGCGTGCAAAGCTTCTTGGCCCGGTTGTTGACGAGCGCGCTGTATTCCTTGAAGACCTTGTAGTTGTTGCTGCGGCAAGCGTATTGCAGCTTGTGGACGGTTTCGGGATTGAATAAATGATATTCGCCTTCCTTGCGATATTGATAGTGGCCGCCCACATCGAGCAGGTGGCCGTTGACCGAGCGGTCCGGAAAGGCTCGTGCATGGCGTTCGCGCGCTTCGGCGGCAATCACGTCGAGGCCGACGCCGGAAACGCGCGAGGCGGTCCAGGTGAAGTACTTATCGACAACCTCCTTGTTAAGCCCGATCGCTTCAAAGATTTGAGCCCCGCAATAGCTCTGGGCCGTGGAAATGCCCATCTTCGTCATGACTTTAAGAAGGCCCTTGTTCACCGCTTTGATGTAGTTCTTGTCGGCATGATCCTGGTCCATGCCCGCCAATTGGCCTTGGCGAATGAGATCGTCAACGGTCTCGAAGGCCAAATACGGATTGATGGCGGCCGCCCCGTAGCCGATGAGCAAAGCGAAATGGTGCACTTCCCTAGGTTCGCCGCTTTCCAAGATCAGGCCCGCCTTGGTGCGCGTTCCTTCGCGAATCAAATGGTGATGCACTCCCGCCACGGCGAGCAGGGCGGGAATGGGAGCATGATCGCGGTCGATAGCGCGGTCAGAGAGAATGATGAAATCATGCCCGGTGGCAATGGCCGTGCTCGCTTGGCGACATAGGGCCGTCATCGCTTTTTCCAGCCCGCTCGCCCCTTCTTTGACGGGGTACACAATCGGCAGCGTGACCGATTTGAAGCGGTGGCGCGTTCCCTCAAGCTGGCGAAGCTTGTCCAGTTCGTCGTTGGTCATAATCGGCGAAGGCAACTGAATCAGCCGGGCATTGCGCGCCGACGGCGCCAAGAGGTTGTACTCCCGGCCCACCGTCGTATCCATCGACATGATGATTTCTTCGCGGATAGCGTCGATGGGCGGGTTGGTGACTTGTGCGAATAATTGCTTGAAGTAGTTGTAAAGCAACTGCGGTCGATCCGAGAGGACCGCCAGAGACGCGTCGTTGCCCATCGAACCGACCGCCTCATTGCCGTCTTTCGCCATGGGCGCCATGAGAATGCGGAGGTCTTCCGTTGTGTACCCAAAGGCTTGTTGACGCAGCAGCACCGTCTCGTGGTCCGGCTCATGGACCCTCGGGCCATCCGGCAGATCGTCGATGGAGACGAGGCTTTCCCGGAGCCACTCGGCGTACGGCTTTTCGCCGGCAATTTTTTCCTTGAGTTCTTCGTCGGCGATGATGCGGCCTTCTTCGAGATCCACTAAAAACATGCGGCCCGGCTGCAGCCGGCCTTTGTGAAGGATGCGGTCCGGCGGAATGTCCAGGACGCCGACCTCCGAGGCCATGATGACCAGATCGTCCTTAGTCACGTAATAGCGTGAGGGCCTCAGTCCATTGCGGTCGAGGACCGCGCCGATCCGAATGCCGTCGGTGAAGGCGATCGACGCAGGTCCGTCCCAGGGCTCCATCAGGCAGGAATGGAATTCATAGAACGCCCTTTTGGCCGGACTCATGGCCCGATCGCCGCTCCACGGCTCCGGAATCATCATCATGATCGCATGAGGCAACGAGCGGCCGGAAAGGACCAGGAATTCCAGGGCGTTGTCAAACATGCTCGAATCGCTGCCGGTCTGATCGATAATGGGCAACAGTTTTTTGATGTCCGGACCGAATAACTCGGATTCGAACATCTGCTCGCGTGCGGTCATCCAATTGATATTGCCGCGAAGCGTATTGATTTCTCCGTTGTGAGCGAGGTAGCGATAAGGGTGCGCTCGCGCCCAATTCGGGAAGGTGTTGGTGCTGAAGCGGGAATGAACGAGGGCCAGGGCGGTTTCCATGGCCGGGTCGCGCAGATCGGGAAAAAAGGGAACCACCTGATCGGCGTTGAGCATGCCCTTGTAGATCAACGTCTTGAAAGACAGGCTGGGAATATAGAACATGCCGCGCTGTTGGAGATCCGAAGCCCGCACGGCATTCTCAACGCGCCGCCGAATTAGGTAGAGCTTGCGCTCGAACGCCAGCGGGTCCAACGCCCGTTCCGATTCGTGAAGCCGGTTGCCGATGAAGATCTGTCGGATGACCGGTTGTGACCTGAGCGCGGTCGGACCAATCATCGAGTTGTCCACCGGCACGTCGCGCCAGCCCAGGACCGTCTGCTCTTCGTCCGTTACAACTTGTTCGAACAGCCGCTGGCACTGTTGACGGTCAGAGGGATCGGTAGGTAGAAAAACTGTTCCCACGGCGTAAGCGCCGGGACCCGGCAAATCGAAATGGAGCTTGGCGCATTCTTGCCCGAAGAAGCGGTGCGGCGTCTGGATCAGGATGCCCGCGCCATCGCCAGTGTTCTTTTCGCAGCCGCACGCGCCCCGATGTTCCAGATTGGAGAGAATCTGAACCGCGCTTTTAATAATATTGTGCGACTTGCGCCCTTTGACATCGACGACAAAACCCACGCCGCAGGAATCGTGTTCGTACAGGGGGTCATACAGACCTTGCTTGGGAGGAAGCATGGCTGATTCCTTGCGCTAGGCTTTTGTATTGGCGACAGCAGCCGCATTCTGGCGGCCGCTTCCAGTGCCGTTGCTTCGAGTCGGGTTAACCGAAACGCTGCCCACGTTTTCCGGAGCGCCATTGCCCGCGGGTTGGCCCGTTTCGGCTTCTCGCAAAAGGGCGGCAAACCGGCCGGCTGCCACCCCCCACTTGTGCTGGCGATGCTTGATGATGCCCAGCGGCCGGACAAGCTGACGCCCCGTAAGGGGCAAGGCGACAAGCGTGCCCGCTTCCACTTCGCGGCGCAATGTGGGCTCGGGCAACAAGGCGACCCCCGCGTCTATTTCTACCGCCTTCTTGATGTTTTCGATGTTGTCGAACTCCAGGACAACATGGACTGGCGCTTCAATATCCTTGAGGAAGCGATCCACCTTCCGGCGAATGACCAGCCCCTTCTCGAAACCGATGTATTTCAGGCCGGCCAGGTTCGCGGGGCTAACCGAAGCTCGCTTAGCGAGAAAGTGGGTCGGGGCGCAGGCGAGGACCATCAGTTCCTCGCGCCAGGGCAGGGTCGTCAGTTCCCGAATTTTTCGCGGAAACGACACCAGGCCGAAATCCACCGTGCCGTCAATCACGCGCTCATAGACGCGGTCCGGATGCAAGTAATCGATGTGCACCTCGGCCTTGGGCTGCTCGGCCATGAATCGCTCTACGAACTGGTTCATGTCGCCCAGTCCGACAGAGTAAATGGCAGCCACTTGCACGGTGGAGGTCAGCCGGGCTTGGGCCTGGACAATGCCCGCTTCCAATTCCTGGTAGCGTTCGATTAAGTCTTTGCAGCCCTCGTAATAGGTCTTGCCCAAGGAAGTCAGATGGAGAGGACGCGTGGAGCGATCGACGAGTTGAACGCCCAGGCGCTTCTCCAAGTGCAAAACAATCTGACTGGCCGCCGATTGAGAAAGGTCATTCATCGCCGCCGCCTGCGAGAAACTGCGGCAGCGAGCAATGTCGCAAAACACCTGTAACGCTTCGAATTGCATGGAGTGCATCCTACCATCTGATCGGCTAATAGCAAGAGTTTACTTTATTAAACAAAGTAATTCTTTGGGTGGCACGCCCTGAG
>JBJMQT010000127.1:0-118208 GCA_045802525.1 Gemmataceae bacterium
TCGCGGCAATCTCCTAGATAGCCAATTCGGCGGGCGCGGCGACGCGTCACGCTCCAGGCGACAGGCTTGAGTTACCCGAGGCCGAGAAGTCCCGATCGTCCCCAGCCCCGCAACCGTCCGGAGCTCCGAAGAGGCGTTAGCGGTCAGCGAAAGTTCCCCCGGCGATGTCCAACCGCAACCGGCCCGCTTTCGCTGCGTAAACAGGCACCGGCATCCCCCCAAAAACTGACCTTGACGTGTGGAGGACAGGGTCAGCACTTGGGCCAGAGGGTTCAGCTGCGCAATGGCAGTCAAGTGGTTTGGCTTGAGCTAGAAGCCGCACGGGCTATAATCGCCCCTTACCTGTATTCCCTATTGTTTCTTGAGGCCGGCGCAGCCGTATGCGACGCTTTCCACTTGGCGGCTCATGATCCAGCAATTGCTCATGGCACTCGGCCTTGTCAGTGTGACGGTGGTGGTCCATGCGCTAGGAACGGTGCATGTCGTAATCCCGGCGACGGGAATTTTGAAGCGAAGCGGGGAAAATCCGGTTTTTCCACGCCCCATGTGGACGCTCACACGCCTGGTGGGCATGCTGCTGGCTTTGCATCTTGTGGAAATGGCGCTCTGGGCGGCGGCGTTTGCGGCAGCCGATTTATTGCCGGATTTTGAGTCGGCGCTGTATTTCTCCCTCAAGAGTTATACGACGGTCGGCTACGGCGATGTGCTGCTGCCACCTTCGTGGCGGCTACTTGGCCCGATCGAGGCAGCCGTCGGCGTTCTGATGCTCGGCTGGTCGACCAGCCTAATCGTCGCTGCCGTACAACGCATTTACAATATTCGATAGGCATCATCCACGTCGCGAACTGGGAACGAGGTTGGTTGCTGCCTGCGGAAGAAAGTTAGAGATGATTCCCACGCCGAAGCGGGATGCATCAAGCACGCCGCGAGCGAAAAGTAGACACGCCAGTAGTCTTTTTGCGGTTCTACCACTGCTGGATTGGCTCCCCCGTTACGAACGATCTTGGCTGCCTCACGACGGGATAGCGGGAATCACGTTGGCAGCCTATGCGATTCCCGTCTCGCTGGCCTATGCAACCCTTGCAGGGTTGCCTCCGCATTACGGCATCTATTGTTATCTCGTCGGAGGCCTCGGCTATGCGATCTTCGGCACTTCGCGTCAGTTGGCCATCGGTCCCACGTCGGCCATTGCCATGCTGGTAGGTACGACCGTCGCCGGCATGGCGGACGGCGATCCGGCACGCTGGGCTGGCATTGCTGCTCTTGCTGCCCTGGTTGTGGCGGTGCTCGGCGCGTTAGCCTGGTTACTGCGATTGAGCGGGCTGGTTAGCTTCATCAGCGAGACGATTTTGACGGGCTTCAAAGCCGGAGCGGCCCTAACCATCTCGCTTACGCAACTGCCGAAACTTTTTGGTGTGCCCGGTGGCGGCGACAACTTCTTTGAACGGGCATGGATCCTCGCCACCCAACTCGACCAAACAAATATAATCGTGCTTGTTTTCGGTTTGGTGGCTCTGTCTCTGCTGGTGCTGGGAGATCGACTCTTTCCGGGCCGGCCGGTGGCCCTCTTTGTAGTCGCATTATCTATTGTTGCCGTTTCGCTGGCCGGGCTCGAACAAAACGGCGTTTCGATCGTTGGTGAAATTCCTTCCGGTCTGCCCTCCTTTGCCCGGCCATCGTTTCGGTTTCGCGATGTGGACGGAGTATTGCCTCTAGCGGCGGCATGTTTTCTCTTGGGATACGTGGAAAGTGTATCGGCAGCCCGCACCCTGGCGGCAAAGAACGGCTATGAGATCCGGCCTCGGCAAGAATTGCTGGCATTGGGGGCAGCCAACTTGCTCGCCGCCTTTTATCACGGCTTTCCGATTGCCGGCGGTCTTTCTCAATCGGCAGTCAATGATAAGTCCGGTGCGCGGACACCGCTTGCCCTGGTCTTCACCTCGGCAACGATTGCCATCTGTTTGTTGTTTTTGACCGGTCTTTTGCACAATCTGCCTAATGTCGTCCTAGCGGCCATTGTTCTTGTTGCTGTGCGAGGATTAATTGATGTAACGGCCTTCAGGCACCTATGGAGGGTGAGTCGATTCGAGTTCGCCATCTCAATCGTCGCACTGGCCGGCGTGCTCCTCCTGGGAATCCTTAAAGGAGTGCTGCTGGCCATGGTTATCTCCTTGCTCTTTTTGCTGGCCACGGCAGCGAGCCCCCATGTTGCCTTTCTCGGACGCATTCCCGGCACGCGCCGATATTCCGATTTGGCTCGACATCCGGAAAACGAGCAGATTCCAGGCGTGCTTATCTTTCGCGTGGAGTCATCCCTGCTTTATTTCAATGTCAATCAAGTGCGCGGTCGGGTTGGGGCGAAGCTCGCGTCTTCTGAGTCGATACGCCTTATGGTGTGCGACCTCTCGTCTTCGCCCTACGTTGACGTTGCCGGAGCCACGATGCTTACTGCATTGCACAGCGATCTCGCGAAACAAGGAATCCAACTACGGGTTGTGGAAACCCGCGCGAATGTGCGTGATTTGCTCAGGGCCGAGGGTCTGGAAGAAAAAGTCGGCTACCTTGGTCGCCATATGTCGGTTGATCAGGCAATCACGGAGTTCGGCATGATGGGCTAAAGGCTGAGCGACAAGGACCTAATCGAGTGGGCCTTCTGGACCGGGGCGGCACGCATCCTTGAAGAAGATCGGGACGCGGCTCTCTCGTAAAATCAAAGGGGTAAAATAAAAGGGAACGCGGACAGATTTTGAAAATTTGGCCGCGTCCGCTTTCCTCCCGCGATGTGCCACCCCGAGCGGCCACGCAGAGTTGAGCCGATTCCGTGAAACGGTCCGGAGTCAATTTGTTACGCAAGACGTTAGGTTCCGTTTTTCCACCCTAGATGCCGTTTTTCACCAGAGGTGGCAGGGGGATGAAAAACGGAAAACGATTGCTCATTTCGGCCGCCACAAGGCGGCAATTGGTCCTTGCTATTAAATTCGCTCAGGTTTATCGCCGGTCAAACAGTGACATGGGACCGGCGGCGGGTCGGCTCATCGACAACTTTGCCGGCTGGCCGCGTCGGGTCGGCGCCGTGAAGGAAGTGATCCACGATCCTCGTGGCTATATCTGGGGGCCGGGGTTTCTCGCCGAAGCGTATCACCGACCGAATGCCGCCTAAGAGAAGAAGGATTGCTAGATCTTGATCGCCTACGGCGAAAGCGCCCTGCTTTTCCCCCGCGGCCAGCAGCTCCTTGATCAATTTAGGCAAACGTTCGCGGGTCTTTTGCCAGGGAAACTCGACGCCCGCTTCGTGCAAAACCTCGGCTCGTTGAATAAGATCGAGGAGGTGAGGTTGGTTGTCGAATTCGTCGATAATCGCGGCGACAGTCTTCTCAAGACGGGCACGGGGTGAATTTTGGCCCGACGCTACGTCCTCAATTCGCTGAATAAACAGCTCCGAAGCCCGGACAAGAAGGGCCAGATATAACTCCTCTTTGTCGTTAAAGTAACGGTAGAGGGTTCCCTTGCCGACTTCCGCCTCGGCGGCCACATCTTCCATGCGGACTTCATGGAAGCGCTGAGCGCCGAAAAGGCGGGTGGCCGCTTCCAAAATCTTGTCGGCTTGTAAAGGCGTCTTGGTGCGCACCGGGATTCTCGTGAGGAGCGACCGAGGGACCAAAGGAGGGTCCGAACCCGTAAGCATACTAATACTGACTGGTCAGTTTCGTTATAGCAAGAACCGCTTTCCCAGATCAATCCTTTTTGGCGGGTCGCATGAGAAAAAAGCGGCATGCAGCCGGGAATAAAAAAACCGACGCGCCGACCCGATTGCGGGCACTATTACACAAGGCCCTTCAATGCAGTAGGAGAACGTAACCTAATGTCCCTCGTTCCGCCGAGCCGAATCCTGCGGCAAATACGGAGTGCCGCGCTGCGTCAAGGTAGCGGAGGGCCGGCAGACGCCGAACTTCTGCAACGATTCGTCGCTGACCGGGATGAGGCAGCCTTCGAGGCCTTGGTGCGCCGGCACGGTCCCATGGTTTTCGGCGTCTGCCGCCGAGTGCTGCGCGGGTTTCACGACGCGGAAGACGCTTTTCAGGCCACGTTCCTAGTGTTGGCGTGCAAGGCAGGAGCTGTACGCGACCAGCCCACCGTTGGCAGTTGGCTTTACGGCGTCGCATACCGAATTGCCGTAAAAGCACGAGCGCAGGCCGTCCGGAGGCGCTTTAAAGAACGGGAGGCAGCCGTGACGGAATCATACAGCGATAAAGTCGTTAGCGGCGACTTGGTCCCCATCCTTGACCGCGAGCTAAACCGTTTACCTGAAAAGTACCGGGGAGTTGTCCTTTTGTGCGATCTAGGAGGCGCTTCACGAAAAGAAGCGGCCCGGCAACTGGGCATACCGGAAGGGACGCTTTCAAGCCGCCTGGCTGCCGCGCGTTCGATGTTGGCCAAGAGGCTCATACGGCGGGGCTTATCGCTGACAAGCGGTGCAATGGCGGCTGCCCTTGTGGACAACGTGGCGTCGGCGTCCGTGCCGGCGTCGTTGGTGATTTCGACCGTCCAGGCAGCGGCGCGCGTCGCGGCCGGTCATGCAGTGTCGATAGCGGCTTCCGCTCCGGTGGCCGCGTTGGCGAAAGGAGTGATGACTTCCATGCTTTTGTCAAAACTGAAGATCCCTTTAGGTCTGCTCGTGGCTCTCGGCCTTATGACACTCGGCTGGGGCGCCTATTTCGAAAAGGCATCCGCAGACAATCCCCGCTTGGGAGAGGCCATCGCCAAAGCCCCAGCGCCGGAGGCTCCTGCCAAAGCGGAATCCGGAGACGACGACGACATTGACTTGCCCGTCGGCGCCGCGCTGGCGCAGGTCCGCGTTCGCATTGACAAGAACGGCAAGCTCGTCGTCAAGATGACCATTGGCGGTCGAGTCGCCGGTCCTGCCGTACCGGGCGCTCCCGGCCCAGTGCCAGCCGATATCACTACGATCCAGATTCACCGATATGACCTTTCCGATGTGCACGTCATGGACACCAAAGGCAAGAAGGTAGAAGAAAGTGAACTAGCTAAGCTGCTGAAAAAAGAAACGGTGGCGATGGCCTCCCTGTACGGCGAGCCGGTCGATCCCCTGCATTTGCGGGTTCTCAAGGAAGGAACGCTGGTATTGGCGCTGCCCGCTCAGCGAAATGCCGGCAACAATGCAGGAAACGGCGGAGGCCCCGCGCCCATAGGAGCTATGGACGTCTTTCCCGGCCCCGGCGGCGCGCCAGTCGATAGACCACGGGCGCCCTAGCTTCGGTTTCGCAAGCCGGCGTCGCCGGTAGCCAAAGCGGGGATGCCGGCTTGCGATTTAGGGCGCTCAATGATGTGCGTCATTACTCTCAGAAGATCGCCGTTTATTCAAAACTGGCACGGCGCTTGCACTCCTCTTGCTTTGAAACCGCTCATTCAATTGCCGTTCGGAAGCGAGAAATCCAATGTACCGCATTGGACTGAAACCGGGAAAAGCCGCCTCCGCCCTAGGCATGGTTGTAGGCGGCCTTTTTGTCATTCTCGGGATCACAGTCATTGTGCCTGTCTTCGGGCCCTTTGGGCTCGTCTGGACGGCAGCGGCTGCGGCGATCGTGCTATTCAATGCTTATAACGTCTTTAGTCGGAGAGGGGTTTCCGCTTACCAGATTGATGTAGATTCTACTGGCGGGACTGAAGACGTTGAAGGACGACTTCGTGAACTGGCAAAGCTGAAAGCGGATGCGCTCATCAGCGACGAGGAATACGAGCAGAAACGTGCGCAAATTATAAGAGGCTTGTGAATCGATGCCCGCGGGCCGATAGGGCGACAGGACTACGAGCGTCATCTCCTTTGGTTGGTCTATCTCCAATTCCACCATTCTTGTCTCTTGGGCCGCGCCTCTGGATGTCCCAGATCAGGCTAAACTTTTTCCCCGCATCGGCCCCTCTTTGACAAAGTTCGCAATGTTAAGTCGAAGCAACGGCTTAATAAAGTTAAGAAATTGATGGCATGAGCCGTCGTTCTTACTTAACATTCCTCCAGATGTCCCGAGCGAAGTATCGTTTAACTCCCGCCTGCCATTCCCAGCCGGGTTTAACCTTGGGGGAAAGTCGATGTCGCGCCGCCACGTATTCGTGCTAGTTGTTTTGGGTTATCTGTTCGCTGTGAATGCAACCATTGCTGCCCCTGCCAAGGAAACAAAATCGGGCTTCGCGGACTTTGTTGACGAGTATTTCGACGCCTATTTCGCGTGGAACCCTTCGACCGGCACTAGCGTCGGCCTTCATCAATACGATAGAAAACTCGAAAATAACTCCGCAAAGGCGGTCGCCAAGCGAATCCAAGAAGTGAAAGGACTTCAGCAACGACTGGAGAAACTTCGAAAAGGCAAGCTGCCATCCAGCGAGACCATTGACGCCGAAATACTTGCCGGACAGATGCAATCGGAGTTGCTTGACTTGGAGACGGTCCGCAATTGGACAAAGAATCCCATCAATTACATCATGACTCCCGCCGGGTCGGTGGACGGTCTCATGAAACGCAACTTCGCCCCCGCCTCAGAACGATTACGCGCCGTGGTCGCTCGGCTGAAAGCCACGCCGGCCATGTACGAGGCCATGCGGGCCAACACGGAAAATCCACCGCGGGAATTCACGGACCTGGCAATCCGAGTGGGACAGGGCTCGATCGGTTTTTATCGCGATACGGTAGGCGCTTGGGCCAAAGAAGCGGCCGGCAAGGACGCCAATCTACTCAAGGAATTTGACGATGCCAACGCCGAGGTCGTCAAATCGCTCGACGAAGCTGTCGCCTGGATGAAAAAAGATTTATTGCCCCGATCGAAAGGAAGCTATGCGCTCGGCAGAGAGAATTTTGCCAAGCAGCTGCTCTACGAAGAAATGGTCGACATACCCCTCGACAAGCTCCTTGCTATTGGGGAAGCCAATCTCAAGCGTGATCAGAAAGCCTTTGCCGCCACCGCCAAGAAAATAGACCCAACGAAGACGCCGGCCGAGGTAATGAAAGCGCTCTCAGATGATCATCCTACGGCGGACGACCTAATTCCTTCGACCAAACGGACCATCGAAAAGTGCCGGCAATTTCTGATCGATAAGCATATCGTCACGGTGCCTTCAGAAGTTCGCCCGACGGTCCTGGAGACTCCTCCTTACGCGCGAAACGGCGGATTCGCCTCAATGGACACGCCAGGCCCCTTCGAGACCATGGCTACCGAAGCGTTCTACTACGTCACGCCTCCGGAGAAGGATTGGGACGCCAAGCATGTGGAGGAGCATTTGCGTCTATTCAACAAGCCGGTAACGCAAATCATCACCATCCACGAGGCCTTTCCCGGTCATTACATTCAGTTTCTTTATGCCAAGCAGTATCCAACCAAGACACGCAAGATCACGGGCTGTGGGACAAATGTAGAGGGATGGGCTCATTACACCGAACAAATGATGGTTGAAGAAGGCTACGGCCAAGGCGATCTAAAGATCCAGTTGGCGCAGCTATCCGAGGCGCTTCTCCGAGATTGTCGCTACGTGGTTGGCATCAAGCTGCATACGGAGGGCATGACCGTCGAAGAAGGCGCCAAGTTTTTTGAAAGGGAAGGGCATCAAGAGCCGGCCACCGCGTACGAGGAGGCTCGTCGCGGCGCGTACAACCCAACCTACCTTTATTACACGCTTGGCAAATTGCAGATCTACAAATTTCGTGAGGACTACCGGAAGGCCAAGGGCAAAGATTTCAACTTGGAAACCTTTCACAACGAGTTTGTCAAGCAGGGCGGCATTCCGATCAAGCTGATTCGCCGCATCATGTTGCCGGAAGACAAGGGGCCGGCGCTCTGAAAAACGATGGTCTGCGAAATGCTTGATTGCTTACCGACGGCCGAACATATCGTCGCCTTCGTTAACCATCCCGCTATTTGGCGGCAACTATCATACTATCGGCGCACGGGTTTCGGCTCCCTATCGCCTCGAAGGGCCAGAGGACAGCATCAGTCCCCGATGAAAAATGCCAGCAGTCCGGCTTACGGTCCAAGTCGAGCCCCCAGCGCTCGCCTAATCCGCTTACCATGGATTCCAACACGATTTCCTTTACCTGCCAACGCGGATGCTCGACACTCAAGGAATATAGACGGCCGCCTTTGTCCAAAACGTACGCGCGGTAGCGCTCAAGCAACCAGGCACCCACCGAATGGGCGGCAACTTCTTCACAACTTCCCTTAGGCGTAAACTCGACTCGAAGTATTGGCCTCTCCCCCGTTGTAGCGGGATTTGGGCAATCAAAGAGCGCTTCTTTAGGCGAATCGCGGTAGGTAATGGGCGCAAAAGCATAAGGAAGCGGCGTGAACCGGCGGGCCAGCGCAACCGCAATCTTGCTGTTGGCGTGGATGCTCAGGAAATAAATGGCCGGTTTACCGTTTCTCCGGACGTATGTCCGCAAGTTCAATTCAAGCAAGTCCGAGAACGACATGAACTTGGGCAGTCCGCGAAGCCCGATATCTAGACGGAAAGCTACAGCCGTAATCCAAGCCGCTGAATCCCAGGTATCGAGTTCCAATTCCGAAGGGAGGTGGAAAAGCACTTCGTTCTGGGGAACCTTCCAGTGAATGAATAGCACGTTGCGCCACTGCTGCGACCACTTCCAAGGTAGTGCCTTCTTTAGGCTGCAACGTTGTTGTACAAGCGACCCAATCTTTTCCTGGGAAAGCATAATCAATCCTTTGGGAATGCCATTGTTCGGTCTATTCATGCACATTTGTCCGTCCGTTCCAAGGTCGCGCAGAGGTACGACCTTTAAGCGCTTTTGTGGCAGACATCAAGTCGGTGGGGTACTTTTCTAAATCTTGCAACGATCCCGTACCCCCGATTAGACGCGAGTACGTAGCTCCAACCGCAAACGCCTGCCGGAAATAACCACTGGCATCCGCGCTGCATTAACTATTTCTTGGTCCGAACACCCCTATCGCGTTTGGGGTAGTTTTACCAACCAAAGCTCTCTTTTTTATCGCGTATTTGGCCGTTGGAGTTGGAAAAGATGGAAATGGCTGAATGACCCTGACGGGATTCGAACCCGTGTCGCGGCCTTGAAAGGGCCGTGTCCTAGGCCTCTAGACGACAGGGCCAATGGGCGGAAACCAATGCCTAGCTGATCCTAGAGAGTGCCAAGCGCGTGGTCAAGTTCAGTCAAAAGGCTGTTCAACCCTATCCCGACAAAGGCTAGTCCTTGACTTGGTATTCGTATAATAGGCATGAAGCGGCGGTTTCCAGAATCGCCTAATTGCAAAAGGCTTTGACAACGACGAAAGGGGATAGAGATGGCAAGCGCGAATGTCGTGGAGCTAACCACAACCAATTGGGAACAAGAGGTCGTCAAAAGCGACAAACCCGTGCTCGTCGATTTCTGGGCGCCCTGGTGCGGCCCCTGTCGACAATTGGCTCCCATCATCGATCGCCTGGCCGAACAATACGTCGGCAAGATCAAAGTCGGCAAACTCAATACCGACGACAGCCAAGACGTGGCCATTCGCTATGGGATTAACGCCATCCCGCAGGTCCTGTTCTTTAAAGGCAGCGAGCAACCCAAGGAAAAGGTCGTCGGTCTGCAATCCGAAGGCGCTTTATCGAAAGTGATTGACCGGGTTATTGCCGGTTAGTACGAAAAAACGCCGGTCAAGGTCTAGCGGCGAATCTCGGGTCGAGCGGAATGAAACGCGCTCCGCGAGGCTCGCCGCTAAAGCTTTCATTCAACTTTCAATTTCGCCTTGGTCGATAAGGGATAAGGCCCAGAAGCGGCAGCTTCAAGGACTTTTCTATGTCGACCTCGTCCTCTCCTTCCCCCGATCCGGGAGACGGTCCTTTACAAGCTCCGCTTTCGAATCCGACTCCCGTCGATTCTCAAACGCTTCAAGAAGAATGGCAGGCGCTGCGCATTCAGGTTGCCGCTGTTGCGGCCCAGCAAGCCGGTCTGATTGAAGAAGATTGCGCATTAGAACAAAAGCGCACTGCTTTGATCCGTCAGGAAGAGCAGCTGGCCGCTCACTTCGAAGCGCGCGACCAGAGACTCCTCCATAAGCAGGATCGAATCCGGTCTGAACAGCAGCGCCTAACTGAGGAACAACAAGCATGGAAACTTCAGCAGAAAGCTGATCGAGCGCAACTGGCCAAGGAACGGCAAGCCGCCCAAGCCGCCGAAAGGCAAGCTCAAGCTGATCGGCGACAGTTGCAGACTCTGCGCCGCCGCTTGTACAAGCGCTGGAAGAGAAACTTTGCCGCCGAACAAACGCGCTTGCGCACCCTTGAGACCAAATTGCAACAACAGCGAAGCGCGCTAGAAATAGAAGCCAACCGCCTACGGAAGGAAAGAGACGCGCTGGCCCGGGATCGGCTGGCTTTCAATACGGCCGGCGAATTAAGTAAACGAGAACTCCTTGAGGGCTGGTCGACGCTGCATCAGCTACAGCGCCAACAAGAAGACCGGCGAAATTCCGAGCTTGCAGACCTCGATAATCGGACGAAAGCGCTTGATGAACGGGAGGCAGCCCTAATCTGGAAAGAGCGTCTGCTTGTAGATCAGAAGCGCCGCTGGCAAGAGAAACAAGCGTCTTTGGCGAAAGAGGCTGCGGGCTTGGAAAATCGTGTGCGCAACCACCGCTGCCGGCTACTTGACACGCAAAATGCAAGCGCCATTTCTGAACCGGTCCTACAGCCGGCTTTCGAGCCTACTCCCTCGACTCATGGCCTGCCCGTTGAACCTGACTTCTTGGGCGTAGAAGCGAAGCACCAGCTAATCGAACTGGGTCGAACAGCAGCCGTCCTTTCGGATCAACGGTTAATTCTTTTCGAGCACATGGGCCGTTTGCTGAACGTCTGGCAAAGCTGGCACGCAGAACACCAGAACATCGAAACCGAATTGAGAAAAGTCGCCGGCCAATTGGTTCAGAGGGAACAACGAGTCGCGGATCGCGAATCAGCCCTGGAAGATCTTGCCAGAAACCTGCAGTACAGAGAAGTAGCTCTGCGCCAGGCGGAAAATCAGGCCGAAGCTGAGAAGGCTTATGTTTGCGCCAGCGAAGCCAAGTTAGAGAAGGACCGCGATGCGCTTTTGATTGACATGCACAGTCAAGAGATTCAAATATCCGCTCGGCAGGCGCGCTTGACAGAGCTGCGTCGGCGCTGGCTGAAGCGCCGACGGGAGGAATTAGACCAGATTGAAAACGAGCTGGCCCGCCTCTTCGAACTGCGCGACCACTACAGTGCGACCTTGGCGGCCAACTCGGACCGCAGCGCTACGCTTGAGCGCCAGGCTCGCCGCTTGGCCGAAAAGGCTCTGGCTCTGGAGGAATATCGCCTAGAAATCGCCGGCCAAGCTCCCGAGGCGGCCCGAGCGGAGAAGCGTATTAGGCATCTGCGTCGCCAGTGGGCGAAGCTTTTCGCCGTTAGCGAACGCAACTTACTTCGTGAACGCCGTCTACTTAGTGATGAAGCAGTCCATCAAAACCGGCTTGCCAAGAATTTGGAAATTCAGGCGGACGACTTGGCGGTGCGCGAAGCGTATCTTTCCGTCCGCATGACGGAATGGGAATGCGGAAAACTAAAGACAGTAGATGCCGCGGCTAAATGGGAAGCTGATGTGCAAAGTTTGCAGTCTCATCTCAGGCTGTCTAATCGGCAGACCACCCACCTCAAAGACGAGCTCGAACGCTTGGCTCTCGTGCTCCTGGGCGATGACAAGCATCCAGCGCTGTCATTGATGCGTGCCGCTTGAAAAAGCAATCCCGTCATTTGAAATAACTACGCGACGGTTTTCAGCGTTCCAACGATGTCTGTAACGCAGGCAGCGCCCAATTGGTCCAGCGCTTCGGGAAGCTCACCGACAATTCGCATCGACGCTGTAGGATCGTAGAAGTTTACTGTGCCTAGCTGCACCGCGCTGGCCCCTGCGATTAGGAATTCCATCACATCGTTCACTGTCGCAATGCCGCCGATGCCAATGACCGGAATACGAACGCGGCGAGCGACTTGCCAGACAAGCCGGAGCGCCAGAGGCTTTATAGCCGGCCCGCTCAATCCCCCCGTGCCGTTGCCGAGAATGGGCCGTCTCTTTCGCCAGTCGATAGCCATGCCGACGAATGTATTGACCAGCGAGACAGCGTCCGCGCCGGCGTCGGCGGCTGCTTGGGCGATCGGTACGATGTCCGTCACATTGGGCGTCAACTTGGCTACGAGCGGCAGCGGACAGACTTGGCGAACGCGCTCGACGATCCGTTTCGTCAGGGCCGGGTCGGTGGCAAAGTCCAGCCCGCCCGCCACATTGGGACAGGATAGATTTAACTCGATACCCGCCAGCCCGCTGTCTTTTGGCAAAAGGGCCGACATCTCGACGAACTCCTCCTCGCTCTTGCCGGCGATATTCCCGATCACCGCCGTTGGCAGTGTGCGCAGGTAAGGCAGATGATGTTGCAGGAAATGATCGATGCCGTCGTTGTCCAGGCCAATGGCATTAAGCATGCCAGACGGCGTTTCGACAGTCCGGGGCGGCGGGTTGCCGGCGCGGGCCTGGCGCGTCACAGTCTTAGGAATAATGCCGCCCAGATGCGAAAAATCCACAATCTCCGCCATTTCACGGGCGTATCCGAACGTGCCCGACGCGACAAGAATCGGATTGCGAAGGTGCAGGCGGCCCAGGCTAACAGATAGATCAGGCATCGCAATCAACGGTCGATGTTCGTGAGTGGCTTGGTGGAGAGCATTTCCTTCCTTCCGCCTACCATTATCGCACCGAATGTCGATTTCAAGGTGCAAGGCGACGATCAAACCGGCTTACGGGCGGGCAACTCGATCAACGCCTTAGCGAGGGAGATCACATCTTGCTCGCTATGCCCGGCGGACAGGCTGATGCGCAGGCGAGCCGTACCCACAGGCACGGAAGGCGGTCGAATCGCCGGAACCAGCATGCCTTGCTCTTCTAGATGCGCGGAAAAAGCGAGAGCGGTTTTACTGTCTCCCACAACGAAAGGAACGATTTGACAGCGCGAACCGGAATCGGCAAAACCGGCCTCCTTTAGCTGCCCGCGCAGAAAGTCAGCAAGGTGCAGCACATAACGCCGCCGCTCCGGTTCTTCTTGAACAAGGGCGACTGCCCGGCGCGCGGCGGCCGCGGCAGTAGGTGCCAGGGCCGTCGAGAAGATGTAAGGCCGTGCCGTGTTGACTAGCCAATCAATCAAGGTGCGCGATCCGCAAACGAATCCGCCCTGGGCGCCGAGGGCTTTGCTTAGGGTGCCGATTTTTATGATTTGTTCGTCGTTGGTCGTTCGTTGTTCGTTGTTCGTTGTTTTTTGGCTGAAGGAGCAACTCGGTCAGGCCGCGGCCGTGTTCACCGAGCACTCCAGTGGCGTGAGCTTCGTCAACTACGAGAAGGCAATCGAACTTCTGTGCAAGGTCGAGCAAACCGGCCAGGGGCGCCAAATCGCCGTCCATACTGAATATGGTGTCCGTAATAATCAGCCGCCGACGACTTTGGGCACCGTGCTTTCGCAGCAACTCTTCAAGATGATTGACGTCCGCATGGCGGTAAACCTGCACAGCGGCACGGGACAGCCGGCAACCGTCGATAAGGCTGGCATGATTAAGGGCATCGCTGAATATCACGTCTTCCGCGCCGGCCAGCGAGCTAACGACCGCCAAATTCGAAACAAAGCCGCTGCTGAAAACCAGCGCGGCTTCTGTTTCCTCCCAGCGAGCTAAAGCCCGTTCCAGGGCGCGCAGAGGCGGCAGATGGCCCACGACAAGCGGAGAAGCGCCGGCGCCACACCCATAGCGCCGTGCCGCCCGGGAAGCCGCGCGAATGAGACGCGGATCTGCCGCCAGGTTGAGATAGTCGTTAGAAGCGAAGTTGACGCATTCACGGCCTCGGATGACGATGCGGGTTCCTTGGCGGGATTGAACGGGACGGCGATTGCGGTAGAGACCGCGCTGGCGGCGCTCGGCCAGATCATCGTCCATCCACGTCATGTTGTCAGTCGTCAAGAAACGCCGCATTACGTTGAAATGATCGGCAGCGAGCACAAACCTTGCCAAACCGCTGAAGGCTCATTCTCCGGCGGTGCAACCGTTGGATCCACATCCCCGACGCGATCGTCCGCCCAGTCCAGTTCCAGATCGTCGATCATGCCCAGGTCTTCTTCGTTCGCTCGACCGGCTGTGGCGAGGTAGTTGCCGATCAGGCCGCTGGTGGCGCCGACGTAAAAGATCCAGCTCTGTAAATCCCGGAGGTTCTTTTCACGGCCGCCTCCCACCTTTAGGTCGACGCGCGGCAAGATGAGGCGCATGACGGCAATGATCTTCAAAATCTCCAGTGGGCGCAGCGGTTTTTCTTTTTCCAGCGGCGTGCCGGGTATCGGATAAAGGAAGTTGAGAGGCGTCACGTTGGGATTGAGGTCCTTCAGGCTAAAGGCCAGGCTGACGCGGTCGTCGATCGATTCCCCCATGCCGAAGATACAGCCGCAGCACGTTTCCAGGCCGACTTTCTGAGCCAGGCGAACCGTATCCACTCGTTCCTGCCACGTGTGCGTAGTCACGATGTTGGGAAAGTGCTCGCGCGAGGTTTCCAGATTGTGATTGATGCGGCGGACGCCGGCCGCCTTGAGGTCACGAGCTTGGTCCTCGTCGAGTTTGCCCAGCGTGGCGCAGTGACAAATGCCGTCGACTTCTTTCATGGCATGGACGGCTTCCATGATTTTGGGCCACTCTTTTTTGGTTGGGCCGCGGCCGCTGTTGACCAGGCCAAAGGCGCTGGCGCCGCGGTTGTGAGCGTCTTGGCAAGCTTTTGTCACTTCCGCGCCGTCCATCATGGCGTGCGGGGTAATGCCCGTATCAAAGTGAGCGCTCTGCGCGCAGAATTTGCAGTCTTCACTACAGTGGCCGAATTTCGTCGGCAGGATGCTGCAAAACGTGACCTTGTTGGCGTGGAAATGGCGGCGCACCTTGTGGGCGGCGTAAAAGAGGTCGTAAATGTCTTCGCCGCGAATATCCAGTTCAAAAAGGTCGCGAGCCTCGTCGCGAGTGATTTCGCCGCCGTCGATTATGCGACGCGCTATAGACAGAGGGTCAACGGCGGACATGCGACCTCCTTATAAAGCCAATTCCGCGAACAGGCGCCCCATTCAATCGCGATAACCCTTTCGGCTCGGTTTGCAAATGATGACGAGCAAAAGAATCGTAGCAATGCCGGCCAAGGCATATTGAGGAGCAGGCACTGGATCGCTTTTCTCTGCCGGCTCCTTGTCGCCGCTCACGCCGCGCTCGATTTTTTCGATGGGTTGTTGCTGCGCGTGGACTGGAGCCGCCCACAAGAACAGGGCAAGGAGAAAAGATAATAGCCGGCGGCTCACGGTGAGAAACATAGTAAGTCAGTAGTCAGTAGTCAGTAGTCAGTAGTCAGTAGTCAGTAGTCAGTAGTCAGTAGTCAGTAGTCACTAGTCAGTAGTCAGTAGTCAGTAAATGTTCACCACATGAAGGGCTTCGTTTTGTTCTTGCAACTGACCACTGACCACTGACCACTGACAACTAAAAATTATCCCGCTTTGCGTAAAAATCCAAGAATGCCTTTTTTTCGATAGCGCTCTTCGACGATGCGGGCCTGTTCTTCATCACGCTGCTTACGCTCTTTTTGCATGCGGGCGTGGTGCCGATCTAAAAACAATTGAAGCAATACGCCGGCGGCCGTCAGGCCGACGCTGATCGTATTGAGCAAGGCCGTATGCTCGCCGGCCCAAGCGGAGGCGTTGAATGTTCCCGGACCCTCTGCTAGCCATAAACTAGCATAACCGAGCAGCAAAGACCCGCCAAAACAGGTCAAAGCCATGATCCAAACGCGAAACAGAACAACTCCCAAAACTCCGCCTGTCAGTATGCCGACGAGCGGCTGATTCCAGGTTGGGGCTAAACTATGCACAAGCAGATAGCCGGCTACCCCACCTGCCGCAAAAGCCAAGACGCGCATCAAGGTCACGGCCATGACGCCCGCTGCTAGACTCAAGAGCAAGGCGGCGACCAAGGGCTGCATGCCGTAGTCGGGTCCCACTCTGAGACCGATAAGGCCCGATGTCAGCGCGGCAAAGAGGACCAACCAAAAACGATGCAGCCGCCAGCCCAGCACCCATAGACTCAGTCCGGCCGCCAAACAGGCGGCGCAGACGCCCAGACTTAGCCCATGACCTTCTGCCAAAATCTCGGGATCGAACAGTGGCATGGTTGGCGGGGAAACGCGAGTCCCCTATTGCCTTTCTTTTGAAACTAAACGAAAGGCGCACCTTCCCTGGAGTGTTGGGACGATAGCGGCGCCCTAGCGGAGTGTCAAGGCGGCTGTTTGCCCGCCTTGTCCGGCATGCTAGAGCCTTTCGAATCTTCGTAATCGGTGATTTGAAAGGCTCTTAAGAGCGTTCGGCAAACTAAAGCCAAATCAATAGGGCGAGCTCGATTGCCATCATGCAATATCATAAAAGTGACGATGTAATGGATTATTTCAGTCTCTATCGGGGAAACCGACATACAATTAATACGGAAGAGGCAATCTTGGAAGTCTTGCCCGCCAAACAGGTCACGCTTGTAGCGCGTCCCCTCGGCCATTCTTAATCCGTTCTCTTCTTACTTTTGACAAGGTTGTCCAGGGGAGCCGTTTGTATGCAGGGTCTGGGATTTCATGATCCGGTGAGCGCTTGGACGCACGGCGCTTGGTTTTTGCTTTCGGTCCCGGCCACGCTTTGGCTGCTATCTGGGGTCCGGGGCAACCCAGTCAAACAAGCGGCCTTTGCTATTTTTGGCGTTGGCTTATTTATGTGCTACGGCGGCAGCACGCTTTGGCACACCTTTCACATCGAGGATCTTGCCACCCTCGACTATATCGGCATTTTTCTGCTCATTGCCGGGACTACGACGGCGGTGGTTCTCGTGGTCCTTCGCGGCGCCTGGCGTTGGGGCACGCTGACTTATGTCTGGTTGCTGGCCATTAGCGGCGTCGTCGTCTCCTTATTGCCCATGCACTTGCCCAACCTCGTCTATACCTGCCTCTATCTGGGCATGGGTTGGGGCATGTGCGTCTGCTATTTCGAGCTTGTTCGCGTCCTGGGCCAACGGAGAATGTTTCTGGTCATCCTAGGGGGCGTTTGGTATAGCGTAGGGGCTGTTCTCAATGCATTTCATTGGCCGGTTTTAATTCCCGGAATCTTTGGGTCGCATGAACTGTTCCATGTTTTCGTCATGGCCGGAAGCCTCAGTCATTTCCTATTCATGATGCAGGTGCTGACGCCCTTTAGACGTCCCGCCTTTGCCGAGCCGGTCGTCGTGGAGCGCTCCGAACCTATCCTTAAGCCTCGGCTGGCGCTCCAGCAGCTTCAGAGCGAGACAGCGTAGGTTCTTTGTCTCCGGCTCCCCGTTCTCCCCCGCCGTTTTCACTTCCAGCGCATGCTATGCTTTCTTGAGCAACGTCATTGAGCGGTTTCCTATTTCGTGGAACACAATGGTTTTCAACGCCATCTCAAAGAACATTACGCGGCGCGTTAATTCGCCCACGGCCGCAAATACAACGCCGAGCCTCAATACGGCGGTCCTTGCCATGACCCCCGGCAAGGCGCTGGATGAATTGGTCGAGCGGTCGGTTCTGCGCGGCACAGCGCCCGGGAAGGCGAGGGGCAGCTCGACTTCGTGGGAAGGCGCTCAGGTCATCGTCAACCGCCTAACGGAGCTGGGATGGGGATTGCGTCTGCAACTGCAATCAGGCCGCTGGTATTGCTCGGTATTTCGCCTTCTCGAAAACGAAGAAATGAAGGAATTGACTGAGGCGGAAGCCGGTAATCTGCCCGAAGCGGTGGCCAAGGCAGCGATCCTGGCCTGCATTCAGCCCGACAAAAACACAGAATGTTTCACCAAAGATAAATAACGAGGGGGCGTCAGCCCCATTGGCAGAGCACAGAACTCCTGGCGGCAAGATGCCGTTCCATCCAAACATTATCCGCAAAACCGCTACAATAACGGCTCACCCGTGCGCGCAGGTCCCTTGACACTCTTTCCGCTTGGGGAGTAAACTCACAACAGCCGATCCACCGCCACTTTAAGGCTGCTTCTCTCCATGATCGAGGAGTTTAGTCGGCCGGGCGCTCCGGCTCCCGGGAGATCCACGTAGTGAAGGCGATAATCAGCGATATCCACAGCAACCTGGAAGCATTGCAAGCGGTCCTCAAGGACATCGAAATGCACCAGGTGGAAGAAATTTATTGCCTGGGCGACGTCGTCGGATACGGCCCCAATCCACGCGAGTGCGTTGACCTGGTCACATCTTGCAAATTGGTCCTTCTGGGCAATCACGATCAAGGAGCCATGTTCGATCCGGAAGGATTTAATCCCCCGGCCGAACGCGCCATTTTCTGGACGCGCTCGCAGCTTGAAGCGCCCGGCGAGAGCCGGCAAACGAAAGAGGCTCGTTGGGAATTTCTTGCCGAACGCCCGCGAACGTTTCGTGAAAACGGCTACCTGTATGTCCACGGCTCCGCGCGCAACCCGCTCAACGAGTATGTCTTCCCCGAAGACATCTACAACCAGCGAAAAATGGAACGTATCTTCGCCTTGGTGGATCGCTACTGCTTCCAGGGCCATACCCACGTGCCGGGCATCTTTACCGAGCAAATGCCCGAAGATCTCTACCAGTTCCATAGTCCCGAAGAAGTGGAATACGTCTACAAGCTCGACGGGCGCAAGACCCTGTGCAATGTCGGCTCGGTTGGCCAGCCGCGCGACGGGGATTGGCGGGCCTGCTACATTCTTCTCGACGACGACACGATTTACTATCGGCGCGTCGAGTACGATATCGAGACGACAATCAATAAAATATACGCAGTTCCCGACCTCGAAAATTTCCTGGGCGATCGGCTCCGCGACGGTCGCTGATCGCCCGCCGTCAGGGGCAAGGCACGAGGAGCCTGGTTAACGGATTCCTGGTGCTTTGCCCCTGATGTTTTCTCCCCCGTAGATTGACATGCAACAAACGAATAACCGCCAGCAGATCGCTCTTCTGGTTTGTTTCCTGGTCTTGATCGGCGGCACTCTTCTCAATCAGTGGATCTGGCCACCGCCGCCCAAGCCGGCCCAGCCGGCGGCGCAGCCGCAAGAAGTGGCGGAAAACCCCCCGCCTAAACCGGATGAGCCAGCCAAAAAGAAAGACCAGCCGCCGCCGGCTAAGCCAAAAAATAATGTGCCGCGCCAATTCGTTCGTCTGGGCGGCGATGATTCCAACATTGCGGTGACACTCGATTCCCGGGGCAGCGGCGTGCGCCGGGTCATGTTAAATAAGTTCCAGGAAGCCGACGCGCTGGGCAAGCCCGAGTATCTCGAAGGGGATAAGAAACGCCCCCAGCCCCTCGAATGGCTCATGGAGGAGAAGAACAAAGACAACCCTTCCTATCTTTTTTACCACTTCGATCCGGACAAAGAGAGCGACGCCCGGCCTCTGGCCACTTTGGGACAGATAAATTGGCAAATCGTTGAGCCGATCACGATCGATCCGGACAAAGTCTATCCCAAGGTCGTATTCCAGGCGGAAGTCGCGGAGGTGCGCATCAGCAAGACGTACACTCTCGACAAGGACGATTACCACATCGGCCTCGAAGTGAAACTGGAAAGCCTTTCCAAGACCAATAAGCCCATTCCATTTCGCTATCAGTTGACTAGCGGCCACGGCTTGCGGTTGGAAGGGGAATGGTACACGACGACGTTTCGCAATGCCCTCATTTGCCAGCAAGACGACAAGCACGAAGCCTGGCGCGAGTTCCAGGACCTTAGATACATTGCAGTCCGCGGCGGCGGCGATGAGGTTATCAGCAACGCCAGCGAGAATCGTCATATAAGCTACGCCGGCGTGGCTCTCCAGTATTTTGCTTCGCTGGTCGTCCTTGACGACGACCAGGCAGATCATGCCATTATCAAGACCGCCCGGCCCACCCTGGAAAACGCCACGGTCAAGGGCCGCATCGATAAAGTGAGCGGCTCTGAGTTCACGCTCGTCTTAAGCGACCGGACAACGAGGACGTTCATCCTGGATAAGGATCAGCCGGCCAACGAACAAATCGACAGGTTTAGTCGGGGCCAAGAAGTCGGCGTCGTGTCGATTACCGATCCGAACGATCGCGATATTGCCCTGGAGGTTCTGCCGGCGAGTCAGACAAATCCGCTCTTTCAGGACGACATAGCAGTCCGCATGAACACCAAGACGATTGAGCTGAAGCCCGGCGAGCCGGTTGTCCATAAATACCTGCTTTACAACGGCCCGGTGAAAGTTCGCTTGTTGGGTCACTTGGCCGGGGACAAGGCCGTTCCCGACGAGCTTCTCACTCGCTACCTCGACAAGCTGCGGCTGGACACGCTTACCGACTACCATTTCCAGGGGCAGGGCTTTCCCGCTTGGATCGGCGAGCACATCTCCAGCCCCATCGGGTTGACGCGCGTCATCATCTCCGTCACCAACTTAATGCATGGCATATTGACGGTCTTGCACAAGATATTGCCGGGGGAAGCTAATTACGGACTGTGCATCATCCTGCTGACGATCATGGTGCGCGGCATTATGTTCCCCCTTAGCCGCAAAATGGCGCTGACCAGCTTGCGGATGCAGGAGCTGGCGCCGGAACTCAAGAAGCTTCAAGAGAAGCACAAGGAGGATCCGCAAGCGCGCGGGCGGGCGCAGATGGATCTCTATCGCAAGCACAACGTCTCGCCGCTGGGCAGCTGCTGGATGGTGTTTCTACAGATGCCGATTTTCCTCGGCCTTTATTACGCGTTGCAAGAAAGCATCCATTTCCGTCTGGCGCCTTTCCTCTGGATCGACAATCTGGCGGCGCCTGACATGCTCATATACTGGGGCAACGCTATTCCGTTTATCAGCCGGCCGGAGAGCTATGGCGGTTTTCTCTATCTCGGTCCGTATTTCAATATTTTGCCCATCATCGCCGTCTCCTTCATGATCGTGCAGCAGAAGTTGACAATGCCGCCGCCGACCGACGAACAGACGGCCATGCAGCAGAAGATCATGAAGTACATGATGGTCTTCATGGGCCTGATGTTTTACAAGGTGGCTGCCGGGCTGTGCCTGTACTTCATCGCCAGCAGCGTTTGGGGTTATACCGAGCGCAAGCTCCTGCCCAAGAAGAAGAAAGATGCGACGGGGCAAGCGATCCAGCAAAAGTTAAGCCTCTTAGAAAAGGCTCTCGCTCGCTTCCAGGGCGATAAACGTCAAGTAAACGGCGACGCCATGCCGGATGAAGGCCCGGCCGCCAGCCAGCCGTCCGACGGCGATGCGGTCAGGGGCCCGGCGCCCGCATGGCCGGGATTGCCCTCTTCCGCTTCCCAGGCAAGGCGCAGCAAGAGAAAAGCCGCCCGCAATAAGCTTAAGGCCAACCGTGAGCCGGGATACGTGCTCGATACAACCCCATCCGAGCAACCGCGGCCGGCGTCTGCCGAAAGGATGGAAGATGACGGTTGGCTGGGAGGCCTCCGAACCCGCTGGCGCAACAGCAAACGCCGCCTCCGCGAATGGTGGGACAATGTCCTGGAGCAGGCGCGGAAGAAGTGAAGAAAAGGCGAGGCTGGGGCAGCGGAAACAAAAGTCGCTAAAAAGCAGAGATCCAGCGCTAACCTCGCCGGAAGGTGGGTGTCCGGGGGTTGGACGGTGCGTTAAGGTTCATTGCTTTTTCGCGAGGAGACTATTGGAGATGAAGGCATACCTCATTGATAAATTCATCTCATCTGACCGCATTAATGTGTTTCATTATTGTATGTTTCACGGCGAGCAAGAGGCTCATAGCGGTGTTTACAAGAACAACCCGAGCCACAATTTGGGTGAAGATCTGTCTGATCTTTTATGCTTGTCCAGGAACGGGCGCATCATACCCGACGTCTTTATGCCAGGCACTAGCTTTGTCGTTTCTAACGTGGTGAAGGAGAAGCTAGCTGGGTTGCCGAATGCCATATTCTTGGATGTGGTGTTCAAGAAGCTCATCGACTTCTACTATAAGGCGGGAGACTTTTCTTATTACGATACTCCCCAATTTCAGCAGTCTCCACGGCGTGCCGATCCCGAGAAACTCATCAAAAAGCTACCCGACGTACCGAGCCTTCATAAACAGATTGGTGCTTATTATGAGCTCGTTGTCGCCCACCTTGATGATGTCGTGTCAAAGTATAACGATGCGATACAGGTAGATTTTAATATAGTCGACTTGGGAGACATCAAGCAGGTTTCCATGAACATTTCCAAGCGAATCCTCGTGGAATACGCTATTCTGCGGACCTACCATGGTGTCCTTCTCAATGAAATTGCCTTTGAGAAGGTTAGCAGCTTTATGGACTGGGATTATTTTTCGAAGGTCGAAATTAAGATAATGGATTGAGGGGAATAGAAAGCGAAGGGCAATGGCGTGAGAACAATAGTGTGGCAGATATCGCCAAACGCCTTGCCTGAGAAAACTCAAAGTGGAGAGACATTCATTAGGACAGCGGCTCTAAATGGTCTCCTATGCCACGAGCCTCGCAAGCTGCTGTGGAAAGGGCCTGTTGCCATGACGCATTTTCCACCTCAAAACCCTTACTAGGGGTGTCCGGGGGTTGAAATGAAACGAATCCGGGGCGACTCCGGACTCCTCGATTATACCGGGGAATGAAGCCGGTTGGAAAGCACCGTTGCGCGGGCTAGATTCCCTGGATCGGTCTGTGACCCTGTAGCTCAAGCGCCCCACCCACTAGACCCGCACACACTGAGCTACAGGGTCAGAGGGCCATCGGTTAAGGAATACCGGAATGATCTTTCGTCTTCTCGTCTTGGCAGTTTCTCTTCTCCTTTTGGCCCAGGCGCCTGTTGACCCAGGCGCGGGCTCATCCCAGCCAAATGGCGCCGAACCGCCTTACCGTATCGACGACCTGCGCGTCCATTCCGCCATACGCGAGCGGCAAGGTAAGGCGGAGCGCTATGTGACCGTCGAGTTTACGGTCAAACGCACAAGCGACGGCGAACCGGTTGCCGATATCGGCAAGGATGAACTCAAAGTGCTCGAGGACGGGCTGGCTGTTAACGACCTGGAGATTTATCAGCCAAGCACGCAAGATCCGCTGACGGCTGTTTTGACGCTGGATATCAGCGGCAGCATGAACGACCGCATCAAGGCGGATCAGGCGACCAAGATGGACCAGGCGCGCAAGGCGGCGAGCACTTTCCTCGACCTCTTACATGATAAAGTGGACTGCGGCCTCATCTTGTTCAACCATGAGATTCTGCAACCTACCATTCCACCCATTCGGGATCCGAAGCGCTATCTCGAAAATCGCCAGGTGGTTCGCCAGCGGATCGTCACCGTGCAGGCCAGCGGCGCTACCGCCTATCTTGACGCGGCGGCCGAGGCCATACGCATGCTCAAGGACGTCCAGGGTCGACGTGCCGTCTTGCTTATGACGGATGGCCTGGACACCAACAGCAAGACATCCATTGAAGAGGTCATAAAGGAAGCGCAAGACGCTCGTGTGCCGATTTACACGCTCGGCGTCGGGCAGCCGGGGAAGAAGGAGCCTGTTACCTCGGTTCTTGTACTGGATTGCAGCGGCAGCATGAATGACCGTGCCGATCAGCGCGACCAAGTCACAAAGATCGAGGCATTACGCGAATCCGCTTCCCGTTTTTTCGACCTGATGCGGCCCGATGCCCAGACCGCCGTGGTTCCGTTCAATGAGAAGGTGATGCTTTTGAGCGACTTCACCAAAGATAAAGCGCAGCTCAAAGAAGCAGTTCAGAAGCTGGAGGCCGACGGGGAGACCGCTCTTTTTGACGCCATCCTCGGCGCTTTGCAGACGCTGGAGGAGAACAAGCCGACAGGCAAAAAGGCGATCATCGCCTTGACCGACGGCGTCGACAATCGCAGCCGTTACAAGGTGAATCAAGTCATCGAGCAATCCAAACGGCTCAAAGTCCCCCTGTATTTGCTAGGCCTGGGCCGCGTGGACGTGAATCCTCCGGAGATCGATCAGCCGGTCATGCGCAAGATGGCCGAGGCTTCCGGAGGCGCTTACTATCATGCCCGCAACCGCCAAAGCCTGTTCGAGATTTTCGAGAATCTGTCGATTCAACTACATGACGACGGGATCGATGAGGATACGCTGAAGCAATTGGCATCACAAAGCGGTGGCACGTACAAACAGGCTCGCGAGGTCTCCGAACTCCAGCCCATTTACCGCAAATTGGCCGAGGAACTTCAATCGACTTATACCGTGACGTTCACTAGCCGCCGAGCCAGCCACGACGGTACGGCGCGGGGCATCGATATTAGCGTTTGGCGAAATGGCGTGCCCTTGAGCGATGTGGCCATGGCCTCCTACAACGTGCACGGAGTCGTTGTGCCCGAGATGAGCGGCGGCGTTTATCTCGGCTTTCTCATTCTACTGGGCGGCCTGCTGGCTTTGCCTGCCGGGATAAAGCTGCTTTATCGGTTTTATGGCGGCGCATAACCCTTGACGGCCGTGACAGACCCGCAAGATACCATCGTTGCTCTTTCCTCCGCTCCAGGACCGGGGGCCCGAGCCATCGTTCGTCTCAGCGGGCCCAATGCAGTCGACGTCGCAAGGCGAGTCTTTCATTCCGATACAAGCCTTGCACCAAACGAAAGAGCGTTCTATTGCGGTGAAATCCGGCTGCCCGATCTCCATTCCGCTATTCCGGCCCAAATTTATGTTTGGCCCCAGCCACGCAGCTACACGGGTCAAAACCTGGTGGAACTCCACCTGCCCTCAAGTCCGCCTCTTGTAGACCTTTTGATTTCTCATTTGCTCAACGTCGGCGCTCGCGCGGCCCAGCCAGGCGAGTTTACCTTGCGCGCTTTTCTAGCGGGCAAACTGGACCTTACGCGTGCGGAAGCGGTCCGGGCCGTGATCGACGCCGGCAGTCGCGATGAACTGCAAGAAGCGCTGACCCAGTTGGCAGGCGGCGTGAGCCAGCCGTTGCAATTGCTTCGGGAGGATTTGTTGAGTCTTTTGGCCGATGTAGAGGCGGGCCTGGACTTCACTGAGGAAAACATTCAGTTCATCAACCAGCAAGCTCTTCTTGGCCGCGTTAGCAAAGGCATGGCGCTAGTGACGCTTCTTCGCAAACAATTTGACAGCCGCGGGCTTGCCGGCTCTGCTTTCCGCGTCGCGCTGACGGGCCGGCCCAATGCCGGGAAAAGCAGCCTTTTTAATGCACTGGCCGGCAGGGCCGCGGCTCTCGTTAGCAGCGAACCGGGGACGACCCGCGATTATCTCGTTCACCGCCTCGATTTAGGGGGCGTTCAAGTCGAGATCGTCGATACGGCAGGCTATAGGAAGGTTAACGGCAGCGTCGAATCCCAGGCTCAAGCCCTGCGCCATGAACAAGCCGAAAAGGCCGACTTGCTCCTTCTGTGCGTGGAAGCCGGTTCACAACTTGGCGCAGCCGAAGCGGCTTTGCTGAGAAAGCGACCGGCTACGGTAATCGTGGCCACCAAATGCGACCTCGCTTCGGCCCCATCGGGACAATTGGCGACCAGCTCGGTGACGAGGGCCGGTCTCGATGCCCTGCGAAATTTAATCGCCGAACGAGGGCGGGCCATGGCACGACCCGCTTTGGCGCCGAGCCTGAGCCGATGCCGGCATCACGTTGAGGCCTGCCTTGAGCACTTGCGCCGGGCCCATGAACTCGTTCTTTTTGAAGAAGCTCCGGAATTGGTGGCATTGGAACTGCGCAGCGCTCTGGATGATTTGGGCGCGATGGTGGGCGCCGTCTATACCGACGATTTGTTGGACCGCATCTTTAGCCGATTTTGCATTGGCAAGTGAATATCAACACTTCAGGATCCGACCAGAGTTTTCACAATTGTTAAGTCGCTCCCCTGCGCCCAGTCGAACAACATCAGATCAGCCGGGTATCCCGGTTCTAGCTTCTGGGGAGCCAAGCCAAGCAGGGCGCGTGGCTGTGAGCTGGCCATATCAATAGCCTCAGCGAGGCCAACTCCACCAAAGCGCATGGCATTGGCCACGCATGTCTCCGTGAAAACGGATGAACCGGCCAAATAACTTGTCCCGGGCAGGACGATCCGCCCGTCTGCGATCACTTCGAACTCTTGTTCCCATTCTCGATAACGTCCCAGCGGCAACCCGGCCAAGCTGCTAGCATCGCAGGTGAGGACAGTTCGCCCGGCCGTTTTGACGCGCAGGATACAGCGAACCAGTGCCGGCGGTAAATGGTGGCCGTCGCAGATGATGCTAGCCTGCAACTCATCGGCGGCTAGCTGTTCCCAAAAGTAATTGTCATGCCGAGGCAGATAGGCATGCGAACCATTGCCCAGGTGCGTGCTCAATCGAGCGCCGGCCTTGATCGCATCGCGAATCCGGGATCTGCCGGCCGCGGTATGTCCCAAAGCGACAACAACACTGGAAGCGGTTAACCTCTCTATGAACTCCAAAGCCCCTTCGTGTTCGGGCGCCAATGTTGCTAGACGAATCCGGCCGCTTGCCGCGTCCTGTAGGCGGCGAAATTCGTCCCAGTTTGGCGGCCGAATAAATCCAAGCGGATGAGCGCCGCGCGGCCCATCCTCTGGTGAAAGATAAGGACCTTCAAGGTGGATTGCAGGCAGCGCACGAGCTAAGCCAGAATCAGCGTCACATGCCTTGGCAATTGTCTTTAGTGCCTGTTGGAGTGCCTCAAGCGAATTGGTTACCAGCGTCGGACACAGACCGGCGACGCCATGATCTCGGCAAACGGCAACGACTTGGTGAATCGCGTCGGAAGTCAAATGTGCCGAGTTAAAGCTGTGGCCGAGGCATCCGTTTATCTGGAGGTCGAATAGGGAAGGAGCTACCCAACCGGCTTGGCCGTCCGGCTTGATCGAGGCGTCAACAGGCGCAACTGCCTTAATTCTGCCACGGCGACAACGGACGTCGACCCACTCGCTCGTGGCATAATGCCGTCCGCGAATTATGAATTCATCGGCACTGGGCATTGGCATAACACATCACTTTTCCGAACTTTCCGGCTCGTTTTCACCCGGCTCAGACGATGAATCAGGCTTCCGCCTGGGGAAATAAATGGACAAGATCTTACCCACCGTCAGGGCCAATAGGACTGTTGCGCCTCCCAAGGCGAATAGGATAAAATCGCGCCGCGCAAGACGCAAATTCCTCCATGAGAAGGCAGTCAGTTTGTTGGCGGGGGCGGCTGCTATCAATTCGACGTCATATTCGGGAGCTATGGACGAGGTCTGACCGATCTCGGCTCCGACTTTTATTAATGGCTCATCAACAGGAATAGACGAGCTTCCCGAATATGATTTAGCCGGCTCCAAACTGTCCCTCTGTAAGCGGCTCGGCGTTCCAGCTTGTTTGAGTCGCATAGTCGACGGCGCACGGCGGGGAGGGCTTTGGTTCGCCTTGCTCTTCGAAGGCAATAGGGATGGTGTCCCGGAAGCAAGGGCTGGTGAGGCGGTCTCGAAGCTTGCCGACTCTACCGTAGGCGGAGCGCTGTTTTCTAACCACTGAAGGTAGGATTTCATTTTCGGGTCGAACTCCACATCATCAATAGCGTCGCCGCCGGCAACAAGGAAGACCTCCAGCGCTTGAGCAGCGCGACCTGGCGTGGGATAGCGCCGCGCCGGTTCCTTCGCCATCATCCAATTAACGATTTGTTGCAGCCCATCCGGCAAGGCGGCGTTGAAGTCCGATAGGGGCTTGGCCGGCTCAGAAGCATGCCGGATCATTTGACTGATAATGTTTGAGTCAGGAAAAGGCGGTTGCCCGGTGAGCATATGGTAAAGAACGCAGCCAAGGCTGTAAATATCCGATCGTATGTCCACTGATCGAGCGTCACGGGCTTGCTCCGGAGACATGTAGTCCGGCGTGCCGAGCAATATGCCCTCGGTTGTCAATTCCGGTTGTCCGGGATCAGCCGGCGGCATTTCTTCCACTTCTAAACGAGCCAGCCCGATGTCCAAAATCTTGACGCGACTTCCCAGGGTTGTGTCAACGTGCTTAGAAGTTTGTGGCAAGAGCATTAAGTTGGCCGGCTTCAAGTCACGGTGCACCAGCCCCTGTTCGTGGATGTACTGAAGCCCTTTGAGAGCTTGGTAGACGATGCGTACCGCTTGTTCAGGCGGAAGCCGGCCACGGCGCTGGAGCGCCTCTTCGAGAGTTTCTCCTTCCAGGTGCTCCATGACCAGATAATGGACGCCGTCCGTCTCGCCTATTTGAAAAGTGCCGACAATATTGGGGTGTTTGAGACGTAATGCCAGCCGCGCTTCGCGCTGAAAACGCCCGAACAGGTGAGGGTCTTTGGCCTTAGACGGCGGAAGCACCTTAATGGCGACCGTTTGACCGAGCGGGTGCACGGCCCGGTACACCCCCGCCATGCGACCGCGACCAAGCCGATCAAGGATTTTATACTCGCCTAGAAAAAATCCCTCGAAGTGCCCACGAGCCAAGAGTGAAGCTTGATATTCGGTGACGTAATTGTTGGCTACCATCCATTTGGCGAACCGAGCGGTGTCGCCGTTGCCTTCCTTAGCTTCCGTTTGCCAGCGTTTGAACATGGCTTGGGCTTTCGGCACGTCCAGGAGTCGACTGCGGATGACAAGCCCGAAGAGATTTTGAACCGAAAGCTCCATGCCGTCCTCTAAGAGGCACTGCTACAAAAAAAGCGCAATTGACAAAGGTTTGACGGACTGTTCCATATATTGTCCCGAAATCAAGCAAAATTCGCTAACTCCAATTGCCATTTCGGATGCATGATATACGATTCACGATCATTAAGGCGCCCGGCCAAGCAACTGCACCGTAGAAGTCTTGGCGAGTATACAACATGCGGATGAACGTGGATACCGCCCTGGCCCATCTAAGCCTTGATCCAACGGCGCCGCTGGATTTGGGGGAATTGGCGCTCTATTTGGCGCGCGATGAATATCCAGATCTCGATGTAGAAGCTTGCCTATCGGAACTAGCGGGCATGGCCCATGAAGCCAAACGCTATCAGCGCGGCGATCTGGATGCCCGCGTGACGGGCCTATGCCGCTACCTTTTCCATGACCTAGGCTTTCGCGGCAACCAGGCCGAATACTACGATCCGCGCAATAGCTTTTTCAATGAGGTTCTCGAACGCCGCACGGGCATTCCGATCACGTTGTCAATGATGGCCATGGTTGTGGGCCAAAGGGCGGGCCTGAAAGTCGTCGGCATTGGATTGCCCGGCCATTTTATCGCCAAGGCCCTTCTCGATGGCCAGGAAATCCTTTTTGACCCGTTTCACGGCGGCCGGCGCCTTTCGGCTGGGCAGTGTGAGCGGCTCGTAGAGAAGGTTACCGGCGATTCATTCGAATTGACGCCCTCAAGCCTCGAACCCATGCCTTTAGGGCATGTCATTGTGCGGATGCTGACCAACCTCAAGGCCGTTTATCTTCGCAATGGCGATTTCGCTCGCGCCGCTCGAACTATCGAACGTCTCCGCCAACTGGCCCCCGATGACCCTTATCAACGTCGCGACCTCGGCATCAGCCTCCTCAACACTGGCCAGCCGGGTAGGGCCATTGACCATCTGACCGCTTACCTACAGGCTGTGCCCGCCGATGAAGACTCCAGCTCGCTCCGTCGCCTTCTTCATCAGGCGGAAAGCTTAGTTGCTCGCTGGAACTAGTGCAATTCGGCAATCGTCTTGTCGAAGTATTCGACGCACTTGGGCAAGTTGGCGGCCAGGTGGTCCAGGTCGCCGAATTCATATTCGATCGATAAGTAGCCCTTGTAACCCTGGCGTTTTAATTCGGCCAGCATGCCTTTGACGTCGCCTTTGCCCGTGCCCCACGGCACGTCATGACCGTCGCCAAATTGATTTAAGTCCTTGAAGTGCAGGTGCATGATCCGGCCCTCTAGCTTCTTGAGCGTCTCCACCGGCACATACTTGGCGCGCATCCAATGACCGGTATCGCAGCACGCGCCGATCAGTTTGCCGCGATCCTTGCAGGCCTTTAAGACCTCATCGGGCGGCCAGCTCCTCGGATGATTGTGCAGGGCCATTTTGATCTTATATTCGGTGCAGAGCCTGTCATGAATGTCGTTGGGCGTCGTTTCGGTCACCAGGACCTCGATGCCCATGTTTTTGGCCCATTCAAACGTCTTCCGCGCGCCCTTTTCATCGGTTGGGACGTTGTCAACGCCGTAAGCCACGAGCTTTAAGCCGCCGGCATCCTTGAGCTTCTTCTTTATTTCCTTCATTGTCTCGTCGCTCATGTTCCGGCTGACGGTTTCCTTGGATCCTGGTTTAAGCGCTTGCCCAGGGTAGGCTTCGATGTACTTGATGCCCAGGGCCGCGGCCTTGTCCACGGTTTCGAAAAACGACAGCTTGTTGAACGTCCAGCACTGCAAGGAAAGCTTCATACCTAGCTTCTCCGAAGCCACATCATCGCGCTTGCTAGAAGGGGCCTCAGCTCCGAATGCCGGCAAGCCTGCGGCAAAAAAGAAAAGGAGCGAACTGCCAATGAGATAAGGCTTCATTAGATCCTCACTTTCTTCAGAGCAAAAGCGTCAATTAGAGCCATTCTAAAATGAATCAAAACTGTTAACCTTTTCACTGCGCAATCTACCGCAACCCTGGTCGCCTATCAAGGCACCGCCTTCCCTATAGCACATCGGCAGGCAGGACGGCGTTGAAGGTTTTGGGCAAAGACCCGGTCCCGACTTCTCGTGGCCCTCTTGCGCGCTGGCGGTGCAGCACGGGGTCGTCACTTGAGCAACAGGGTCACAACGGTTGGCCCAGACGGTCTAGCATCGCAACCGTGCTTCCCTGGCACGTGGGTTCAACCTTATATTTAGGCAGTCCGAGTCGCCCCGGTTTCGTTTCATTTCAACCCCCGCACACCTCCCTCCGAGCCGGTTAGCGCTGCATCTGCGCTCGGCTCTGCAAAATGTGCACGGCTGCAAAGGATAGGGACTCAAGGAAAACCGGAGTCTTGACTTACCCTTGACACAAATCCCTGCCTGGCTATTCTCCGCCTCCAAGCGGTATAGGGCTCTCGTTCCGTTTCATCTTGGTTCAGTTGTGCCGGGGGTTGGTCCATGCGTCGATCACGGAAAGGCTTGGGCTTAATGGCCTTGGGCTTGCTGGGTTTGGCGGGCTGCCGGACGTCGGACGCCAATTTAAAGCCGCCGCCCAACAAAGAAGTTTACCTGCTGCCGCCCACCGACGATCCGCGCTACAGCAACTATCCCAATTTCCCCAAGGGGACGTTGAATCAAGAGTATGTTAAGCGTGATAAAGAACGAGAGGAGAACGGCCCAGGCAGTTCGCCTAAAGGCATGCCGCACTTTGGTGGTTCCGGCGGCAACGGCGGCGGTCTGGGCAACGGCTACTAATGAAGTTCCGACTCATCGGAACCGGCGGCGCCAAAGCGCTTGATCAGCTCCTCCCATGTGTGCAAAGCTGATTTGTCATACCCGGCAGTTGAACCCTTTACCCCCGCCCACGTTAGACGAAACGGCCAGCCCGAGTTGGCCGCCGAACGATTGAATTGGTCGGCAATTCGCAAAGCCCAAACCATGCCATAGCGATCACGAAAGCTTAGCCACGCTTTGTCGAGATCGTCCCTAAGTTTCGCTTTTCGGCACATTACAGTCAGCGCTATCCACGGGCTGATGGTGATGACCCCAAAGCCCCATTCAGCTACGAAACTGTCCCTACTGTTATGGAAACCCGCCATTTTTAGCGTAACCACCATAAGGATCGCACAACCAGCCAGCAAAAAGACGCTTGCCGGCCCAAGCCTCGTCAAGCCGTAATTGAAACCAATTACCGACAGGGTGGCGGCCAGGAAAAAAATCCTCCCCGCGCTAAGGTTCAAATCGCCCCAACCTTCAGCGAGGGGAAGCAATAAGACGGCCAGTAAACCGACTACTACGAAGTTCCAGGGGCCCGCCAGCGGCCTTCTAGCGCCCAAGACGGCAATACCTGCGCAACCAGTCAAGCAAAGCGCCATGTATATTTCGACCGCGTTGTCTTCGTCCGACCGAAAGGCCCGCTCTACCAACAGCATGGCCCAGGCTAGCCAGGCAAGAAATGTCCAATAAATCACATGAAGCAGGCTCGAATTCCGATTGGCCCGCCAAAAGCGCCAAAGGGGATAAGCGCCCGTCAATTGGATTCCCAATAAAAACCAATCCATAATCCAAACATTCTCTACATAAGTAGGCTCGAAGTAGGCGCCATAGCCTTAGACCTGGGCAACAACGGACCCTGCTCGTCTTCGTCAAATTCTTCCTTGTTTACCTAATTGTTGGCATTCAGAGCACTTCGGCAAGCTCTAGGGGAAATGCCAGCGCATCTTGGCGCTAGCTTGCCCTGCTTAACGCTTTTTACCGACCGCACTCGAAAATCGTGCCGATCTCCGTTTACGGAATATGCGTTTGGCCCGGTCTCCAGCACGAGAAGCTAAGCGATACCGGACCGGATCGGAGGCGCGCGTATGAATCGGCACAGGCTACTTTTAGTTGTTTGCCTACTTGTCGGGGCTCAAACGGCGGCTCGCGCCGGTTTGTTCTCCAAGAAACCTAGCAAGCCCGAGCCTAAAGACCGCGTTCCGGAGCTCCTAGTCATCGTCAAAACGGACAAGGACGAACACAAGCGGGCTGCCGCTGCTACAGAGCTTCGGCAATACGACCCAGCCGCCTTCCCCGATATAGTCCCTGTTTTAATCGATGTCCTGATAAGCGACGCCAAACCCGCCGTGCGCTCTGAAGCGGCCGAAAGTCTGGGCAAACTACGGCCCGTTTCCAAGCAAGCCGGCTGGGCGCTCGAGCAAGCGCTGGAAAAAGATCCTTCGACGCGCGTCCGCATGCAAGCCCGCTATACGCTCTTGCAATATCACTGGGCCGGGTACAAAAGCAGCGGCAAGGAATCGGCAGTTTCGGAGACCAAGGAGCCGCCGCTGTCCGGCGGCGATGGTCAAAAACCCATTGCCACGACGCCTTCGCGAAAGCAGCAAAAAGCTCTGAAGACCGGCAACGAGACGCCTGCCCCGCCGCTGGCGCCCGCCGATAGCCCTCCGCCGCCCCGCCTTGCCCCGGCCAACATAAAGGAACTTTCGCCGGTTCCTAACCGAGCGCCAGCAGCCCCGCCGCCTGCCACGAAAACCGACGGACCACGATTTGATCCGGATGATTGAAGGCTGACAGTTTGTGTCTCAGGGAGTCTCAAGGGGCTTCATGGCATCTTTTGGAGTCTGTCTAACTCGAACTGAAGGATAGGGGCCGGTAGCGCCGCTTGACCCTTTAGCTCAAGCGCCCTACCCTCTAGACCCGCACACATTGAGCTACAGGGTAGAGGGTGGTTATTTTTGGGTAGTGGGTACCTATGTGTTGATCAACACAGTAATGGCCGACCGCCTAATTTTGCAACAGTCTCTCAAAAAACATTAAGCCTTCGCCGGAGCCGGGTGCCGGCGTTTAGCAATGAAGTCGGTGGCGTTGCCATGAACTAGTTCGCCGGCTTCCATCAACGTTTCTGTTAGGGTGGGATGCGGATGCATGCTGAGAGAAAGATCGCCGGCGGACGCGCCCATTTCCACGGCCAAGACCCCTTCGCCGATTAATTCACCCGCATCAATGCCGACAATGCCCACTCCTAAAATGGAGTCGGTTTCCGGGTCAACAACCAGCTTGGTCAGGCCTTCCTGACGGCCGAGCGTGGCGGCCCGTCCTGACGCAGCCCAAGGGAAAATGGCGGTCGTGACTTCGCGGCCCGCGCGCTTGGCCTCGTGCTCCATCAAGCCGCACCAGGCCACTTCGGGATCCGTGAAAACCACGGCCGGAATGGCCCGGACATCGAAGACGGCGTGTTCGCCGAGGATAGCCTCCACGGCCACTTTGCCCTCATAGGTTGCCTTGTGAGCCAGCATGGGCTCGCCGGCCACATCGCCGACAGCATAAATGGCTTCATCGCCGGTTCGCCGTTGCTCATTGACCTGCACAAAGCCGCGTTCGACGCGCACTTTCGTGTTTTCCAGGCCCAGGTTCTTGCTGTTGGGCGTGCGGCCCACGGCCACCAAGACCCGAGCAAAGGTCTGTTCCCGCTCCGTGATCCCTTCGCCTTCGAGCGTGACCTGGACGCCCTTGTCCGCCTCTATTAAGCGGACGACTTTGGTGTTTAGCATGATCTTGTGGAACAGTTTGTCGAGTCGTCTCTTCAGAGGGCGAACCAATTCGGGGTCCACGCCCGGCAAGAGGCCGGGAGTCAGTTCCACGACCGTCACTTGGCTGCCTAGCGCGGCATAGACATAGCCCATTTCTAGCCCAATATAGCCGCCGCCGACAACCAGCAGGGATTTGGGTATTTCTTCAAGCTGTAGAGCCCCCGTCGAGTCCATGACACGGCGGCTGTCTAAACTCAGCATTGGCGGCCGGGCCGGACTGGAGCCGGTGGCCAAAATGCAGTGCTTGAAGCGGCGCTGGGCGCCATTGTCCAACTGGATCGTGTGTGAATCAATAAAAGTGGCGCGGGCATTGACGTACTCGACGTTGCGCGTTTTGCACATTCCCAGCAGATTGTTGGCCAGCGTGGATACTACCTTGATCCAATAATTGCGGACGCCTTCGACGTCGATGCGCGGCTTCTCGAAGTGGAGGCCTAGCTCCGCCGAATCGCGCACGTCCGTGATCAATTTGGCGGTGTGCAGGAGAGCTTTCGACGGAATGCAACCGACGTGGAGACAAGTGCCGCCCGGTTTCTTGCCGGCATCGACGAGAGTGACCTTCATGCCCTTATCGGCCGCATGAAAAGCCGCCCCATAGCCGCCGGGTCCGCCGCCGACGACGATTAGCTCGGTTTCTAAGATTTCCGCCATGAAATACGTTCCTTGAATCAGTTGGCGCCGGGCGATTCGTTCGTCGCTTGAATGGCCAGGTCGGTCACTAAATAAAGATCGACTATGCTAAATGAGTCGCCGGGGCCATAGACGATGACGGTCCGTCCGGTCGGCGATTGCGATACGAAATCTCGATGAGGGACGTCCAAGGTTCGTCCATCGGCCAGGTGGATTTTGAATGGGCGAAACGGGTTAGCTTCCCGTACTAATCGTAATTGCTCTGCGGTCATGGCCGGGTTCCGTATAAGTCCACTCGTAGTTAGGCGGACAAGAGCATAACCATCGGCTGCTCGAGCATCTCGGCGAGACGGCGAGTAAATCGAGCCGCATCGGCCCCATCAATGACTCGATGATCATAGGACAATGACAAAGGCAACATTAGGCGCGGCGTCACGGAACCCTCTCGGACAATAGGCTGCCATCGGGCCTGGGATAGGCCAAGGATGGCTACCTCCGGATAGTTTACGATAGGCGTGAAAGACGTGCCGCCTATGCCGCCCAGGTTCGTGATGGTGAACGTGCCGCCTTTCATTTCATCCAAGCCGATCTGGCGATTGCGGGCGCGCTCGGCGAGGGCGGCCAGTTCGCCTGCCAAGTGTTCAATGCTCTTGCTGTCAACATCACGAATTACCGGCACGATGAGCCCCTGTTCCGTATCGACGGCAACGCCCACGTGGATATATTTCTTGATAATCAGTTGGCCGCCGCCCTGGTCAAGGCTGCTATTAAAATGCGGAAACTCTTTGAGCGCAATCGCCACAGCCTTGAGGGCAAACGCCGTCATGGTCAGTTTCGGTCCCCGGCCGGTTCGCTGTTTGCGAAAGTTTTCCAGGTCGCTAATATCCGCCAAATCGTGTTGGGTGACGTGGGGGATAAGGGACCACGCCAAGGCCATTTGTCTGGCCGTGGCCTTTCGGATGCCGGTTAAGGCCCGCGCATCAATAGGGCCGAATTGGGCGAAATCAGGCAAGGCAGGCGCTTGCAAAGTCCCGTTTGCCAGGGGGGCCGGGCCCGAGGCCAGTTCCTTGACGTAACTCTTCACGTCTTCGCGGGTGATCCGGCCATTGCGCCCCGATCCGGGCACTTGGCGGAGGTCAACCCCCCATTCGCGAGCAAGCAATCGGGTTGCCGGCCCGGCTGGAATGATTGACTTACCGGAATTGGCGACGGTCTCTCTGGCTGCCGGCGCCTTGGCTTTTTCCGCGCGGGCTGGAGAAGCGGCGGCTGGCGCTCCAACGGGCTGAGAGGTCATGCGGTTGGCGCCGGCGGATGACTCCGCTGCTCGCGGCGGCGCTGCTTGAGCCTTTTCGGCAGGAGCTGGCGCCGATTCGCCGTTCTTTTCGACCGGGGCGCCCTCGATTACGCACAGCGCCTGTCCGACTTTAATTTGATCGTTCTTCTTTACGACGATTTTGCTAATCCGGCCGGACAAGGGAGCAGGTACAGAGAGGTTGGCTTTTTCCGCTTCCAATTCAATGAGCGTTTGGCCTTCGGTAACGGTGTCCCCCTCGGCCACTTTCACATCAAGGACCGTGCCGCCCTCCAGATTGGGGGCCAACTCTTCGAGTTTCACTTCAACGGCCATCTCTGTCTCCGTGGCGAGCCCGGTTAGGTAAGCGCTGAAGCGAGCCCGGTCGCGTTGGCGAGCCCGGCTGCGTAAGCACCGGGAGGCTAAGCGCTCAATGGATTTAGCTTTTCAGGATTAATGCCTAATTCTTCTATCGCTTTCTGCACAACCGCGGGCTTAATTTCGCCGCGCCGCGCCAATTGAGAGAGGGCAGCCACGGTCACACATTCGGCATCCACTTCAAAGAAACGCCTTAACGACTTGCGGCTCTCGCTGCGCCCGAAGCCATCCGTGCCCAACGGATAAATCCCTCCCGGCATCCAGCGATTTATCATTTCCGGAACCGACCGCATATAGTCGCTGGTTGCGATAAACAGCCCCTTTTCTTCTTCTAAGAGTGATTCGATGTAGCTTTTTTTAGGCTTTTCGCCCGGATGCAGCATATTCCAGCGCTCCACATCGAGAGCTTCTCGGCGCAGTTCCTTATAGCTGGTGGCGCTCCAGACATCAGCCGCGATTTCATACTTGGCGGCCAAGATCTCCTGGGCCCTGAGGGCTTCGTTGAGAATCACTCCGCTCCCGAACAGATGCACCTTGGCGGTCTTGGATTTCACGCTCGCGGGGCGAAGCTTGTACAACCCCTTCAGCACGCCTTCCTCAACGCCGACAGGCATGGCAGGCATCGGGTAGTTCTCGTTGTACAGGGTGATGTAATAAAAGATGTCTTCCTTTTCCTTGTACATGCGGCGAATGCCATCCCGAACGATGAGGGCTAACTCAAAGCCAAAGGCCGGATCATAGGCCACGCAATTGGGCACCGTTGAGGCCATCACATGGCTATGCCCGTCTTCATGCTGGAGGCCTTCGCCATTGAGGGTGGTACGGCCCGCGGTCGCGCCCATGAGAAAGCCGTGGGTACGCATGTCGGCCGCCGCCCATATCAGATCGCCGATGCGCTGAAAACCGAACATGGAATAAAACGCGAAAAACGGAATCATCGGCAGGCCTTGCGTGGAGTAAGCCGTGCCGGCGGCGATAAAGGACGACATGGAACCCGCTTCGGTAATGCCTTCCTCGAGGATTTGCCCATTCTTGGCTTCGCGATAATAGGCGGACTTGAACTTGTCATCCACGGGCTTGTAAAGCTGACCGACATTCGAATAGATGCCGTATTTGGTGAAGAGGCCTTCCATGCCAAACGTCCGCGCCTCGTCCGGAATAATCGGCACAATGACTTTGCCGATCTCCTTGTTCTGGAGCAACTGTTCGAGCAGCTGAACGTAGACCATTGTCGTCGAGCGGCCTTTGGCGGTTGCCTCGACATGAAGCTTGACGAAGTCCGGACCCGGCACGGGGAGTTCCGGGTATTCGGTTGATCGCGCGGGAAGCGAGCCGCCCAGCTTTTTGCGTTGTTCGAGAATATAGCGGATCTCGGGGCTGTCTTGGGCCGGCCGGTGAAACGGGCATTCGTCCACTTCACTGTCCGAAATGGGGATGCCGAATCGAGTGCGGAATTCGCCCAGTTGCTTTTGATCGAGTTTCTTTTGCTGGTGGGTGATGTTTTGGCCTTCGCCGGCGGCGCCGAGACCATAGCCCTTGATGGTCGCGGCCAGGATGACGGTCGGCGAGCCTTTGTGATCGGTTGCAGCTTTGAAAGCCGCGTAGACCTTCTCCGGGTCGTGACCGCCGCGTTTCAATTTGCAGAGTTGGTCGTCCGAATAGCGTTCGACGAGCTTGAGCAGCTCGGGGTACTTTCCGAAGAATTCTTTGCGGATATAAGCGCCGGACTCCACGGTGTATTTCTGGTATTCACCATCAACGACTTCACCCATGCGTTTAACGAGCAACCCGCTTTTGTCGGCCGCAAGGAGCGGGTCCCAGTCGCTGCCCCAAATGACTTTGATGACGTTCCAGCCGGCGCCGCGGAAGGCGGCCTCCAATTCTTGAATGATCTTGCCGTTGCCCCGAACCGGGCCGTCGAGCCGTTGCAGATTGCAGTTGACTACGAAGATCAAATTGTCGAGCTTCTCGCGCGAAGCCAGGGTGATGGCGCCTAGGGTTTCCGGTTCATCGGTTTCGCCATCCCCTAAAAATGCCCAGACTTTTTGATTGGCAGTGTCCTTCAGCCCCCGATGCTCCAGGTAGCGATTAAAACGCGCCTGGTAAATGGCGGTGATCGCTCCCAAGCCCATGGACACCGTGGGAAACTGCCAAAACTTCGGCATCAGCCAGGGATGCGGATAAGAAGACAAACCGCCCCCGGGCGCGAGCTCGTGGCGGAAGTTTTCCAATTGAGTCGACGACAGCCGGCCTTCCAAAAAGGCCCGCGCATAGACGCCGGGCGAGGCATGCCCTTGGAAATAAACCAGATCGCCGCCGCCCGGGGCGTCGGGTCCTCGAAAGAAGTGGTTGAAGCCGATCTCATACAAAGTGGCCGACGAGGCATAAGTCGAAATGTGGCCGCCGATGCCGTCATCGTGCTTGTTGGCGCGTACCACCATGGCCATGGCATTCCAGCGGACCAGGCTCTTGATACGCCTTTCGATGTCTCGGTTGCCGGAGAAGGGCGGTTCTTCTGCCGGCCCGATGGTGTTGATGTAGGGCGTATTGGCGGTAAAGGGCAAATGGACGCCGCTGTGCAGCGCTTTATTCTTTAATTGGGCCAAAAGGAAGCTGGCCCGCCCCGGCCCCTCGCTTTGCAACACGTAATCCAGCGAATCGAGCCAATCTTGCGTTTCAAGGACATCGACATCGCCATTGCCGGGCGGAGTGTCGTTCGCCTTAAAGGTTTCGCCTCGTGAGGTTTGTGGCGTAGTGCGAACGGCTTTTGAGGCGTTTTCTGTCGTATTAGCCATAATGATAAGAGAAATAACGTCTTAAGTTTGATTACTGGGTTAAAGAGCCGAACGGCTCAACCGCAAGACAACTTGCGGGCTGCTTATAGAGGCGATTACAATGCCCATACCATAATCTTATGGAAAATGCGGCTTGTCAGGGGAGGCTTTGAAGCAACGCTGGAGACCGAATTTCAGCGATCAAAGCCTACGATCCTAACATCCTTTACCCGTTTTACCCCCCAACGATCCTTCGTCCGTTTTTGAAGTCCTGTAATACGATTCCTTCCGCTTATCGGGTGTCTCGTGGAAACACCAGGTCCGGCATCATCAGGGACGACCAGCCGGCGCCGTATAGTCCTGTTAGGGTCCACGGGCTCCATTGGGATTAACTGTCTGGATGTGATCGCCCATTTAGGCAGCCGCCTTAAAGCAGTTGGTCTAAGCGCCCATTCTCAATGGGAGTCCTTGTTCCAGCAAGCTAATGCTTGCCAACCGCGCTGGGTCGCCATCACGGACTCCCACCTGGCCAAGTCGGTCGACAAAAGCCTTCTTCGAGCGGGGGTCAGGCTCCTGGCCGGCGTGGAAGGCGTTATTGAAATGGTCACCGATCCGGAAGTGGATCTAGTGGTCAACGCTGTTGTCGGCGCGGCCGGCCTTGAAGGTACTTGGGCCGCCTTGCAAGCGGGCAAGAGCGTCGCCGTGGCGAATAAAGAGACGCTCGTTATGGCGGGACCGCTCGTCATGGAGTTGGCTCGCAAGCATAACGCGGCTCTTCTTCCGGTTGACAGCGAACATAGCGCCATATTTCAAGCTCTCCAAGGGGGTCGGCATTCCGAGGTGGAGCGGATCGTCCTGACCGGCAGCGGCGGGCCGTTCCGCGGCAGAACCAAAGCCGATCTCGCCGAAGTAACCGTTGCCGAAGCCCTGCACCATCCCACGTGGCGGATGGGCAAGAAGATCTCTATCGACTCGGCCACGTTGATGAACAAGGCCTTGGAAATTGTTGAGGCCCGCTGGCTCTTTGATATTCCGGCCGACCGCATTGAAGTCATTCTCCACCCGGAATCGGTCGTCCATTCCTTCGTCGAGTTCAAGGACGGTTCCGTTCTAGCTCAGATGTCGCCTCCCGATATGCGCCTGCCGATTCAGTATGCTTTGACCTATCCCGATCGCCTGGCCGGCCCGGCTCGGCGGATGAATTGGGGAGAATTATCCGCCTGGCACTTCGAACAACCGGACCAGGAAACTTTCCCGGCCCTACAATTAGGCTATGAGGTCGCTCGCCGGGGCGGCACCTGCGGCGCCGTGCTCAACGCGGCCAATGAAGCGGCCGTGCAGCGGTTTCTGGCCGGCGACCTGCGTTTTCTCGATATCACCCGCGTTTGCCGCGCGGTTTTGGATCATCATAATTTCAGCGCCCGGCCCACGTTGGCGGAATTGCACGCCAGTGACTGTTGGGCGCGGCAGGAGGTTTCCCGTTGGACAAGCAGCAAGCGTCAGACCAGTCCGGTCGCATAGATGCCGGCAATTCTATTAGCGGCGAATCGGGCGAGTCGTTGAACATCGTGCGGTGGCTCCGTTCCAATAGCATTCTTCTGTTCTTGATCGTCGCCGGCGCCATCGCTTTTTTCTATTACGTAGAAGATCCGTTTGAACAGGCATGGAGCTGGGCCAAAGCAGCTCTTGGCCTGGGATTCATCATATTCATTCATGAGCTGGGTCATTTTGCGGTTGCCAAATGGTGCGACGTTCATGTGGAGACGTTTAGCGTCGGCTTCGGACCGGCGATTCCCGGCTGCAGTTTCCGCAAAGGCGAAACGCTCTACAAACTCGCCCTCATACCTCTAGGCGGCTATGTGAAAATGGTCGGCGAAGGCACGGAGGAAGAAGGGGATGAAGACAATCCCCGCTCCTTCAAGAATAAACCGGTCGGCCAGCGCATGGCGATTATCTCCGCCGGCGTCATCATGAACATCATCACCGGCTGCATTTTCTTCGTCGCGGCCTATGAGAGCGGGGTGGAAAGGCGAGCGGCGGTCATCGGCGCCGTGGAAGTTAATTCCCCGGCTTGGAAAAAGGGATTGCGGGAAGGCGACGTCATTGAGCAAATCGGCCGGGTCGCCCATCCCTTCTTTGAAGACTTGCAATATGAAGTAATGCTCTCGGATAAGGGAGAACAGCTCGCCGTCGCTACGTGGCAGCCCGGCGAGAAGCCAAGGCAAACTACCATCATGCCGCGGCGGGACAGCAACGACTCGCGGCCCGTCATCGGCATAATTCCTGTCAACCAGCTGAAACTGCTTCCGCGCGAAGCCAAGCGCGTCCGGCCTTCGCCGGTTCGTCTAGTCAGCGCGGCCGCTTACGCACGTCAATTGGAACTCAGGGAAGGGGATCAAATCCTCTCCACGACAGACCCGAGCGACCGAGCCGACATGCTGCCTCTTCCCGCCTCGGACAAGGGCGTGGCAAGCGACTTTATGGAGTTCAGCAGGCGGTTGGAGAAACTAAAGGGAGAATCGGTAAAGGTTCAGATCAAGCGAAAGGGAGGAAAGAAAGAAGAACTCAATTTACTGCCGGAGCCCTTTGACTTTGATGACGATATCGTTGCCGCCACAGATGCGAGCGCCTCTAACAACCCGTACGATCCCTACCGCATCAAAGATCTGGAGGTAGACCCGCGTGATCCAGAAGGCAAGAATCTCGATTATTTTGATTTCACCAGCCGCATGAAGCGATTGGCCGGCAAACCAATCGTAATCCGGGTTCGCCGCGGCGGGCGAAACGTCTCCGCCGAACTGGCAGATATTTTCGTGCCGCCCGCCTACTACTACACGATTCCAGGCGCATCGATGGAAATCGGGGCTGTTGCCGGGACACGTGACAACTCTCCAGCCGAGCAAGCCGGCGTTAAAGTCAACGATGTCATCAACCGCGTCAAGCTAAGCGGCATGCGCGATGGCAAACCAGACAGCATGACTTTTACCACGAGCCCCGCCAAAGACAAAGAAGGCGCCGCTAATTCAATCACCGAAGTTCTGGACCCGATGCGCTTGCCTTTTGAACTGAAAAAGTGGGCCGACGGCCGCACGAACGTCAAGGCCGCCGTAACGGTTTACCGCCTTAATTCGGAAAACCACAACGAGAAGGAATTGCAGACCCTCAAGGAAGTTTCCTGGCAACCGGAATGGGAATTTGACGAAGAGTTGTCAATTGGCCTGGCTTCGCCACTGGCTATACCCGAACTCGGTCTTGCCTACCAAGTAAAAACAACGATTGCCGATGTCGTTCCCGGGTCGATTGCCGATAAAGCAGGACTGCGCCGTTCGGATGTTATTTGGGAGATTACGTTTCAACGACCGGAAAAAAATGGCAATGCTACCTGGAGCAAAACCAACAATGAGCTTTGGACCGTGCAAGATGGGGCGACGGCGGACGACAAGGAGAAGGCCGAGCCTTATTGGCCTTCCGTCTTTACCAACTTGCAACTGGATGATTTCAAGAAAGTAAAGCTCCTCGTTAAGCGGGCTGGTGAAAAAGACAAAACTTCCATAGAGGTCAATCTTGAACCCGATCCTTCTTGGCCGATTGATGACCGTGGCCTGAGCCTAATACAGGCTCAAACGCGGCTTCAAAAAGCTTCCAGCTTCGGCGAGGCCTGCTCTATGGGTCTTAATTACACCTACCAGATGATCAATAAGACTTACCAAGGCCTCAAGAGCATGATCACGGGACGAATCTCTTTTCAGAAAAGCGTGTCCGGTCCCATTACTATTGCAGCGGCCGCTCAGCATTTCGCCGGCAAGGACATGGTCAGCTTCCTGTTGTTCTTAGGCTTAATAAGCGTGAACCTCGCGGTCGTCAATTTTTTGCCGATTCCGGTTCTCGACGGCGGTCACATGGTCTTCTTGATTTACGAAAAGGTCCGGGGCAAGCCGGCATCAGAACGCGTTCGTGAAGTGTTAACTTACGCCGGCGTAGCTCTCATCATTTCCTTAATGTTGGTGGTAAGTTTTATCGACGTGAAGCGCCTCTGGCAGGCGTGGTAGCAGCTGTTTCCCAGGCAGGAGGCTTTATGACTAAACCGTCTTCCCGCATGGCGTCGCCGCCCGATCAAGGCAAGGGACCCATCAATTCGAATACGGACGAAACCAGCGACCTTGGGGATTCCGTCCTGGTTACGACGCCGGAAGAAAACTCTTGGCCTTACCGACTTGCCATGCTGGCTATCCTGGGGGCGATACTGCTCTTAAGTGCCATTGTTCTGTTTGACTTTTTTATGGGTTTGATGCGCGGGGCGCCCGGACCGGGCGGCGGACGCATTTGAGAGATGATGCATTTCTTTCAAGCCATGCTGTCATTCCGCCTGTTCGTAAGCTTCGATAAGCGGCCACAGCTTTTCCAAAACCGCGGCGGGATCGGGGTCGTTGGGATCGCCCCGCGACCACGCTAAGGCCGCTTTCTTCAAGCAATCGACGGCTTTTTCTTTAAGCCAATTGTTGGCTTCGGTATTTAGATCTGGAGCCGCTTCGGTTGCCGGCTTTCGTAACTTTCCCAGCTTCTGTTTGCCGTCGAGCGCTTCGTTATACAAGCGGTCGGCATGACTGTTTTGGTTGCGGGGAATGTGGCGGATTTGGAACGAGGCAAATTGTCGCCGTAGCTTTTGCGCCTGTTGATAGAGTTCGCGAAGGTCTTCATTCTTGACGCGGTATTCTCCGTTTAGCTGCTTAACCATCAGCTCGCTATCGCTTAACACACGGACGTGATGATCGGTCCCCAAGCGGACGCCATGTTCCAAGGCGCGTACCAGCGCCAGGTATTCCGCCTGGTTATTGGTCATTTTTCCCAGGCACCCGGCTTGCTCGATGATCGTTCCGTCCGGCGACTTGATGACATAAGCAAAGGCGGCGGGGCCAGGATTGCCCCGGGCGCCGCCGTCGGTGTAAATAGTCAGAGTTTTATCGCCGCTCATCCTGAGCCCCCTTTTGCAAACTTCCTTAGCGATCTATTTCGCCCATGACGATGTCGATGCTGCCGACGATGGCGGGAACATCGGCGATCAGGCAGCCACGGCAAATCGCGTCGGTGACGCTCAAATTGCAAAAGCTCGAAGATCGCGCGCGCACGCGCAGCGGAACGGAGTCCTTGGCCGGCCGGCCCACGACATAGAACCCCATTTGGCCCCGAGGACATTCGGTTTCAACGTAGGCTTCACCTGCGGGCAAATGCTTCGGTTGATCGGCGCGGTGGGCGCCCTGGGCGTTAGGATAACGAGCCATCGCCTGCCGTATAAGCTTAATGCTTTGGACGATCTCGAGCATGCGCACGTAAAAGCGATGCCAGCAATCTCCGATCACCGCGGTTTCCGGCGCATCGGCGAAAGGCGGCATGACCACTTCGAAGTCGTAGGTTTCATAGCCGCAATACGGCTCAATCCGGCGCAGATCCCATTCGGGGTCGCCTTGATCGCGATTGAGGGAACCCCGCAGCATAGGGCCGGAACAGGCATGCTCTATAGCGAGCTTCTTGGAAAGAATCCCAATGTTCGCCGTACGCTGGACAAAAATATGATTCCGCGTCAGCAGGGTATGATATTCCTCGATGCGCGGCTCCAGATAGTCCAAAAAGTCCGTGCACCGCTTCGTCCAGCCCTCCGGCAGATCGTCATGCACGCCGCCGATGGTGATGTAGCTATAAGTGAGACGAGCGCCGCAGACTTCCTCGAACAGATCGAGGATCATTTCCCGTTCACGGAACGCGTACAAGAACGGGCTAAAGGTGCCCAGGTCAAGGCCGTAGGTGCCCATGCCGACTAGGTGGCTGGCAATGCGATTCAGCTCGGCGATTATGATACGGACAACGTTGGCCTTCTCCGGCGCCTGGATGCCGCACAGCTTTTCGACGGCCAACGAATATCCCAGGTTCATGTTCATCGCCGCCAAGTAGTCCATCCGGTCGGTGTAGGGGATGTACTGAATGGGCGTGACATTCTCGCCGATTTTCTCAGCACAGCGATGCAGGTAACCCATGTGGGGCGCTACCTCGGAGATGACCTCCCCGTCCGTGCGCAAAACCAGGCGCAGGACGCCATGGGTGCTGGGATGCTGCGGCCCCATGTTGACGAGCATCTCGTCGGTGCGAACGTCAAATTCGATAATTGTCGGGTCTTCGACGGTTGCCATGCATTTTTCCTCAATTGCTCCACAGAGCCCAAGCTGACCCATTGCAGTCAAGACGCTGACGGAGATTCAATCTGCTCCAAAGTTTCAAGGAGATCAGGGAGCGGTTGTTGCCAAAACCAAGAAGGTTTGATCCAGAATCCTTTGATGACTTGGCTTTGCAAAACTCCATTTCTCGGTCGTATTTCTCGATATTTTCCTCTACCGTCCAGACGAAGCAAAAGAACCTTTCGCTCGAACTCGTCTATAATCCAATACTCTTGAACGCCGGCCACTTCATAAAGCAAGCGCTTTTTGCCATAATCCCTCTCCACACTGTCTGGCGAGACGATCTCAACGGCCAAATCCGGAGGGCCTTGAACACGTCCACGCCGAATTCGGCTCTTGTGCTTGTCGAGCAGAAAAGCAATGTCGGGCTCCGGGCTGTTGTATTCGTCAAGCTTAAAAGCAACGCGAGAGCCAAATAGCCGTCCTAGCTTTTCCTTATTGATGTAGAAATTCATCAAGGCATGAAGCCAGCCATACAGAGCGTCGGCGTTGGTGTTTTCGGGGGACGCCATATAAATCGTGCCGTTAATTAGATCCGCTTTACGACCATCCCCGACCATCCAACAAAAGTCGTCAAAAGTATGCACACCGGGCCGTGAAGAAAGCTGGGGCGCTTTGGCGATCTTCTTTATCATGGCTTACCTTCCTCGAATCCCGTGGTATTCCAACGGAAACTCGTAATCTTTGCGGAGCGGATGGCCGATCCAATCGTCGGAAAGCAAGATGCGCTGCAAGCTGGGATGGTCGGTGAACATGACGCCGGAGAGATCGTACACCTCGCGCTCGTGCCAGTTCGCGGCATTCCAGATTGACGTGATCGATGGCACTTCCGGAAGCTCTCCCGGTTGATTATTCTTCCAGCGAGGCAATACGATTTTCAGAACAAAACGATGGCGGTTCTTGAAGCTGGAGAAATGGTAAACCACTTCGAAGTGCGGCTCGAAACCCGCTTTGGGCGCCTTCTTGGGATCGGGCTCGAGATAGTCCACGCCGCTGATGCAGTTGAGCATGTCGAATGCCAAACGCGGATCATCGCGCAGAAAACGGCAGACATCGAGAAGGTCGGCAGGTTCTACGACTATACAAGGATCCAGCACTTCGAGATTCTTTGATTTGATGCGCGATCCGAACTTTTCTTCGACGATCGCGGCGATTTCCTGGGACTTCATGAAGTAATGGTCCTGAAGGAGAAATTGGAAGGGCGTGTTAACTTTCAAAAGATATACGCTGCCGCTATACCCTCTGGACCAATGTGCGCTCGCTGAGAAGCGGACAGAGCCGTTGACGAGCTTTAACCAGACCCTGTGGACCAAGTGACCCACCCTGTAGTCCCACAACACTGCGCCACAGGGTCAGAGGGTAGGCGCGGGCGCCCTTGAAGCGCTTACGTTGCTCCGCCGACGGACTGCACCGCGCCGCCTGATCGGGACAATCCCGCTGCCGCATCAGCCATTTCGAGATCCGAAGGCAGCAAGGTATAGCCGGTGCGCGAAGGGATGGGCACTTCATGCGGTTGATTCTTGGTAAGGCCTTTCATGCCGCGCACTTTGTCTTGAATGCGCATGAGACCTTCGAGCAAAGCCTCAGGCCTAGGCGGACATCCGGGTACATAAACGTCAACAGGCACCACTAGATCAACGCCCTTTACCACGTTGTAACCGTACTTGTAATACGGGCCACCGCCACAGGTGCAAGCGCCCATCGCAATGACAAACTTCGGATCGGGCATTTGGTTGTACAGGCGGCGCACGCGGCTCGCCATTTTATAGTTGACGGTGCCGGCGACGATCATGAGATCCGCTTGCCGAGGCGTGGCCCGAAAAGCGCCGGCGCCGAAGCGATCGATGTCAAATCGGGATGCCCCCGTGGCCATCATTTCAATCGCACAACACGCCAAACCAAACGTCATCGGCCACATGCTCGATTCACGGGCCCAGTTAATGCCCTGCTCCAGCGTGGTCGTGATGACGCTTTCTTCAAACCGTCCTTCAAGCCATCCCATTTATGATTTCTCCTGTCCACCGCGAGGGACAAAGGGTCTAGTTACTTGGCAACTCTTCGATTGGATCTCGGGCCGGAAACGGCGTTCAAAGCAACTTCTCGCCCGCGCCCACAAGCTCGCGCGCCGGATCTTCGACCGGCGCGCTATTGTTATAAGGAGAAGCGGCTACGATGCGCTCCATGGCCGTGCTGCGCACCCAGGATAGGTCGCCCCGTTTCCACAAATAAGCAAAGCCAACCAGGAGAACGCCGAAGAATACCAAAATGTCGCACAGAGCAATGACGGTGAACCGGCTAGCTGCCTGTTTTTCGGAATCCTTTTCTTCTTGCGTCTGTGGAGCAGGGGCTCCGCCCAGTAGTTCTCTGCGCGCCATTTTTACCTGGGCGGATTCCGCATCGGTTCCAATGGCGGCAGGATTCTCTTGGGCCAGCGCACTGGCCTGGCCGAAAACAACTGCCCAGGGAAAGAAGAAGGCAACTTCGACATCGAAAATGACAAAGAGCAACGCCACCACATAGTAACGCAAGTCGAACTGGATCCATGCCGAACCGATGGTAGGTTCGCCGCATTCATAAATGGTAAGTTTGTCGGCGTCCGGGCGCGAAGGCCGTATCATTTTGCCCAGCACCAGGTGAATGAACACAAAGAAGACGCTAACGCCCAAAAAGAGCAGAAGATAGGCAACGAGTTGCGTCATGAAGGAATCCGTCAGTTCGTTTGGGGCTCGAGGATTAACTTCTGCCGTCCGGCGAAACCCGCTTCAATTTCGTGCCAGTAGGCTACCTTTGATTCGCCAAGGCGCCAGCACAGATATACTTCATGGCCATCCATCATGGCCGGAAAGTCGATTAATCCGGTATTGGGATCTTTCAGTTCCACGCCCAGGTTTTCGAGTTCCTGAGCGCACTCCAGGAGCCGTTCTTTCTTGCGTTCCAATTCCTCTTGGATCGGCTTGAGTTCCTCCCGATAGGCCTCTCCGAGCGCGCCGCGCTCTGACTTTAGAAGCCCATGTAGGCGTTCTTGGCGTTCGCGCAGGTCTTGGGCGAGACCGGATATGTCCCGCACGATGGCTTGAACCAGCGGCAAAGCGGCATTGGCCTCGGCCGGGGTGAAATATTTCCGGTTAGGCTTCGCAGGTTTAGTCGGCATGGGCCTGCCTCTTGGGTTATTGATCGCTCTCCGCAAGGGTCCGGTCCTTGCTGGTGCACCGATTCTACCTGAATTACCACCAAGGGCTGCTATAGCTTCCGAAATCTTCTACTATTTCACGGCAGCGACCGGCGCCGGCTTGGGTGGCGGAGCCGGATCGGGAGGCTTCGTCCAGACAGGCTCGACGGCCAGTTTCGACGCCGCCACAGCAGTGGGATTCAAGGTCGATTGCCCCCAAGCCATCTCCAATGGCAGACGTGCATAATCAACGATGCAACCGTCGCGGCTAAAACAGCTTATATCGTACGTAGAGCCCATGAAGATGCAGTCCACCGGGCAAGGATCGACGCACAAGGCGCAAAACATGCATTTGGTGTAGTCGATCTTAAACGAGTTGACGCGAAAGCCTTTGCCGACCGGGTTCTTAATTTTGTCGATGTATATGCAATCCACCGGGCAGGCTCGCGCGCACTTGTCACAGCCTATGCAAGTCGTCAAGTCGAAACGATGAAAACCCCGGTAGCGGGCTTTGACCGGCACGGGCAACTCAGGATATTCATAGCGCTCGGTAAAAGTCTTCCGCTTATAGGTTTGAAAGAAATACCAGAGGGTTACGTACATCCCTTCGCCGACCGTCTTAATGGCCAAGATTACGTTGCGGAACCAGGCATTCATGCGGGTCTCGCCAAGAAAAACGGGCAGATGGTATAAGGGTGCCAATATTCATTAAAGTATAGAAGCCGATCGGTCTCCGCAAGGCAAGCGCCGGAGCACTAACGGCGCGCCATTCGGCTAATCTTCCGCGTTCGCTCTGTCAGTGGGCGCCAGATGTGTTCCGCCGCCAAAAGGACGGCTATTGCGTTCATCGGATTCAATGTGGCCATCGCGCAAGTAAACGATCCGCTTAGCCCAGGCGGCGATTTCTTTTTCATGGGTGACCATGATAATGGTTTTGCCCGCCGCATTGAGACTGGCCAGGAGAATCATAATCTCTTCACTCGTGCGCGAATCGAGGTTGCCGGTCGGTTCGTCGGCAAGAATCAAATGGGGGTTATTAACCAGGGAGCGGGCGATGGCGACGCGTTGCTGTTGACCACCGGAAAGTTGCATAGGTCGGTGATTGAGGTGCGTTCCCAATCCGACTAATTCCGCCAGGTCAATGCATTGCTGGCGCGTTTCGGGGGTCAATTTACAGCCCTGATAGAGCAAGGGCACTTCAATGTTTTCCACAATGGTGTATTCGGCCAACAAATTATAAGACTGGAAAATGAAACCCAAATAACGGCTGCGAATGGCCGATAGCTGATCGTCGTCCATGGCCGAGACATCTTCCTCGCCGAGGAAATAGTGTCCGGCCGTGGGTCGGTCCAGGCAGCCTAAGAGATTCAAAAGCGTTGACTTGCCCGACCCCGACGGACCCATGAGTGCAACAAAATCCCCTTCCTCCACTTCCAGAGACACGCCGCGCAGAGCCTGTACGGTGACCGATTCAAGAAAATAGGCCTTTTCTAGATCGACGATGCGAACAATCGCTGGCATACAGCGGATCGATTTAGTCAAGGTCCTTGATCACCGTCTCACTGTGCGTAACAAGAGCGCCGTCTTCGAGATAGCTGCAACTGGTGTAGACACGAAAGACCTTCAAGACCTCGAAGCCGATCTTGACTTGCTTAACGACGTCGTCCGGGTTTAAATTCGGCGCCATACGGGCTACCCCGGAAGCGTGGATGCCGAACTCGACCCATGGCTCCGCCAAATCCATCATGGCCGGCCAGCTAAAGTAGACTGCCTTCGCCAAGCTGCGCTTGGTGTCGGCCAGGGGACCGCCTTCTACTTTAAGCGGCGTCGCCGCAAGAAGCCTTTCCGCGTGCGCCTTGGTTAACGCCAGAGCGCAGACTTTCTCCGACAAACCGGCGGTCGGCACGATTTGCTTGTCGACGCCAAGTTCATTGGGCAGCGGGATGAAATACAGCGTGCCCGACTTGGCCTTTTCTACTTGAGGCTCGGGGATCTTAATTTCGGGAAAACTTTCCTTGTCTGGGACGATGTCGCGGAGTCCGGCAAAGAACTCGTTGAAGACAGCGCGATACTCGGCGGCGGCTTTCTTCAACAACTCTGCATCAGTGACGCTCATGACGATGGCGAGTTCCGGCACCGGCATAGGCTTTTCGGTCGCGGGCAGCTCTTTGTGCCATTGCTTGCTGCTAATCTTGCCGTCAATTACGAGGGCTCCCTGGTTGTCGGCCAGAGCCGGTATGAGCATTTTGCCGGTGGCCTGATCTAGCCGCCCAAGGAGCGGGTTTACGAGCTTGGTAACTTTGTCGTAAATGTCTTTTTGCTGTGGGTCGAGTTTGGGAACAACAAGTTCATCGACGTAGCCGTGGGCTTTCTTGCACCACTTGACGAACATCTGGTAGTTTTCCGGCTGATATTTGTTGCGGCCGACGACGGCGAGGATGGGCGAGCCGCCCAGGTGATCGAAGAGTGTAAGCGGCTTGGAAGCTTCTACGTCTTTATGATCGCCTCCTTGGTACGAATACCCTTCGATGCCGCGGTTGCTAAGGAAGGAAAAGCTCATCGAAGCGCCTGGTTCACCCATCAACGACTTGATGTCCTTAGCGAGGTCTTGCAGGTCGGCTTTGATTTGCTTGCGCTTTTCTTCGGGCACCGCGTCCGAGGGTATGGCTGAGGAAAGGCCTTCGGCCATATCATCAAGATCCTTCTTGGTGGTGCCGATCACCGCGCTCATGCCCTTGCTGATATACGAAAGCGAAATGAGCCGCTGCTCGGCGAACTTTGCCAGTGGCTTGAATTCGGGCCGATTAAGCAAGTGTTTGCCTTGCCCGAGTTTGCTTACATGATCAAAAGAATCGCCGATAGAAAAGAGCAGATAACCGTCTCGTACGCCCAGACCTATGGAGATCTTGGCTTCGGTCAAGCGCTTGATCACCGCATCGTACTGCCCTTCTTTCTCTTCAAACTGCTTGATGGGCAGTTGCTCCCAGGGAACCATTGAGCCGTCAAGAACCAGCGTCAGCATTTCCGTGCCGCCGACTTTTTCCTTTTTGACGCGATCCTTCAGAACGGGGACGAATAAGGCCAGACCATTAAGGATTTTTTCAAGTCGATCAATTTGCGATACACCCGCCTTGGGGTTGGCCAGCTTAAAGCCAATAAGGAGCTCGGGGGTTTTGATCTTGTCCACATTCTCGGCAAGAGCATTGAGAATGAGGCGGGCACGCTGCTGCATCTCCGCGCCTGGCGGCACAACGACGCCGGTCGCTTGGCTAAAGAGCGACCCATAGCGCATAGTGCCAAACACCTGGCTGATTAGCTGAGTGAACGGCACCCAGCCCTCTCCCCCGTAGATGAACATCTCCTGCGAACCCATATCCCCAAGAAGGGCTACGAGTTCTTGGTTTTCCGGGTCGGAATACCACTGGACCAAGGGGGCCATTTTGCCGTTGGGATTGGCCCATTCGCCCTTGGCCATCTCCCAGCCTTGCTGGATCGCGGGGATGGACATGAGCTTCGCCCACGCCTTGCTCTTGGCGACGATTTCGATCTGTTCCTTGTTGCGCAGCATGGAAGAATAAAATGCTGCGTTTTCCGGAACCAGCTTGAGAGAATTATCGAGCTTGTCCAGCGCTTGTGCCCGCGCCGCCGGCGGCTGCCCCAGCGCCACGCTCATAAGGGCGATGACGGCAATCCCCAGTAATTTGCCTCTTTTCACCAACCCTCTTGGATGCAACATCGTGATTCTCCCTTTGACTTGGTTTGGGCCTAAGCGGAGCGGATAGGCGGACGTTTTTAAGCCTTAGAATTCAGCGAGCCGAAGCGTATTCTCATGCAATGCTCACGCCAACGCGACTGCTTTATTCCATGATTCGGGATCATTCTATAGAGCCATGCGTTCGATTTCCCCTGTTGCCAGGTCCAGGGAAATAAACGTTTTCGGAATCGCCCGGTGCAAAGCGCCCGGGTTGATCACTCGGGTGGGGCCAAACTGGTAGTCATCCGGCTTATGCGTGTGTCCGTAAAACAAGAAATCGAACGTGCCGCTCCGCTTCATCTCCCGCATCAAAAAGTCGATATGGCCGTGAACAAAGCCGATTTTTCGGCCTTCGAGGCCCAGGCTGCCATACGGCTCGTGCAACGTGGCATTGATCTCGTCTATGGCGTCTTTCAAAACGTCTCGATCGTTGTCACAGTTTCCCAACACGAAATGAGCATCCCAACCCGCGAACAAGCGTACAGTAGAGGCGTCGTCAATGTCGCCGCAATGAATGACGGTCTGAACCCCTTTCTCGAGGAGGACGGCCAAAGCCTGTTCCACCGCCGGCATGCGCCCATGCGAGTCGCTCATGACACCGATTCGCATACGTCACCACCCCGCCTCCGAACGACCCTCAAGCGCCTTGACCAGGGCCTCGACCAAGAAATGATCGCCCCAGGCAACCGATTCGTCGACGCCTAGGCCCTTGTGGTAATGGTATAGGCCGTGGAGCAGAATGCCTTCCCAATTGGGGCGACTGGAAGCCAGGAAAGTGTCGGAACATAGATTGTTCAAGAGCGCGTGGGCCGCCGCCCGGTAAAGACTCGCCTCAGCTTTGTCGATTCCCATGGCCTCCGAAAGATCCCAGAGACCGCTAGCCGCTATGGCCGCCGCGGAGCTATCCCACAAGGACCTTTCGGTTTTAGGCAGATTGAAATCCCAGAAAGGAACGCGGCCTTCCGGAGCTTGCTTCATCCAAAACTGAGCGCATTTTCTGGCGGTATTGAGCAGTTCAAGCTCGAGATCCCAATGGCAGTTCAAACGATAGGCGGCCGTGAACCCGTATATCGCCCAGGCTTGGCCGCGCGCCCAGGTGCTCTCGGAATTCCAACCTTGATGGGTAGCTTCCCTTTGGAACATTCCCGTGTCAGCGTCAAAAATGCCCTCATGAGCCGTGCTGCCATCGGACCGGACCAGATATCTCGCGGTCGTTCGGCAATGGTCCAGCGCGATCCGGTGCAGGCCTTCATCGCCGGTCTCTCGTGCCGCCCAAAAAACGATGCCCACATTCATCATTATGTCGATGAAAAGGGAATGCGGGCCGACGAAGGAGCAAAGATAACCGCCCTTTTGCCGCCGCAAGGCCAAGGTTCGGCCGGCATCGATCAGGATGTCGCGCAGCTTGGGATCGCCGGTCAGGTGATACCAGCGGAGATAAGTTGAAAAGAACAGGAAACCCAAATCGTGGACGTTGCGGTCGAATCGTCGCGGTTCCAGAGGCGCCGTGTACTGCTCAGCCGCGGTACGCCAGCGCGCTTCTCCGGTGTGTTTGTGCAGCAGCCACAGTATTCCCGGGAAGAAGCCTTCGCACCAGTTGGTCCAGCGTTCCCCTTCGCGATTCCACAGCCCGCCGACGGTGTACACGGGATAGTAGCCAGGGTATTTATGGACAATTCTTTCCGCTTGGCGAGCGGAGAATTCGAGGGCATTTTGCAATTGAGGATTTAGCAATTTGTTTCCCAGTGCCTTGCTGCGGTCTGTTGCCAATGGGAGGCTCCAACAGAGCGTTATTGTAGGTCGGTTTTCCAGCTTGACCCGCACCCGGCCTGCGGCACGACTTTACTTCTTCTAAGGGCATTTGGTTCTCTCCATTGCGCCTACACCCCCCGTGGAAAGCAATGGAAAGAATTATGTTGCTGTCTTTACCGCATTTGCGCCTTTTGAAACTGCTAAGGACGGGGGCATGAGTAGAAAATCAAAGAGCAGACGGGATTAATGAGCGAACGCGACTTCGGAGTCCGCCTTCCGAGATCAGCGACGGAGGCTTCCTAGTTGTGCCTTGTTGTGGTCTTTGGAGGTCAGAAGACAAACCGCTCTTGGCCGGAGTTTGATGCTAAGTTAACCTCAGAGGACGCCAACCGGCACTCGGACCCTCAAAAAGGTTCCATCGTACTTCTAGGAGAAAGATTCATGTGCGGAATCGTAGGATACGCGGGTTTCAAGGAAGCGGAACCGATCCTCGTTGAAGGGCTGCGCCGGCTCGAATACCGCGGCTACGACAGTGCCGGCATCGCGACCCTCACCGGCGCTCAATTGCATCTCCGAAAACGCGCCGGCCGCATTGCCGAATTAGCGAAGTTCCTCCGTGGCCAGCCGGCGCCCGGTTGCCTGGGCATCAGCCACACACGCTGGGCAACGCATGGCCCGGCCAACGACACCAACGCCCATCCGCATATCGGCGGCGATGGCGCGGTGGCGGTCGTCCATAACGGCGTAATCGAAAACTATGCCTCGCTCAAACGGCAACTCCAGGGAGAAGGCGTCGTCTTTCGCACAGATACAGATACCGAGGTCATTGCCCAGCTCATTGCCCGTCATCTTAACGGCGACCTGGTGGAGGCGGTCCGCAAGGCACTGGCCCTTGTCAAGGGCACCTACGGCCTGGCTGTGGTAAGCCCGCAGCATCCCGACACCATCGTCGGCGCGCGCCTGGGCAGCCCGCTGGTCTTGGGACTAGGCCAGGGGGAGAATTTCTTGGCTAGCGATCCGAGCGCCTTGATGGGCTTGACCGAACAAGTCGTCTATCTCCAGGATCGGCAGGTTTGCGTCATTACCCCCGAGGATTGGGATGTCTTCGATCAAGACAGCAGCAAAATTGAGCCGAGCATCCATTCGCTGGATTGGGAGTTTACCGAGTCTGACAAGGGCGCCTTCGAGCACTACATGCTCAAGGAGATCTACGAGCAGCCCGAGGCGCTGGAAAACGCCATGCGCGGCCGGCTGGTGGACGAAGACGCCAGCGCTCACTTCGGCGGCCTGAATCTGGACACACAGCAGCTTCGCCGTGCCGACCGTCTGATTCTTACGGCGTGCGGCACCAGCTATCACGCGGCGCTGGTCGGCGAATACCTCTTTGAAGAACTGGCGCGGATTCCGGTCGAAGTGGAGTATGCCAGCGAATTTCGCTATCGCAATCCGCCCATTGACCGCAACACGATTGTCCTTGCGATCACGCAATCGGGCGAAACTGCTGACACGCTGGCCGCTCTCCGCGAATCGAAAAGAAAGGGCCATCCCACCTTGGCCCTGTGCAACGTCGTCGGCAGCACGATAGCCCGAGAGGCGGACGGGGGCGTCTACCTGCACGCGGGCCAGGAAATCGGCGTGGCCAGCACGAAAGCCTTTACGTCGCAAGTCATGGTGCTGACGATGCTCGCTCTCTATCTCGGCCGGATGCGTCATCTGTCCAGCTTGCAAGGCGCTCAGATGATCGAGGAAATGCGCAGCGTGCCGGACCTAGTTCGCCAAACGCTCGAATGTCACGATGCCGTGCGCCGCATTGCCGAGCGCTATTATTCCGTAAGCAATTTCCTCTACCTTGGCCGCCAGTTTCTTTATCCGGTCGCCCTGGAAGGCGCGCTCAAGCTCAAGGAAATCAGCTACATCCATGCGGAAGGTTATCCGGCCGCTGAGATGAAACACGGCCCGATTGCCCTGGTGGATCGCAATACGCCGTCGGTGTTCCTGATGGCGCGCGGCGCCATCTTCGACAAGGTTATGAGCAATCTCGAAGAGGTCAAAGCGCGAGGCGGCCCGGTCATCGCCATCGCTCACCACGGCGACGAAGAAGTGGCGGGGCGGGCGAATGAAGTGATTTACGTGCCCGAAGCGCCGGAGTACCTTCAGCCGATCCTGACGGCCATCCCGCTTCAACTGCTGGCTTACCATATCGCGCTGCTGCGCGGCTGCGATGTGGATAAGCCGAGGAATCTGGCCAAGAGCGTTACCGTGGAGTAGGAAGCTACTTCTTGGGAAAGCCGAGGCTGCCAGCCAGGGACAAATCGCGAGTGCCCAATCGATCCGCCTGCTTGGGCGTCATAATGAACGCCAAGACTACTTGATCGCCGTCGGGGCCGGCAACCAGGAAGAAATTCTGCACGACCGTCTCATCGTCCATTTTCCCCTGCGCAGATAGGCGATAGATCCAGCGGTTATCGTCGGTTGGGACTTCGCCGGCTTGCAATTCATTCTCCGGCTCCCACCCCGGCGTGCGCGCCATCGCGTCTTTGAACTCCTCGGCGGACAAATGTTTGCCCTTAGCGGCCGAGGTCCACGGCGTCAGTGTGACCTGGGCGATGAAGTCGCCGCGCTCCATGAACCGCAAAATCAAATGCTCGGAGGTCTGGCCGACTATCTGCCACTCGCGCGCATAGGCGAGATCGTAGCGGCTCTTGAGATCGTGGTACTCCAGATAAGTCATCTTGGCGGGCGGCTCGAAGTTGTCCGGCACGGAGACAAGGGCCGCATCGCTCAGAGATTCGGGCGTCGCGACCGCTGCTCGCTCCATTTTCGTCACGGCCTTTATTTTGGTCGCCGGGCTGGCTGGGCCCTGCTCGCGGTCATCTTCTTGGGTCCAATCTAGAGTGACGATGCGGTTCGTTTTCACGTCGAACCCGAGAATCGCGTCCACTTTTACTTTCACCTGAGCGCCCAGATCGATTCCGGACGCCGTCCCTGTAATGGTCACTTCCGCAATATTGTCCTTCTTTTTCACCAGCTTGCCGGCAAGGCTCTGTTCGGTCAGGCCTTCAAAGCTGCACAGAGCCTGGACGACGCTGTTGGCCAGCTTCCACGTGTCGCCGGTTGCGACCGACTTGCCGGGAAGGAGACCGGCCAGAGCCAGGGTATCGAAGCGTTCGCCGACGAGTTCGAGCTCCTCGTGCGTGAGCGGGCCGAGCGGGCAGTAGCTGAGAGGTTGGTCCTTGAATCGCTGAGAAACGATCAGTTTGCGTTGCGAGCGAAGGGCCTTGTCAGTTTTCTCGCTGCCGACGGTTATGGTCGCCTTAGCCTGCTCAAAGACGCATGCTGCCTTGTTGGGCAAGCCCTTGTCGCTGGTCTCCAATACCTTTTGGACAAAGTCATGCGCGGCGGAAGCAGTGAGTTTCAACGGCGCCTGCTTGCCGTCTTTGGTTGCCTGCATATCGCCGCTTAACTCCATATGGAGCCGGATATGAGAGCAATCGCCTTTCTTGGCGGCCTCGGCCAGCGTAATGGATTGGGCAAGGCCCGATGGCGCGGCAATCGCTAACAGCAATATCCCAAGCACGTTACGCCAAGAGACCATTCGCATATCCCCCTCCAATTCCTGACCCGGGCTGGATTCGAGCGGGCCAGACTTTACAGAGGTAAGCACCTGGGGTCAAGGCGGTCAATCCGGTTTGCAGATTGGAGAGCCTTGAATAGTTTGGGCGCAAAAATACGTTGCATTGCATGCGCCCCCACCCGCGCGGCGCCGCGCCGTTAAGCGTCCATGAGCGTCTTTGGACGTCAATAAGCAGAAAAGTTAGGCCCGACCCGAATTCAAGTAGCTTTTTTCCGAAAGAAACGCTCTCTGAACGCCAGCCCTTGTTTCTGGTGGGCATGAAAGAAAAAGGCCCGCGAACCATTAAGGTCCACAGGCCAATATTGAGAACTAAAAGGCAGTCCCGCCTCTTATTGCGCGTTTGGCGGCGTTTCGGGCGGAGACGTGCTAGGTTCCGGCGCCTCAGGAGGCGCGGCTGGCGCGGGAGGCGGCGCTTCAACCTTCGGCGCTGGCGCGGGAGCCGGCGAGGGGGCTCGCGCACGGACCTTGGTTTCGCCTTCCTTCAACAATTCCAGGAACGCCGTATGGCCGCCGTCTCCGAGCCGGCGTTCATGGCGTTTGATGACGCGCGTATAGCCGCCCGGCCGGTCTTTGAACCGCGGAGCGATCTCATTGAACAGCTTAGTCACGGCCTCCTTGTCCGGAAGCCGAGCTAAGCACAACCGGCGAGTGTGCAAGGTGTCCCGCTTTGCCAACGTGATGAGCTTTTCGACGAACCGGCGGACTTCCTTGGCTTTCTCCACCGTCGTGATGATGCGGTCATGCTCGAACAAAGCCCGAGTCAGGTTGCGGAACAGGGCCGTGCGATGGCTGGAATTGCGTCCCAAGTGCCGGCCGGCTTTTAGATGTCGCATGGTAGTGGCGGGGTTAGAGGCTAGAGGCTAGAGGCTAGAGCCTAGAGGCTAGAGGCTAGAGGCTAGAGGCTAGAGGTTAGCGGTTAGGGGGTAAGTGGCTAGTGATGAGTGGCTAGTGGTTCTAGCCACTAGCCACTCATCACTAGCCACTCTTGATTATCGCCGCATGGAAGTCGGCTGCTTCATGCCCAGCTGGAGGCCGCGTTCGGCAAGCTTCTGTTTCACTTCCTTCAAGGTCGTTTCGCCGAAATTGCGGACTTCGAGCAGTTCCTCATCGGTGCGAATGACCAAGTCGCGCACCGTGGTGATGCCCTCGGATTCCAGGCAATTGGTCGCACGAACCGACAATTCCAATTCCGCCAAGCTCATGTTGAGCTTGCGTTCCAGCTCGTGGTCTACGGAATCGCCCAAAGTTGCCGCCGGTTCCTGGCGATCGTCCACGGCGATTTCGGGACCGGGTTCGGAGTATTGGATAAACGGGTTTAGGTGCTTACGCAAGATCTTGGCTCCTTCCACAATCGCCATCTGCGGCGATACGGTGCCGTTGGTCCAGATTTCGATAAGCAACTTGTCGTAGTTCGTCTTTTGGCCGACCCGTGTATCCTCGATCTCATGCTTAACGCGCACGACGGGAGAAAAACTGGAATCGACCGGGATCATGCCGATCTCGCGTTCCTTGCCGGCGTTTTCATCGGCTGTTCGGTAACCCCGGCCGTTTTCGACGGTCATCTCTACGGCGAACGGGACATCGTCGGTCAGCGTGGCAATGATATGCTCGGGGTTAATAATCTGGATCGCCTCGTCGGCAATGATGTCCGCCGCCTGGACCACGCCCCGCTCATGCCGATCGATGCGGATCGTCTTGGGCAGGTCGCTGGAGTTCTTAATTACCAGGCTTTTGATGTTGAGGATGATGTCGGTGACGTCTTCGACGACGCCGGGGATCGTGCTGATTTCATGCTGCACGCCCTGAATCTTAACGCGCGTAACCGCGCTGCCCTCCAGGCTGGATAGCAAGATCCGCCGCAGACTGTTGCCAAGCGTGACGCCAAAACCCCGTTCGAAGGGTTCCGCGGTGAATTTCCCATAGGTATCAGTCAGCGTGCTGCGGTCGCTGACCATCCGACTGGGCAATTCCAACCCACGCCAACGAATTCGCATGAGTACGATTCTCCAAAAGACGTGTGAGGTTTCGATTTCCGGCTCGCCGGCAGCCCGCCTTAGAGCTTCCCGCCAACCAATCCCGGTTGCAACATCCCGACTTGGTGGAAGTGTCTCAAAGGCCGAGCATCAACGGACCGAAACCAAAACCGGATGTGGGATATTGTCCTACAGATCCGTTGGATCGTATCCCACGCCAAAAACGGAATACTATCGCGAACAGACTTCAATGATCAACTGCTCGTTGATTTCTCGGATACGTTCGTCCACGTCGCCGCGAGTCGGCAAGCGCGTCATGCGGCCCTCCGGCGGTTCGACGCTGGTCCGCTCCAGATGATCGGGCACCGGCGGGGGGCTTTCCTGCAAATTCAGCTTGACCAATTGCAGGCTGCGCGGCTGGCTCTTGACGGTGATAACGTCGCCGGCTTTGATCAACAAACTGGGGATATTGCACATGCGCCCATTGAGAAGAATGTGACCGTGGACCACCATTTGCCGGGCGCCATTGCGATTAGGGGCAAAGCCAAGCCGATGCACGACGTTGTCCAAACGGCGCTCCAGAATGCTCAGCAACACTTCGCCGGTGTTCTCGGGCGACCTGGAGGCCAATTCGAAATAGCGGCGAAATTGGCGTTCGAGGACGCCGTAAAACCGCTTGAGCTTCTGCTTCTCGCGGAGACGGATGCCGTATTCGCTGGGCTTGCCGCGCCGCGTTCCGTGCATGCCCGGAGGCGAATCTCGCCGTTCAACCGCGCACTTGGGGCTGTCGCAGCGCGAGCCCTTCAAAAAAAGCTTGATGCCTTCGCGCCGGCACATCTTGCATTTGTAATCGATTTCTCTTGCCATTGGTCCCTTGCAAAGACGGTTATCAAGTAGTCATTAGTAATCTCGTTACCAGGCTCTGCCTGCTAACGCTCTGCTTCTGAGGCTCTGCCTCGTCATTCCTTGCAGGAATATAAAGTCATTCCTTGCAGGAATATAAACTTCTGCTCGGGAAGGCGAGCCAAAGCCTCGCGAGCCGTGCGGTCCCAGGCAGAGCTTGGGGCCGAGGAAGAAAATTTACACGCGGCGTTTCTTCGGAGGCCGGCAGCCATTGTGTGGCAGCGGCGTTACGTCTTCGATGGCCTTGATATTGAGCCCAGCGGCTTGCAAAGCCGTGATCGCCGACTCGCGCCCGGAACCGGGTCCCTTGACGCGAACCTCGACCTCTTTGAGGCCGAACTTCGTGGCTCTTTCGGCGGCTATTTCAGCGGCACGCTGCGCAGCGAACGGCGTGCTCTTGCGGCTGCCCTTAAAGCCCACCGTGCCTGCGGAGGCAAAGGTTAGCGTGTCGCCATTGGTATCGGTGATCGTGACGATGGTGTTGTTAAACGTCGCCTTGATATGAGCGATCCCACGCGAGACGTTGCGGCGTTGCTTCCGTTTCTTGCTCTTGGCCACAGGCTGTTTACTCCCCCCGCTGTTTGAATTTCCGAATCGTCAGGTTCCTTACGGTCGTGGCTCTGTTCGCGAACCGTTTAACCGCGCAATTCTTTGACGCCCTTTTTGCCGGCGACCGTCTTGCGCGGGCCCTTTCGGGTTCGCGCATTGGTTCGGGTGCGTTGGCCGCGAACGGGCAAGCTGCGGCGATGGCGGAACCCGCGATAGCAGCCAATGTCCTTTAGCCGTGCAATGTTTTGCTGGATTTGCCGGCGCAAAGGGCCTTCGACGGTGTAATCCTTATCGAGGATATTCGCCAATCGACTGATTTCGTCGTCCGTCAGTTCTTTGGCGCGGCGCTGGGGATCCACATGGGCTTGCTCGCACAATCGCAAAGCCAGGGTCGGCCCGACGCCAAAGATGTAGCGCAGCGAGATATGCGTTGGCTTATCGTTAGGCAGGTCCACACCCAGAATACGCGCCACAGTGAATCTCCTCTGGCCCTTTAGCCCTGACGTTGTTTATGGCGGGGATTGCTGCAGATCACCAGCACCTTCCCCTTGCGCTTGACCATCTTACAGTTTTCACAAATACGCTTAACGCTGGCTCGCACTTTCATGGGCCACCTGCTTCCCGCCTGTACACCATGCCCGTTGGGGAAACCAATTTTTTAGCAGTTGAAATCGAATCTAGCAAGGGGGAAACGAGTACAAAGGCACGAGGAAAAGGCAAAAAGGTCAAAGGCGGAATGATTGGGGCATCCCGGGTTGGCGATTTGTGCCCGCTTAGTCCGCCGTAATATTGACCACGCCGTCGCGGGTTATCGCAAAAGTATGCTCGACGTGAGCGCTGGGCAACCCGTCACGCGTGACCACGGTCCAGTGATCGCGCAAGGTGTCCGTTTCTTCGCGGCCCATGTTCACCATGGGCTCGACGGCCAAGACAAGTCCTTCCTCTAGGCGAAAATCCTGACGGCGCACTTCGCGGCTGATGTAGTTGGGGACTTGCGGGTTTTCGTGCATGATCCGGCCAATGCCATGCCCCACATATTGCTTGACGACGCTAAAGCCGGCTGATTCGGCGTGGCGCTGCATGAGCAGGGCGATTTCCGACCACTTCTTGCGCCGGCCCATCTCCACGCGGGCCAGCTCCAAAATCTCCTCGGCCACCTGAACCAGGCGCCGCCATTCCGGTCGAACTTCGCCAACGATAATCGTGGCGGCTGCGTCGGCGCACCAGCCATTGAGCTTGCACGCCGTGTCGATCTTCACCAGGTCTCCTTCGTTGACCATGCGCTGACCCGGTATGCCATGCACGACCTGTTCATTGATAGAAATGCAGGTCGAGGCGGGAAAAGGAACCTTTTGGCCGGGATATCCCTTGAAGAGAGGAATGGCGCCCTTGCTACGGAAAAACGCCTCTACCGCCTGATCGATCTCCAAAGTCTTCGTGCCCGGTCTAGCCATTTGCCGGCAGATGCGCAGGGCTTCGGCGACCAGCTTGCCGGCTTCGCGCATCAAGCCGATTTCACGCAAAGACTTGAGTTCGGGCTTGCGGGAGAAGAATGCTTTTAGCACGGAGAGATCGCCTCGGGTTTCAGGACTTTAATAATGCGATCGTAAACCTGCTCAACCGATCCCTCTCCGGACACCTCACGCAGCAGGCCCAGGTTGCGATAGTAAGGAATGAGATCCACCGTGTTTTCATGATAATAGCGGAGTCGATCGCGAACCGTCGCCTCTTTGTCGTCCACTCGCTGGACGAGGGGCTGATCGTCAAGATCGCAGATGCCCGGCCGGCGCGGCGGGCAGTTGATGTTGTGGTAAGTCGATTTGCACTTGGGGCAGCTCCACCGGCCGCTTAGGCGTTTGATGATTTGCTCGTCCTCCACCTTCACAAAAACGATTGCGCAAAGGTTTAGGCCCCATTTGCACAACGTTTGCTCGAAAGATTCCGCTTGAGCCAGAGTGCGCGGATAGCCGTCCATGACGAAGCGGGTTGGGCGGTCAGGCCGCTCGAAGCGCTCCTTGATGAGGTCGTTGACCTGCACATCGGGCACGAGCTGCCCCTGGTTGACATAAGGCGCCGCTTGCTTACCCGCCGGGGTGCCTTGACGCATGGCCTCGCGAAGGATGTCCCCGGTCCCGACGTGTTGCAGCCCAAGTCGTTCACTGAGGAGTTTTGCTTGCGTGCCTTTGCCACTGCCTGGAGAGCCTAACAGGATGAGTCGCATTACTGTCCCATTGGTGCGGCGCCCAAAACGGGCGCCACGGACCGGATTACGGCAACCTGCATTATTGTCCGAAACGAACGGCTCAACAGCAAGGGGGAGAGCGCCCGAAACAAGTTTAGCCGCGAGCCTTCGGAGAGCGCTGGGTTCCTTTTGAATTGACAGAATCGGTAACACCACTTAGGCTTGCTGGGGTGTTAGTACCTACCTAGGGGGGCCCTGCCACTCGGGACCAGCCTAACCTTCCCACCTTCCGCTGCCTTTTTTGGCTGTTCGTTTCGAGGTCGCGCAGGCATAAAACAAGGAGCCAACCATGTTGGACCTGTTAGGTTCCCGCACGGGAACCAATTGCGACGGCAGCACGCGCCGTGATTTCCTCAAAGTGGGCGCGCTAGGGTTGGGCGGCTTGATGTTGCCTGACCTGTTGCGTGCGCGGGCGGGCGCCCGCGAAGCCGGCAAGACTACGAAAAACACTTCGGTCGTCTGGCTTTGGCTGGGCGGCGGCCCGACACATGTCGAAACATTCGATCCCAAGATGACCGCGCCGGCGGAGTTCCGCAGCACGGTCGGCGCGGTGAAGACCAACGTGCCCGGCATCGAAATCGGCGGCGTCTTCCCCAAAATCGCTCAGTCTATGGACAAGATGTCCATCGTCCGGTCTTTCGCGCATCAAAACTCGGGCCATGGCGGCGGCACGCACTGGGTTATGACCGGTTATGATTTTCCCCCCGCCGATAACAATGTCCCGCCTAATAAACCCGGCCTCGGCTCCATCATGGCGCGCTATCGCGGGGCCAATAACCCGGCCACCGGACTGCCCTCCTACGTGCGCTTGGGCGGCATCCTGGGCGACGGCCCCGCCTGGCTGGGACCGACCTACTCCCCGTTCGATACCAGCGGCGAATCGCGCAGCAATATGGACCTGCGCATCGCGCTCAATAACCTCGATGACCGCCGCTCACTGCTAAAGAACTTCGATAAGATCGACCGGCACATCGACCGGTCCGGGGTCATGCAGGGCCTGGATAACTTTGAAACGCAGGCTTTTGACTTGATCTTGAGCAAAGCTCGCGAGGTTTTCGATATTAAACGCGAGGATCCCCGGGTCCGCGACCATTACGGACCAGGGCTCGGCGAACAGATGTTATTGGCCAGGCGATTGTGCGAGGCTGGTGTCGGCTTCGTGACGCTGCACTATGGCGGTTGGGATATGCATGGGCAAATCGCTCCGAGCATGAAGGCCCTGGCGCCCCAGATGGATAATGCCGTCTCGGCATTTTTGGGGGATTGCCAAACGCGCGGTCTGGATAAGGACATCTTGCTGGTAATAACCGGCGAGTTTGGCCGTACGCCGCGCATTAATGACGGGGCGGGTCGGGATCATTGGGCGCCGCTGTCTACGCTTGCTTTGGCCGGCGGCGGCTTGAAAATGGGTCAGGTTGTCGGCGAATCGAGTGCCAAAGCGGAAGTGCCCAAGACAACGCCCATCACGCCCCAGGACCTGATGGCCACGGTCTTCCACGTCCTCGATATCCCGGCCGACTTGCAGTACAAGGATAACAGCGGCCGGCCGGTAATGATGGTCGATGGCGGCAAGCCAATCGCTGAATTGGTATAAAAAGGCTTCTCGCTAAGACGTCTCTCGCCATGGCGAGAGACGTCTTAGATCAGCTCCCATTCCGCTTCCCGGTGATCCGCTTCGGTAATCCACCATGCTCGCACTTCAGGTGGATCGCCTTTTAATGAGATAATTACGTTTACGACATTGGAGCTGTAACTGCGTTCGCGATCCTTTGCGCTGGGAAATGGGCGGCTCGTGGGATGCGAATGGTAAATGGCCAGCATTTCGAAGTTATTGGAGCGCATGTCTCGGTCCGCGGCCAGCATACTCCTTGGCTCGGAGAAAAATTCCGTGGGGCTGGCTAATTCGTTAACCAGCGGATAGCGCTTTTCCACTTTGCCCAGTGGAATCGGTGCGAGCGAATGATCCCCCACAATCGTTCCCGCCAGCAAACCCACGCATTCGTTAGGTAGTTCCGCCTTTGCTTGAGCAATCATTTCGTCAAGCAATACGCGCGGCAGGCATAGCTTAAATGGGATTGACAAGGTGCGCAAACCTTTCGATCTTAGACGGTTCTTATAAGTTTATCAGGAGATGCGCCGGCGAAAACAGCAACGGGGCGCAGCAAAGTCTGCCTGATAGGGAAGAATTACCTCATGGCGCGCGACAAAGTCATTTTGGCGTACAGCGGAGGCCTTGACACCTCGGTGATGGTGCCCTGGATCGGCAAGCAGTACAACATGGACGTCGTCGCCTTCACCGTGGATCTGGGCCAGGGCGAAGATATCGAGCGCATTCGTCAGAAGGCCCTCAAGACCGGCGCGATCGACGCCGTCGCCCTCGACGCACGCAACTTATTTGTCGATTGTTTCGTTTGGCCGGCCCTGATGGCCGGGGCCATGTATGAAGGCAAATATCCGCTGGCCACCGCCCTGGGTCGGCCACTTATCGCTAAGTTGATGGTCGATGCCGCCCACGAACACGGCGCCAAGGCGGTCGCGCATGGCTGCACGGGCAAGGGGAACGACCAAGTCCGCTTCGATGTCACTTTCCAAACTCTGGATGCCAGCTTAAAGATCATTGCTCCCGTCCGCGAGTGGCGCATGACCCGCGACGAGGAAATCAAGTTTGCCGCGGATCATGGCATTGCCGTGGATGCTACCAAAGAGAGCCCTTACAGCGTCGATCTAAACCTTTGGGGCCGCAGTTGTGAGGCCGGCGTCCTTGAAGATCCGTGGGACGAGCCGCCGGCGGACGCCTTCGCCTGGACGACCGATCCGGCCAAGGCGCCAAACGAGCCGGAATATGTCGAGATCGACTTTCAGCAGGGCCGCCCGACCGCCCTTGATGGGCAAGCGATGGACGGCGTTCCCCTTATCGACAAGCTAAATAAAATCGGCGGCAAACACGGCATCGGGCGGATCGACCATGTGGAGAATCGCCTGGTCGGCATCAAATCACGCGAGCTTTACGAAGCGCCGGCCGCGACGATTCTTCACGAAGCCCACCGGGAACTGGAAACCCTCGTCCTCACCAAGCCGGCTCAGCGGTTTAAGACGCTGGTGGCTCAGGAATATGCGGACAATATCTACAACGGCTTGGCCTTTAGCGCGCTTCAGCATGACTTATTTCAGTTTGTGGTCAGCAATCAGCGGTATGTCAGCGGCCATGTACGCGTCAAATTGCTCAAGGGAAAAGCAACGGTCGTCGGCCGGAAAAGCGATTTTAGCTTATACAGCAAGAAGTTAGCGACCTACGAGACAGGCGATCAGTTCGACCATGCCGCCGCTCAAGGTTTCATACGGCTTTGGGGCCTGAGCCAACAGACTCAAGCGCGCCAGCAGCTTCTCAAGGGCGGCAAGGGCATAGATCTGCCCGGTTTGCTGGGTCCAAAAAGTTAAGTTTAGACAAGAATTGGCCGCACTCCGAGCAAGAGCGGGACCTAGAATAAAAGAAGCAGGAAGAGGAGACGATGAATGGGCAATGACATGATGGACGTCGAACAGCTCGCCAGTTACCTCCAGCGCGATGTGCGCGAGGTAAATAAGATGGCGAGCCGTGGTTATCTCCCGGGCCAGAAGGTAGCCGGGCAATGGCGGTTTGCGCGCGTCGAGATCAATCACTGGATCGAGACGCAAATGCCGTCGTATACAGAAGAAGAATTAACGGCCCTCGAAGCTCATGGCGCTCAATCCGAAGATCCATGGCTTGCTTCCTTGCTGTCTCCGGCCTGCATAGCCGTGCCTTTGCCGGCCACGACCAAGGGCTCCGTCCTTCGGGAACTTGTCAAAGCCGCGGAACAAACCTGGCAGGTGTATGATCCCCAGGCGATTCTGGAGGCGATTCGTCAGCGCGAAGAAACACGAAGCACCGCTCTCCCTTCCGGGGTCGCTATCCCTCACCCGCATCGACCACTGCCGGCCGCACTGGGTGAATCTCTCGTGGCCTACGGCCGGACGGCTTCACCGATACCTTTCGGGGCGCCTAATGGCAATTTGACCGATATTTTCTTTCTGGTCTGTTGTCGCGACGATCGGACTCACTTGCGCGTCTTAGCGCGGCTTTCCCGCCTGCTCCTCCGGCCGGATTTTCTGGATCAGCTTCGCGCGGCCGAGACGCCCCAGGCAACCTGGGAAGTCGTCCATAGGGCCGAACAAGACCTGCCTAGCGCCTGATGCCCAAAGACGACGACAATGTGATTCCCAAGATGAAACCGGGAAAAGCCGTTTCACTCGACGACTACGATCCGTCCGATACCGGATCGTATAAATCCGCCGAGGAAGCTAAAGAGACGCTTCAGGCCCATATCGACGAACTGATCAAACTCCAAAACTTGCTTTACGCGGGGAATCGCCATTCGCTCCTAATCATCCTTCAAGGAATGGACACTTCCGGCAAGGACGGCACTATTCGCCATGTCATGTCCGGGCTGTCTCCGCTGGGCGTTCAGGTGCATGCTTTCAAGGCGCCGTCGCCGGAAGAATTGGCTCATGACTTCTTGTGGCGCGTCCACAAGGTCGTCCCGCCCCGCGGCTACATTGGCATCTTCAACCGCTCTCAATATGAGGATGTCTTAGTTGTGCGCGTCCATGAATTGGTGAAGCGAAGGGTGTGGAAAGACCGCTATAAGCAAATCAATCATTTCGAACGCCTATTAACCAAAAACGACACCATCATCCTCAAATTCTTCCTGCACATTAGCAAGGACGAGCAAAAGAAACGGCTAGCGGATCGACTGTCCGATCCGACGCGCTACTGGAAATTCTCTCTCCAGGACATCGAAGAGCGCAAGCTTTGGTCGGACTATCAAAAAGCGTATGAAGACGTCCTCAGCCTATGCAGCACCAAGCACGCGCCTTGGTATATCGTGCCGGCCAATCATAAGTGGTATCGCAATCTAGTCGTTGCGGGAACGATTGTCAAAACCTTGCGCGAACTGAAGATGGAATACCCGCCAGCTATGGCGGATCTGTCGAAGGTGGTCATAGATTGAGCATTGGCACGACTACGTTAATCGTTGGCAACAATGCGGGCTATGGATTGTCTTTGCGCCTTAACTTGCGCTGGGTCAATCCGAGCGCCTTACGTAACTGCCGACGCACTAGTCTTAGGGCAGCAACCGCTGAACCCGCCTGGTCCGTTGTCGCCGCCATTCCGGGATAACGAAACTTCACCGCATAGTCTTCAAGAATAATAAGCGACGGCTCAAGCTTCGTTACGCCAGGAAGGGTGCTGCCGGCTAAGCGTAAGAGGTATGTAAGTATGTGCGTTTTCGGGAAGGGCACTGCTTTTTCTTGAAGAAATGCCTTCAAGTACTTTTCTGCGGACTGCTGACAAAGAAAGCAAATTAGATCGGGCAAGGGGTTCTTCCGATGCCGGTTCAACGCCACCACGCCTTGATAATCGGCCTCCGCTTTTGCTACCCATTCAGCGGTTAGCGGATTCATAAAGAACCTTGCCTTGGCTGATGGCTTCCCTCAAGAAGAAGTCTCCCAATAACAGGCGCCGTTGCAAAGTGGCGGGTGTAATGACAATTAAATCGACTCCGAAGTCGCAAGGGACCGCCTGGCGAATCAGTAACGATTGCTCCCCTTCTTTGTGTGTTTCCATGATCACGAGCAAATCAACATCGCTCTCCGGCCGAGCCAAGCCCCTTGCATAGCTCCCAAAAAGGATAATACTGTCAGGTCTAAATTGCTTTGCGACCTCTCCTACGAAAGAGCGAATCGCGGCTTTAGAGACAAGTCGGTTGGGCGTCCGAAGCTTCTGAAAGTGACCGACCATAGGATTAATCCGTGCGACCGTTTTCATTCTTTGCCATTATAACTCCAAACGAGCGCTTAGAATCGCATTATCGGTCAGCGATATCCTTTACCTTGCAAAACGAAGCAGGCCCGTGATATGCACGGGCCTGCATTCTTCGCTTTCCGGTCCTTTTAAGCTTACTTCACGGCTTTCTTGACCTCGTCTTCGAGGTTGGCAATCTGCACCGTGCGGCTTAGGACCTTGCCGTCTTTGCCGACCAGGAAGATATTCGGCAGCGCCATGACGCCATATTCAACGGCCACTTTGCTATCCAGGCCACCGGCCTGGTGCAAGTGCGTGCCAGGAGCATGGGCCCGCTGAATGAAGGTCTTGGCATCTGCCACATTCATATCAAGGTTAATGCAGACCAGCTCCAGCCCCTTCTGGCCATACTCCTCAACGACTTGCTTGAGCTTGACGAAGTCACCCGCGTTAGTGCCGCCGCCGACGCTGGCCCAGTAAAAGGCCACGACGACTTTGCCGCGCAACTGATCGATGTCAAAGACGGTGTTTGGGCTATCCATTAAAGGGGCGGCCAACTTAAGCGCCTTGCCTTTGAGTTCAAGGCGGCGAATCGCTCCTGCGCCCTTGAGGCCTTGCGGCTTGTCGGCAAAGTCCTTGGCCAACTGCGCGTACCAATTCTTGGCCTCGATTTCTTTGTCGAGAAACTCATTAACCATGCCCAACTGTACGAGAGCTTCCGGAGTATCCTCGGCATTGGGATAAGTTTTTACAAACTTAGCCAGCCGCTCCAGCCATAACTCTTGAGCTTTGTTTAATTCCTTCTGATCGGAGGTGAGCAGCCGAACATTATAGTCGGCCTGCATTTCGCGGTAGGTCACGTAAGCAGCCAGTTGGCCCTTGGGCGCCGCTTCAGCAACCTGCTCCTCGAACTTGACCAGTTGCTTGTAAGCGGACTTGTCATTGGCCGGGCTGCTCTGGGCGGCGGCGCTCAAGCAGTCGGCAATCTGGCGAATCCAAGCTTCTTTCTCTTCGGGCTTCGATTTAACCAGGACCTTCTCGATCAATTCCACGCGGGCCAAATTGTAGCGAACAACCTCCGCGTTGGCGCCCGCCGACTCAACGGACTTCGACCCTTGGGCATCGAGCTCACGCAATTCATCGAGCAGCTTGAGCATCTCTTTGTCGGTGACGACCTTGGCGCCGCCTTCGGACGAATCCTCGGCGCCTAAACCAATGGACGGGCCATCGACCAACCGCCAAGCCAGGCCGATTTGGATCATTTCGCCTGTCTGGATCCAGTCGTTCTTGCCGCCGGTCTCCGTCAAGATTGTGCCGCCCTGATAGCGGATCATTTCCCCGCGGCTGCCTGCCTCGGCGGGCACGCATTGAGGAGCGGCTGTTTCGAGGTGCAGCCAGTGCGTTTTGTCGGCGGCCAGGTGGGGTAAGGCGGCCACGCATTTCTGGAATTTGGCCGCAGCGCCTTTGCGCAGTTCGCGCATCTTGACCACATCCGTCCCGGTAAGATCCAACGATTTCAATTCCGCCTCCGTAATCATCAAAGCTTGGAAGCGGGCAAAGTCTTGCTTGATGACCGCCTGGAGAACTTCTTGGCTGACTTCCTCGGCGGAGATCATTTTCCAGGCATCAATCTTGCCATCTTCGTTTTCGTCGATGCCCCATTTCATGCCGCCGGAATTGAACCAGCGATACTGATCGCGCTTGCCGTTGAAATTGGAGTCGATTTCGCGGTAGACCTCGACGCCGTCTTTGTAGTACGACCAGATGTCAATGCGATTGTCTTCGTTGGCATCGTAGAAGAGGCGCAGTGTTTGACCGGCGCCGTCGCGCAAGACCCAGCCGCTGCCTTTCTTGGCCCCTTTGACCTTTTCCACTTTGCAATCTTTTTCTTGCTGCGGGGTGGGTATCGTGTAACCAACTCCTTCTTGCTTGGGTCGAATGCTGAGCATCTCGGCAACGGTCGGCGCCGCCCACGCTGAGGTTGCACTGCCCAGCACGAGTAGGCAACCCGCCAGGAGTCCCGCTTTCATGCCTGCCTTGGCCATCCCTGTCTCCTTTCAACGTGAAGCGACCAGTCCTTTGAACGGGCCCAAGGTCTATGCATTCATGTAGGCCGAGAACCGGTCGATAACGACTCAACTTGCTTTCCTTATCTTCGGCAACGGGGACTGCCCTTGTTCATCGCAAGGGCGAGAAATGCGGCTCAATCGCGACAGGCTGTCCATTCATAAGAGGTAATCCAACGTTCAAGAACGATTTTCCAAGTGGGATCGGTTCAATCGTTAGAATTTGACATGTTAGCAAGGCAAAATGGAACAGCTCCTCCGAGGCCGTTTCCTCAACTGTCTTTAATCGGTTGCGCGCGTTTCTTGCGAACCAAAGGAAGAAAGCGCGATCAGAGGGTTGTCCTAAAGAGGGCCGAGAAACCGCTTGGCGTGCCCATTCGTAATGCCGCGGTGGTTGCTCGGCTTAGCGCATAACTTGCTAAGCGAACGAGAGATGAATCAACTGAATCGGATGCTCTACTGAGGGCGCCCAACTTGACGGATTTTCGACGACGGCTATAATTTAGCCGAGCCAATAAGCCAAGATAAGTTTAAGTGATTGATGCGGTATCACTTTACGTAGCCGATTGACAGAGAAGAACGGCGCGCCGGAAGCTCGTCGTTACCAAGCGTGGACCAACGGATTGTTGGACCCGGCCAATGGCCGTTCGAAGCCTTCCCTTTCTACTGGAATGGGAATGACCGTTTGAGCTCGTGGATGCAAGGATTGCAGAGGGAACCCAAGGACGGGGGACTGACGAGTCAACCTGGCTTGATCGACACTCGCTCGGGTCTTGCCACCTACGCTTGCCTTCCTCCAACCGACTCGACGAACCTCGCTGCAGCACATGAACGATAGGGGCATCCTCTCGCGGATAAGCCTCGTTTTGTCGCTTCTTAGGCTCGTGCCAACAGGTGGCTCTTGGCGGACGACGCCGTAATCAAGCAGATCAAAGAGGCCAACGACATCGTTGCCGTCGTCGGCAGTTATGTAGCGCTAAGGCCTGCCGGCGCCACTTTCAAAGGCTTGTGCCCTTTTCACGACGATCACAATCCGTCTTTCGACGTCGATCCCCGGCGGCAGCGCTTTAAATGCTGGTCCTGTAATAAATACGGCGATGTCTTCAGTTTTGTTCAAGAACACGAGCGTGTCGATTTTAGGGAAGCGCTGGAACTACTAGCCCGCCGCGCAGGAATCTCGCTAGAAAACACGAGCGCGTCTCCGCAAGCCCGGAGTCGCGCTCTTATGCTTGATATAGTCGCCTGGGCAGCGGAACTCTATCACGGCTGCCTTCTCGACCACCCCGGCGCTGAGGCAGCCCGGCGTTATTTGGGCGAACGCCGGCTTACCGGTGAAACGGTGCGGCGGTTTGGTTTGGGCTTCGCGCCTGCCAATGGAGAGTGGCTCTTGCGCCATGCCCGCGAAGCGGGGAAGGGGCTGGAACTGTTGGAACAGGTCGGCTTGATCGGCAGACGTCAAGAAGGCAACGGTTTCTACGACCGTTTCCGCGATCGGATCTTGTTTCCGATCCGCAATCCGCGCGGCCAGGCGGTCGGTTTTGGCGGGCGGATCTTGCCCATGTCCCCCTTGGCGGAACGCGGCCCCAAGTACTACAATTCGTCCGACACCCAGCTCTTTAAAAAGAGTGAACTTCTTTACGGGCTTGATCTCGCCCGGCAGGCAGCCGTCAAAGCCGGCTACCTTGCCGTGGTCGAAGGCTATACGGACGTCATGATGGCGCATCAGATGGGGGTTTCCCAGGTGGTAGCCACAATGGGAACGGCTCTAAACGCCTCCCATGTTCGCGAACTCCGTAAGTTTGTGCCCCGGGTCGTCTTGGTTTTCGATGCGGACCAAGGAGGCGACACGGGCGCGGACCGCGCTTTGCAAATCTTTGCCGGCCAGGACGTCGATCTTGCCGTTGCCACGTTGCCTCAAGGAATGGACCCGTGTGATTTACTTGTCGCTCAAGGCGCGGCGCCGTTCGTGAAGGCGTTGACTACTTCCGTGGACGCGCTCGAATTCAAATTGAATCAGGTGCTTTCCAAGCCGGACGCGGCAAGCGTCGAAGGAAGACGGCGGGCGGCAGACGCAGTCTTGACCATTATTGCCCAGGCTCCCGACCTGTCGGGTCAGGCGGCAGCGATGAAGCGCGAGTTGATGCTTACCCGGATCGCGCAGCGAATGGCGATCAAGGAGAAGACGGTTTGGGATCGCTTGAAAGAACTTCGGGAGACGACCCACCGAAACGACAATGCGAATCCCATCCGGACGCGAGTCGATGCCGGCGCCGAGCAACCCAAACGCCGAGCGCCCGCGGCCACCATTGAACGGCAATTGCTTGAGGTCTTGCTCGCTCAACCGGCGCTGACCGCTCAGGCTCTGGAGCAGATTCCTGTCGAGGAAATCGAGCATCCAGGCCTCCGACAGCTTCTTGAAGTCATGTATCGAATGCAGGCGGCCGGCCAAACGCCGAACCTCGACCTGGTTCGCTTGGAGGCAAGCAGTCCCGAGTTGGCCGAGTACGCTTTTCAGATGCAGGAAATCGGTCGCCGGGAAAAAGACAAAGCCGGTTGGTTTGCTCAATTAATGGAACAGTTTCGCAAGCGCCGGACGGATCCGGCTAAACTTGCGATTCACAATCAGCTCCAGGCCGCCGGCGATCATGAGCAGGCGCTGGAACTCTTGCGGAAACTACAGACTCATAAGGACGGCGTTGCCAACTGATGTTTGTTGCGGCAGGCATCGAGTCTTGTGGCGAGGAGGGTTTGATGGAAAAGATCGATGATGGCCTGAAAGCTTTGCTCGAATCGGGCAAGGTAAAAGGTTACCTGACTTACAGCCAGGTCAACGATTATTTGCCCGATGATGCCGTCAATCCGGAAAAGCTCGATCAGCTCTTGCTCCTTCTCGAAGAGCAGGGCATCGAACTGATTGACGAAACCGAGGCGGAGGAACGCGAAGGCGCTCCCGCCCGGCCCGGCCAGGCAGACGGCGCCGCCGCCGAGCTCGACTTGAGCTTCATGGAAGAAGAAGATACGCGGCGCATCGACGATCCGGTCCGCATGTATTTGACGCAAATGGGCGAGATACCGCTTTTGAAGCGGGAAGAGGAAATCGCCCTCGCCAAAAAAATTGAAGTGACGCGCAAGCGTTTTCGGCGGAAAGTCCTGGAATGCGACGGGGCCCTGCGGGCCGTTGTCGAGACCTTGCAGCGCGTCCATATTGGCGAATTGCCTTTTGATCGCACGGTTAAAGTCTCGCTCACCGAGAATCTTGAAAAAGACAAGATCCTCCAGCGTATGCCGCATAACTTGAAGACGCTGGAACACTTGATGGGACAAAACGAGGAGGATTTTCAAAAAATCCTCGATCCGCGCGTCGCCGAGGAAGAGAAACGCAAACTGCGGCGCACCCTCCGCATTCGCCGTCGCAAGGCGGTCACTCTTGTCGAAGAACTCAGCATTCGAACCCAAAAAGTCCAGCCGCTCATGAAGAAGCTGGAACAAATCTCTTCGCGGATGGACGAGCTGGAAACGCAGATCGAAACGCTCAAAGGCGTCCGCAATGCCAAAGAGGATCGCGCCAATCTGGAGGTTGAGCTCCGCGACCTGATGGCGCGAACCCTTGAGGAACCCATTTCACTTCGCAAGCGCGCCGAGATTATCCACAAGCGCTTCGCCGAGTATGAGGAGGCTAAGCGCGCTCTGTCCGGAGGGAATCTGCGGCTCGTCGTCAGCATTGCCAAGAAATATCGCAACCGCGGCTTAAGCTTTCTGGACCTGATCCAGGAAGGCAATACCGGCCTGATGCGGGCCGTGGACAAGTACGAATATCGCCGGGGCTATAAGTTCAGCACCTACGCCACCTGGTGGATTCGCCAGGCCATTACCCGAGCCATCGCCGACCAGGCCCGTACGATCCGCATCCCGGTCCACATGATCGAGACGATGAGCAAGCTAAGAAACGTCTCCAAGAAGCTGCTCCAGGACATGGGCCGGGAGCCGACCATTGAAGAAACCGCCAAGGCTGCGGGCATTACGGTTGAAGAAACCCGCCGCGTTCTCAAGATTAGCCGCCATCCAATTAGCCTGGATCGGCCGGTGGGCGAAAGCGAAGACAGTTACTTCGGCGACTTCATTGAAGATGACAGCGTTGAATCGCCGGTTGCTGCGGCCACCCAGGAAATGCTCAAGGATAAAATCGATCAGGTGCTCAAGACGCTTACTTACCGGGAGCGGGAAATCATCAAGCTCCGCTACGGTTTGGGCGACGGCTATACCTATACCCTCGAAGAAGTGGGACGCATCTTCAAGGTGACGCGCGAGCGCGTTCGCCAAATTGAGGCGAAAGCTGTCCGCAAGCTGCAACATCCGGTTCGCAGCCGACAGCTAGAGGGGTTCCTCGATGGGACCAAACGAGTCTGACCACGCCAAGCCGGTCCTTGAGACCGGCTTTTTTTGTTTACAATGACGGTAGACGTTTAGCGACGAGCCTGCGGCGCGCGAGTCCGGTTCGGCGCTCGACCAAGCACTCGGAGGTTGCATCCATGTCCGGTCCCGGTCCTACGCTGCGGGATATCCATCGCCTGCACCGTTTCATAAAGAACCTGCAAGAAGAACTCGATCGCGTTCCCCGGCAACTCAAGGCTCAGCAAGCCCGAGTAGCCCGGCAAGAGGAACTGCTAAAGCAGGCGCAAGATGAACTCAAACATCTAAAGGTCGCCACCCACGAAAAAGAGACATCGCTTAAGACAACGCATACCCTGATCGCCAAGCATCTAAAGCAACAAAACGAAGCTGGCGGCAAGAAAGAGTACGACGCTCTGCAAGCCGAGATCACCGCCGAGAAGCAGAATGTTCAAAGGCTAGAGAATGAGATCCTCGACAATCTAGGCGAGATGGAAGAAAAGACGATAAAGATCCCGGAGCTCGAAAAAAACGTCAAACAGGCAAAAGCGGATTTCACGACTTTTGAAAACGGCGTGCAGGCTCGCTTGGCCGACTTGAACGGACAACTGGAGCAAGCAAAAAAAGACCTCAAGGTTGTCGAAGCCCAAATCCCCGCCGACCGGAAAGCGCAATTGGAGCGCATAATCGCTTCCAAAGGAGACGATGCCCTGGCTGTCGTCAAGAATCGCAATTGCACAGCATGTCATACGGCCATTACTTCGCAGAATTACAATGATTTGGTGTCGGGAATGTTCGTGCTCTGCGTCGCCTGCGGCCGCATCCTGTACCTTCCGGAGTGAGGGTTTCGAAAGGCAGCCGGGTTAGGGCCGTGATATCGGTATAGTGTCACCTCGCTTTAATCAGCGAATTCCGAATCAGTCGAAACATCAAAAACGCAGCTCCGGCCAACAGGACAATCCCCGGTCTAAATGTGAATCGAGCCGCTGCGCGCAGCTTGTCCCAAACCATTGCGGGCTTGCTCATGTCTTGATCCGCCAGGGCCAGTTCCATATACCCGTTAAACATTTCATCCGTAATTTGACTGCCTGTATGGACGGTTGCATCAGGATCCGGATTGAACGGATTCTTCGCCGAATTATCGTAGTGAGCGACAACGTGTAAGATCGTGCCCGCGGGCAACAACTTGGGATCGGCTAGCTCGTAGCGATGCTCCCAGTTGAAATCATAATGCGGCACATCGAGAAGAATTTCCCGGGCGCCGTCGGGATATTCCGCTTCATAGCGAAACGATTTGCCGCGCAGATGCATGTGCGGGAATAATGCCAGCAAAAGAACGTCCTTATTACACGAACTAGTATGCTCAACGCGGTAATCGGCTTCGTGGGGCGGAATATTAAGGTTGGTGTCAAGCACGATATTAGTCGCGACTTCCTTCTTAACTTGCTTGGGATCGGCGAACACCAGGCCGATGCTGGTCTGGTCGATTTGCTCCGTGCCGTTGGTCGTATAGTGAATGACAAAGACGAAATGCCAGTAAGCGGGAATGCGTTTGGCCAGGCCTTCCTTAAGAACCAAAGGCGGCGTTCCGGGAGCGGTCGCAGCCAAGCATACGGAGCCCAGTTCGCCCACCATGACGGCCGCCTCGCCGCCCGGCGGTTTTAGGAAGACCGTGCAGTGATGGACGACGGCGCGATTGCCCGGCCTGATTTCCGCCTGCTGCACCCACTTGTCTTCGGTAAAGCCGGGATCCACTTCGAAATATTGATAATCGATGAGGCCCTCAGCCGGCACCGTGAAAGGCACGGCTATTGGCACCACTTTGTCAGGCTTGGAAATCGTCCAACCCTCGGGAAATGTAGCCTGTGGCGGCAAATCGGCGGGATTGCCCTCGGGAACGCCTCCTTTGACCCAGGCGTTGATGAGGCGTTTTTCTTCGTCGGTCAAGCGGGGATCATTAGCGAATTTACCGTGCGCGGGGTTAGCGTGCCAGGGAGGCATGCGGTTAGCGTTGACGACCTCTTGAATCGTATCGGCCCAAGCGGCCGCTTCTGCGTAGTTGGTCAACGGAAACGGGGCGACCTGGTTGGGTCGATGGCAAACCTGGCATCGCTTTTGAAATAGACCCGCGATGTGTTTGCTATAAGTAACCTCCCCAGTCTGAATTGACCTACTTACGCGGCTAATAAGGCATCCCGGCGCTGGGGTTGTCGGTTGGCTGACCGGCTTACCGGAGAGCAATTCGTCAATAGCCACGGCCAGATCGCGGCGGCCGATTTTTGCCCGGCTCGCTCCAACCGAGTACTGATCGTCAATTCGGCCGCGATAGCGGATGATCCGCCGTTCATCGAGAAGGAACACTTCGGGCGTGCGTTGCGCCCCGAACTGATCTGCTACGGCGTTTCCCACGTCTTTGAGAACAGGAATGCTTACCTTGTGAGCCCGGACAAAGCGCTCGATGTCGGATACCGCATCTTGTTGATTGGAATTGATGCTGACGAATTGCACGCCCTGGCTTTGGAACTCCTTGGCCAGTTCTTCGAGCCGAGCCGCGTAGAGATTAGCCAACGGGCAATCGACTCCGACGAAGGCGATGGCGATCAACTTCTTATCGGCCCAATCGCTGAGCTTTCGCTCGCCGCCGCGATAATCGCGGAGCGCGAATTCGCTAATCGGGAAGCCGACTGCCCCCGGTTCCAGGTGAGGCGGCATTAAGGAACTGCAAAAAAGTAGGCTAGCCCACGCCAGCGTCATAACAAATTGCCGCTTTGTTAGAAGGGGCTGAATATTCTGCCAATCACACTTTCCAAACATAGCTCGCAATTGCGGCCGGCGAATGGCGCCTCAACGAATACTTGCCGTCACACCTCAACTTCCTTGCCGGAGCGAGCCGATGCGGCCAGAGCATCCAGAACGCGCAAAGTCTTTACCGCTTCTTCGGGCGGCGGATGGATGGGCTTGCCATGAAGTATGGCGTCGTCGAAGTCGTCGATCATATGGGCGATCTGGTCTTCACCAGCAATCGAAACGACTTCTGTTGGATGCCCGTCCCGGTGAATTTCAAAAGTGGCCGCGTCGGTAGGAACCCACATCTCTGGAACGCGGACAACGCCGTCCGTTCCGGTGATCTCCAGCCAACCGCGCGTCGGCAGCGTAAAGCCGCAGTCGAATGAAGCCATGCGGCCGTCTGCAAAATGAAGTAGCCCGCTCATTTCCACATCGACATCGTGCTGATACCGTGCGGTCGCGAAAACGCGGACTGGTTCCGTCCCGAATGCCCACCGTATTCCGTACACCGGATAGCAGCCGACGTCGAGCAGGCTTCCTCCCGCCAAATGTGATTGGAGGCGAATATTGCTCACAGTGAACGGGTCTAGCTTAAACGTGAATGCTCCGGCGACCCGCTCAACGGCTCCGATGCCCCCTTCCTCCAGGAACCGGCGCAGCATGTGCGTCCGAGGATGATGCGGCCACATGAATCCTTCCATGAGCCAAACGCCTTTGGCTTTGCAGAAATCCACCAATTCACGCGCCTCGGCAGCCGTCGGCGTCATCGGCTTTTCGCACAGGATATGTTTGCCCCGTTCGGCCGCCTTTCGCGTCCATTCGCCATGCAGCGTATTGGGCAGGGGAATATAAACCGCCTCGATGTCAGGATCGTCCAACAACTGCTCGTAGCTCCCGTACGCCACTGGAATATCGGCCTCGGCGGCTGCCTTCTTAGCGCGGTCGAGCGACCGGCTGGCGATGGCTTTCAGCTCGGCGTGCTTGGTCTTGGCAAACGCCGGCAGCAACCGCTTTCGGATGTTGGCAACGCCAAGAATTCCCCAATGAAGTTTTGCCATTTGAGTGGGCATTGGCAGTAGTCAGTTGTTCGTTGTTCGTTGCAGGCGCACCCTTTTGGATACCTCATGCTGATTCAAACACACTGTACAATGGTCGGAAGTCTTTGGCCACGAACAACTGATCAATGACCACTGACTACTGACAACTGACCACAGACAAATCCAATGTGCCTTCTGACCCTCTTCTTTAAATCGATCGGGGATGCTCCGGTGCTGATTGGCGCGAACCGGGAGGAGGCCTATGCGCGCCAAGGAGAGCCACCGCGGCTCGTAGATGGATTGATCCGTTTCGTGGCGGGAATTGACCCGGTGGCTGGAGGAACCTGGTTGGGGATCAATGCTCGTGGGGTGATTGTTGCAATCACCAATCGGCCTAAGTTGGCGACGCCGTCCGCTTCGCGCAGTCGCGGGCTTTTGGTTCGCGAATTGCTCGCTTGTTCTACTGCCGCGGAAGCTGCCGATCACGCGACCAAAAATCTGTCCAGAAATCTCTATGCGGGCTGCAACCTGCTATGTGTCGATAAACTCAATGCCGTAGTTCTTCATGCCGGAGACTGGCTGCGCGTGCGCCCTCTCCCGCCGGGGTTGCACGTCTTGACAGCTCATGATGTGAACGACGAAAACGACCGGCGGACGGAATATGCCTTGCGCTGGCTGGCGAGCCAAGCCCTTACTAAGGTTCATGAATGGGTGAATGCCTTGAAAGATCTGTGCGGACAAACGGGCAACGGCGGTCCGCCCATTTGTTTGCACGGAGATCAGGGAGGCACCGTTTCTGGCACCATATTAAGCCTGGGCCAGTCTAAGGAAGACTGCGTATACCTTCATGCCCAGGGAGCGCCGGATCACGTTCCCTATACGGACTATTCTCACTTGCTCCGCGTTTTGCTTCGGGAACCTTGATTCATGTACCCTCATCGAATTCGCTTACGGGGGCCGTGGCAATGTCAGCCTCTCGTTCGCGTAAGTCGCCTGCCAGACGGCAGAGTTGCCAACGACTACAGCAACCTACCCCCAACCGCTCGCGTGACGGTCCCGGGCCCTTGGCAAGAGGGTGAATTGGCGGGTTTTACCGGTCGCGTTCGCTTCCTTCGCCGGTTCGGCTATCCCGGCCGCATTGATGACAATGAACGCGTTTGGGTTACTGTGGAGAAAGTCCTGGGCGCTTCCACGATTTCGCTTAACGGCCTTTTGCTTGCCGAACAGCCAGGCTCCTTTGATTACAGGGAAATCGATGTGACTTCTTTGTTGCAGAGACGGAATGAATTGGCCATCGAAGTCGAAGATCTCGACGGCACGGGAGGCCTGAAAGGCGAAGTTGCCTTGGAAGTGCGCAGGCAGGCATTTTTGCAGTCGGTGAGCGTTTCGCAATCCTCGCCCGGCCGCCTTTTTGTCACAGGAGAAGTGGTGGGTGATTGGGCAGGCCCCCTGGAAGTTTACGTCGTATGGGGCCGCCGGAATGCCGGCTATTCGCTTGTGCAATCGAGTGCGGAAGGAACCCGCTTTCAGATCGAAGCGGAGATTTCGCCTTCGCAACAGGACCCGCGCGAATTGAGCGATGCGGTGCCGGACGCGGTGCGCGTGGAGTTGATACAGGGAGCGACCGTCTGGTACTCGGTGGATAAGAAGCTGCCTGCCGAGCCGTCCAGCGGGAGCGAATAGTCAACGATGCGATTTACTTTTTGTCGTCGGGCCGGCTGCCTTCTTCCCCCAGCGCGCTTTCGAGGTCGCGGATGGCTTCCTCGACGCCGTCGAGGTTGGGATTGATTTCGAATGCTCGGCGGAAGGCCTTTAAGGCGGCGCGCGATTTCCGCAGACGCATGAAGCAGCGGGCCATGCCGGCCTGGGCGCCAAAATGATGGGGATTGAGTTGCAATGCCTTATCGCAATCGTTGGCGGATTTGTCATATTCCTTGAGCCGGAAATATAAGACCGCCCGCTGATTGTAGGCTTCGGCAAAGCCGGGAGACTTGCGAATCAAGACGTCCAGGGCCGCCAGAGCTTTATCCAGGTCACGCAAGCGCATGATCCGCTGAAGCTCTTGGTTATTGACGATGGAGTCGGCGCGAAACCAGATGGCCCAGGCGGCGTCCGCCGCGAGTTCGCGAACTTTCGGATCTTCATCGTGAAGGCGGTCCGCCAAAGCAGCGTTGGACTGCATGGTGCCCATCAATCCTAGGGCCAAAACGGCCGCGCGGCGATTGCGAGAATTGTCCGATTCGAGGAGCCGCTGCAGGGTTCCTTCACTGTAGCGTGCCGTCACCCGTTTCTTGAATTTTTCTAAAGCGTTTTGCATGCGCGCCGCCCAGACATCCGGGTCCATGCCTTCGCGGCGTTCGGGAAGTTGCTCAAAGTATTCTGCGAGGAGTGCCGCTGCCACATCCGCACCTCTTGGCTGCACACAGATTGGGTCCCTCTCCCGGTAGCGCAACGTTGCCCACACGGGAGTAACATCCCAGCCAGCCACAAGTCCGGCGCTCAATGCCATTAACCGAAACGAACGCATGGCTGCTGGCCTGATCCTTCACCGGCCCAGCGGCGACAAATCCGTCATAATCGCTAGAAGCCGCAGGACCGTATCTACGAGTCTATAAGCCAGTGATTCGGACTGCAAGTGGGCAATTGTCGGCAGGTCGGGAATGAGGATGGAGGATCGAGGATCGAGGATGGAGGATCGAGGATCGAGGATCGAGGATCGAGGATCGAGGATCGAGGATCGAGGATGGAAGATCTCCTCGTGCCCAAGCTCCGCCTGGGCACGCACTGCCGCGAAGCTCTGCTTCGCGCCTCCGACCTTTGTGAAGATTCCTAGAGATCCAAGATTACCGCAGCAGAGGGATCAGGGGCATCATGGGAGCGACAATGGGATTCGCGGGCTTGCCGCCTTCGGGCTTGCTGGCAACCGCGGGTCGCGTCTTTTTCCACTGCGCCACATCCTGCATGACCACTTCCACGGCTTTATCAATTTGCGGATCGATGCCCTTGGCCAGTTGATCCGGACTGGATTCCACCAGGAAGTCCGGCAAGACGCCTTCCTTTTCCATGTTCACGCCCTTGGTCGTAAAGACGCCGGTGCGCGGGATGCGGAAAATGGAGCCGTCAATGAGTTGCACGGCGGAAGTACCGATAACGTGCCCGCCTGTCGGCTGGCCGACCAGCTTGCCCAGCCCCAGCGTGCGGAAAGCGCTGGGGAAGATCTCTGCGTCGCTATAGGACCGGTTGTTGATGAGCAACACAAGCGGTTTAGTCCACTTGCGGTCAAACGAACGCAGCACTAAGCCTTCACCGCCGTCGCGCTGGCGGAACAGCGTATGTTCGCGGCCGCCCAGGTAGTTGAGGACCTGGTCGTGCGTAAAGCCCCCGCCGTTGTAGCGAACGTCGAGGACAATCGCCTCCTTGTCAAAGTTGTCCGAATAGAGTGAGCGGACAAAAGCCTCCAGGCCGTTTTCGTCCATGCTGGGAATGTGAATGTAGCCCAGCTTGCCTTTGCTCAACTCCGCGACGCGCTTAGCATTGGTGGCGACCCAACGCTCATACATCAAGTGTTGTACGCGATCGCGCGAAACGGGCGTGAGCTCCATCTGACGCCGGGCTTTGGGATCTTTCGGATCGGCCATCGGATTGATCAAGATTTGCAGAGATACGGGCTCATCCACTTTCCCGTTCAGGAGCTTGCTCACATCGACTTGTTCGGTTAGCTCTGTGCCGTCAATGGCGGTGATGATGTCACCCGGCTTGAGGTTGAGGCCGCGTTTGTCGGCGGGTCCCCGTTTGAGTATCTCGGTGATCTTGAGGCCCGGCCCGGAGTAGGAGTCGTCAAAAACCAGACCCAAGTCCGCGGTGATTTCTTCAGGTCCTTTGCCGAAGCCCGAGATGCCCATGTGCGAGGCATTGAGCTCGCCCATCATTATGGAAATGAGGGCATAGAGGTCTTCACGTAAGGCAACATGCTTGACCAACGGGCGGTATTTGTTGCGCAGCGCTTCCATGTCGACGCCGTGGAATTTAGCGTCATAGAAATGCTCGTCCAAGGCGCGCCAGCTCTGTTCAAACATTTCGCCGAACTCTTCGTCCTGGCGAATGTTCAATTTCACCTTGAAATTCAGGGCAGCCGATGCCGCAGACGAGCTAGAGCTGCCCGGCATTCTCGATAGCATGGAGGCGAAATCGCCCATCCCGGCATGGGCCTTACGCAACACGCCCTCGCCGTCCATGAAATAGATGGTGTCCGGCGTCCGTTTCGACCATTGGATATGATGCGGTCGAACGTTGCCGCTGGTGACACGGCTTAGCATGCTGCCGTTGGTGCTAGCCACCCACAGGTCATCGCCGGTCGGGCCGCTGGAGCGGAAGGCCACCTTGCTGGCTTCGGGATCGGTGGAGATGGCGCCTTCCTCAGCCGGGATGGGGGCCGCTTGTTCGACGCGCAAATGAATATCGTCCCAATCGATCTCGTTATTGGCCGGGGTGCCGGTAACAGCCGGTTTTTGCAGCGACAGGACATGCATGCCGCCGGACTTTCGCCGCAGGCTGATGAAGGCCAGTTTCTTGCCGTTCGCGCTCCAGGTGATGTTCGAGTTGTAGGTGGCGTAGCGCGTTACGTTTTTCGCCTCGCCGCCGGCTATCGGCATTATGTAAATCTCGCTGGCGAAGGAGCCATCCATTCGCGAGTAAGCCACCCATTTGCCGTCGGGCGACCACTCGTAGTCAATGACGGTTTTGTCGCTCACTAGCGCTTTTTGGTCGCTGCCGTCGGGCTTCATGGTAAAGAGCTGGCCCGAACGCAAGAAGGCAATGCGTTTGCCATCGGGCGTAAAGGAGACGCCTAACTCCGCGTCGGCGGTGTTCGTTAGTTGCGTGACCTTGAAGTGGTGCGCTTCGACAAACTTTTTGTGTTCCGGATCATTGGCTTCGAGCAAGTAAAGGTCTTCATGACCATTGCGATCGGACGTGAAGACGATTTTCTGCATGTCCGGCGACCACGCCATGCTGTGGTCGTACGAAGGGCTGGTGGTCAAGCGCGTGACTTTGGCGCCGGGTTGTGCCGCCATGAGGAACAGTTGTCCGTGGACGCCGAAGGCCACGTACTTCTCGTCAGGGCTCAGAGCGTATTCGGACATGCCTTTGGTAAGCGTGATGGTCTTTTCGGTATTAACCTTGTCGTCGGCATGCACCTCAATAGCCAATTTGCGCGGGCTTTGCGGATCCTTGGCGGAGACAACCCATAGATCGGCGCCGCATTCGTAAACGATCCATTCGCCATTGGCGCTAATGCGGGCTTTGCGAACGCTATCTTCGCTGTGATGCGTGACCAATTGAGGAGGCGTCTGGCCGGTGACGTCTTGCTTCACGATGTTGGCCACGCCCGGATTGGAAGTGCTGAATACCTCGCTGACATAGTAGATCGTCTGGCCGTCGGCGCTCCACATAGGGGAGTTATCTTGGCCGACAAAGCTGGTCAGCCGACGATTATTGCTTCCGTCAGCATTGCAAATCCAAATATCGTCATTGGAGGAGCCGCGATAGCCCCGGCGATACCAGGTTCCTGGACCGCGCACATAGGCGATTTGGTCGCCGTGCGGGGAAAAGACCCCTTCACGTCCTTCCGCGGCGGTGATTTTGCGCGCCCGCCCACCCTCCGCCGGAACGGTATAGAGTTCGGCGGAAGCCGGAAAAGTGTTGCTCCGGGTGGAGGTGAACAAGACTTGCTTGCCGTCGGGCGACCAACCGCAAACCATGTCCGAGGCGGAATCGGCAGTCAGCCGCCGGGGCTTGCCCCCCAGGGCGGAAACGACAAAGACATCATAACTGCCAAACCGGTTCGAGGAAAAGGCAATCCAGCGCCCGTCAGGGCTATAACAGGGAGCGATATCGTGCGCCTCGTGCATGGTCACTGGTCTTGCTATGCCGCCGATTGTCTCCACGCTCCAAATGTCGCCCAGGTAGCTAAGAGCTATTTGTTTGCCGTCTGGCGAGATGTCCGGCGTTCGCGCCAGGCGGATAGGCTCTTGCGCAAGGGCTAAGTTGATGCCGCTCAGCCATAAGAAGACCGCCACGGCGAAGATCATCTTGGCGGGACGCATCATGGTGGGAATCCTTGGGATACGGAAGGACAAAGCGAGCCGCCCAGACCCGGACAGCGCAAGGGGAGCGTTAGAAAGACGAATCATTCTTCTGAATTCTATCATCAATTGATCCCAGGCATCAATTGGTTGCCGGCAAAATCTCATTTTGGAGAATTTAAATCGGCAGGCAATTCCTAAAGCCGATTGCCCTGGCGCCTCCTTGAGACGGCTTTTGGCCCCAATGAGAACTCGACCATCGACGACCCACACCATCCGATCGTGGATGAGCATATCGCCTTTCGCAGGAACGCTATTTGCAGAATCTAGCGGCGTTTGCAGCCGGGGCAACGCGGCAGGCGAAGCCATTTCTCTCTTGGTGAGCGATAGGACCTGCCGGTTACCGGATGGAAGGAGACCACAATATGGCGACGGCTACACAACCAAGACCAAAGAACCGCATTCCGCCGTTTCAGCAGCGGCAGCCCGCGGAAGCGCGGGGTCGCCTGCCTGACGGAGACCAGACGCAGCGTTGGGCCTCTTTGCTGGGCGGCGGCGCTCTGGCGCTTTACGGCTTAACGAAGGGTACTTTGGGAGGCTTCGGGCTGGCGGCGCTAGGCGGCGGCCTCGCCTACTATGGCGCTAAACCGGACTCGGACGGCCATTCGATTCTCGGCTTTAAGGAAACAAAGACAGGGGGACTTCATGTCCACGAAACGACAGCCATTCTAAGCACGCCTGACGAACTCTATCGCTTTTGGCGCAATTTCGAGAATTTTCCCCAGTTCATGCGCTATGTAAAATCCGTGCAAATCACGGGCGGCAACCGTTCCCACTGGACGGCGTGCGGCCCTATGGATGTTCGGGTCGAATGGGACGCCGAAACCACGGAGGATCGACCTGGTCAGATGATTGCTTGGCGATCGCTTCCGGGCTCGGCAGTAGAGACGGAAGGGTCCGTTCGCTTCACGCCCGCGCCGGGAAACCGGGGCACCCTGGTCAATGTAGACATGCGTTACAACCCGCCGGCCGGCAAAGCGGGCGCTGCGCTCGCCTGGATGTTTGGGCGGTCCGCCGAGCAGGAAGTTCGCGAAGACGTCCGCCGCTTCAAGCGCTTTATTGAAACCGGCGAGATCCCGACCACGAAGGGCCAGCCAACCGGCCGAGGCGGGCGCGAGGCCTGGGAGCAAACAGGCTCCATGGTGATAGAAGACCGCATGACCTGGGGCTTGGGGTGGTTCAGCATCGGCCTGGGTATGGCGGAGTTGCTTGCCCCGAAAACCGTCGCCGACTTGATTGGCGTGCGCCACCATCACAGCGCCTTGCTCCGTATGCTGGGCCTGCGCGAAATTGCGTCCGGGGTCGGCCTCCTATCCCAGCCGCGCCCGGCCGGTTGGCTGTGGGGACGAGTGGCCGGCGACGCTATGGACCTCAGTCTTCTGGGCCAGGCATTGGCCTCTCCCCATGCCGAACGCGGCAAGACCCTGGCCGCTACAGCCGCCGTGCTCGGAATTACTGTCCTCGACGTTTTCAGCAGCTTACAGAGCAGTACGAGTCCCGATGCGGGTCTGGGATGCGGCCGCGACGGCGCTTTTTGACGGCGGCCGGCAATCAGAACTAGCTTGCCGGATTCGTTTCAAGCTGGCTTAGAGGGAGGTGTGTGAGGGGTAGTAGAAACGATCTTTCCTAAGCGGCAGAGCGGTCTGCACTTGCGAACAAAAAAGATCGTTTCTCAGGGTGGCCAAAGCTCGAGAAAACGAACTTTAGGGGAGCTTAGCTGGAAACGTTGCTCTTGAGACTATCTGGACCGGGGTTGCCTGCCCTTCCGGCCGTCGCCCTGGTATTTCGCCTAGATAACCGTCTGAACCAACCTACAAAGGAACAAACCCATGAAGGCTAATTGCTGGTACGGCACAGGTAAAGTGCAAGTGGTTGATGTGCCCGATCCTACTATTCTCAACCCGCGGGACGCCATCGTTCGCATCACTTCCACCGCCATCTGCGGCTCTGACTTACACCTCTTCGACGGCTACGTTCCGACGATGGAGCCGGGCGACATCCTCGGCCACGAGTTTATGGGGGAAGTCGTTGAAGTCGGCTCGGCGGTGAAAAACTTGAAAGTCGGCGACCGCGTGGTCAATCCCTTTCCGATCGCGTGCGGCAACTGCCTGCTGTGCAAGGAAGGGCTTTTCTCACTTTGTGAAAACTCCAATCCGAATTCCTGGTTGGCCGAGAAGATGTGGGGCCATTCCACGGCGGGCATTTTCGGCTATTCTCACTTGACCGGCGGTTACGCCGGAGGGCAGGCCCAGTTCGCCCGCATTCCTTTCGCCGATGTCGGTCCTATTAAGGTGCCCAATGAATTGACGGATGAACAGGTGCTGTTCCTCTCGGATATCTTTCCGACGGGGTACATGGCCGCGGAAAACTGCAACATCAAACCGGAAGACACCATCGCCGTCTTCGGTTGCGGCCCCGTTGGGCAATTTGCCATCAAGAGTTGCTTCTTGCTCGGCGCTGAGAGGGTCATTGCCATTGACCGCTTCCCCGAACGGCTGCGCATGGCGCGCGAAAAAGGAAAAGCGGAGACGCTCAACTATGAGGAAGTGAACATTTATGATGCGCTCAAAGAGATGACCGGCGGCCGCGGGCCGGACGCCTGCATTGACGCCGTCGGCATGGAGGCCCATTCGCCGGGTCTCCACGGCCTTTACGATCGCGTCAAGACAGCGGCTCTTATGGAAACGGATCGGCCGACCGCCCTGCGCCAAGCCATCTTGACCTGTCGCAACGGCGGTACCGTTTCCGTCCCCGGCGTCTACGGCGGCTTTGTGGACAAGATTCCTTTTGGCTCCCTTATGAATCGTGCCCTTACGGTCAAAACCGGCCAAACTCACGTTCAGCGCTACCTGCGCCCGCTTTTGGAACGCATCCAAAAAGGCGACATCGACCCCAGCTTCGTCGTCACCCATCGCATGCGGCTCGAAGATGCGCCCAAAGGTTACAAAATGTTCCGCGACAAAGAAGACGCCTGCATCAAGATCGTGCTAAAGCCCTGGGAATAAGAAACTCATGGGACGCGATTTCAATCGTGGCAAGATGACAATCATCGCATTTAGAGCGAAATATTTAAGAGCCTTAGGCTTCTAGTAGAAAAATCGGGTGTCATGCCCACGGCCTCGCGTGGGCTTGACGCCCCTGGCTTTTCAAAACGGGCGTCTCTTGCGACCGAAAGTCGTCAAAAGAGTTCAAACGGATTCTTTCCATTTCTTTCCACGGGAGGTCAGGCGAGATGGAGAGAACCATTTGGCCGGTGCAGGCACAAGGCGGACAAACTTAAGGCCCGATGAGTGAGCCTCCCTCCTCGGCAAGGGTCTCTGGCCCCGCTGTCTCCAGGACCGCAAGTCTCCCGTCACTTTCCCCTACACCTCAAGTGACCTTAGCCACAATCTTGCTCATTTCTCCGGCATTAAACGAGCGCATCGTCTGCGTAGTGACATATTCGCGTGAACTCAGCGACAGCATGGCCGCGGTCGCCGTCTCGTCGTCCGAGGCATCGAAGATGATGAGTCCGTCATAGGCGCCCAAGGTCCAATATTGCTCCTTGATCTCGATGCCATGCTTCTTGGCATGCCCTTCAACTCGGCCGCGCGTTTGCAAGTGTCCTTGATGTCATGGGCGCCCTTCTCGGTGAACTTGATGAGCGTGATATAAGTCGCCATCGCCGATGCTCCTTTCCCGAAAAGTGAAACGAAGTGATAGGGCTATATTAGTCAAGCTGCGCACGTCGTGGAAAGAAAGCAGAGGGAATTTCAGCGTCCGTCTATTTTTGGCCGCTGACGCCTCTAAAACAGCGCAAGGAGAAAAAAGACGAGGACGCGCTCGTGAGGACTTGGATTGGCCGGGCGTCCGGGGGAACCCCTATTCCTTCCCCCGTTGCGAGCGTGAAAGAAACATGACCCGGTTCGGAAACACCTTGGCAATGGAGGAATGAACGTGCGAACCGCCTTCCAGATATTCCTTGTCGCCTTCGGCTCCTCGCTTGGCGGGCTGACGCGCTGGGGAGTGACCGTGTGGTTCGGCCGCTGGTTCGGAACGGCCTTCCCATGGGGCACGCTTTTCATCAACTTGTCTGGCAGCCTCTTTCTCGGCTGGTTCACGACCGCTTTGACGGAACGGTTCGCTTTCGAACGAGCGTGGCTTCGCGCGGATGACTTGCTGCTGATAATCGCGGTCGGCTTTACCGGCGCCTTCACGACCTTCTCAACCTTTGAGTTCGAGAGTCACCGCTTGCTGAGCGATGGCGATCGAATCGCCGGCGCGGCCTACATTGCCCTCAGTGTCTTCGTTGGCTTGTTGGCCGTTCGTGCGGGCGTGCTTTTGGCCAGGGTTGGCGGAGGAAGCGCAATATGAAGCTGGAAGGCGAACAAACGCTTTTGCGCGTTTATTTGCGGAACACCGACAAGTACGGGTGGTGGCGTCTGGCCGCCGATACCCTGGTTGTTCGCGCGCGCAAACAAGGATTGGCTGGGGCGACCGTGCTGCGCGGTTTTTTTGGTCTCGACATCGACGGCCACGTTTTGGAGGAGCGCCTGTGGTCCGTAGTCGAGCACCGTCCCATCATCATGGAATTTGTGGATACGCCCCAGGCGATCGGGCGGTTCCTTTCGGTTGTCGAAGACGTGGTTCTGGAGGGACTGGCGACCCTGGAACGTGGCCACGTCCTTATCTACCGTCATGAAGGGTCCGACGCATCCAGGACGGCCGAGCGTCTCGCCGTACCCGATCTCGTACCCGATCTATCTACCCTGCCAAGTCCCGAGGAGTTCCCCGCCATGACCCTAAGCGAAAACGGCCAACTTCTGCGTGTGTTCATCGGTGAATCGGACACTTGGGAGGGTGAACCGCTATACCGCGCTATCGTGATGCGGGCCAAGAGCCTGGGCCTCGCGGGGGCGACCGTTCTTCATGGCGCCATGGGCTACGGGGCCAACAGCCGCGTGCACACGACCAAACTCCTGGAATTGTCCACCGATCTTCCGATCGTGGTGGAGATCGTGGATACCGTCGACAAGGTGCAGTCGCTCTTGCCGTTCCTCGATCAAGCCGTTGATGAAGGGATGATCACGATTGAAGCGGTGAAAGTCCTGCGTTATCGGCATAATCCTGCGAAGGCGCGGACTCCCGCGCAAGAACACGGCCCCGAGGCGATTGAATAACTCCGCAAGGACGATGGAGCCTGGCCTTCAAACGAGGGACAACGAAAGAGCGCAAGTCGGCATAAGGTGTTCAATTATTGATCACCCTCTGGTCCGCGTGCGGTCAAATTGTTGCCGGGCGAGGGCCACGGCTCCGTGGACGACAACTTCTTCGCCCAGAGCAGCCGGGCAGATGTCGTAACATTCGGCAAACGGCTTGAACACGCGTTCGGCGACCAGTCGGCGCAGCGGCTCGAAGAGCAGTTTCTCTCCGATGAGCGACACGCCGCCGCCGATGATGATCCGCCGGGGACATAATAAAGCGATGACATGGCAGATTGCTTCCGCCAGGCTGTCCGATGCCTGCGCCAGGAGAAAGAGCGCGAATTCATTGCCGCTGCCGGCCGCATTGGCGAGGTGCAAAACGGTAATCTGGTCGGCCTTGCCGTCGGCCAGTTCGAGAACCTGTTTCGCTTCTCTTGAAGTAACAGCCAACGACCTGGCCCGGGCTTCAATGCCCCAGCCGGATGCAAGTTTTTCCAAAATCGTCCGGCCGGATCCGCCCCCTGATGGAGGGGTCATTCGAACGTGGCCGATCTCGGCGGCGCCGCGTCCCACGCCACGATAAATCTGGCCGTCGATAATCAACCCGCCGCCGATGCCCGAGCCGATCGTGATGTAGAAGATCGGCGACAGGTCCTTGCCCGCGCCGAACAAAGCTTCAGCCAGCCCCGCGCAATCGGCGTCGTTGCCCAGTACCGCCGGCATGCCGGCCAGGTCGGCGATCCAGTCTTCCAGAGGAAAGTTGTCCCAGCCTTCAATTTGATGGGATTTGATGATTCGGTGGGTCGCATCGTCGACGGGGCCGCCGAATCCGATCCCGATGCCTTTGAGCTGAGATCGGTCGAGGGCGGTCTTCGTCAACAGATCGGGAATGGCCCGGCCGATTTGCTGGCGAATGCCTTCGGGCCCGGCAGCCGCGTCAACAGTCTCGCGCCAGAGCCCGGCCAAACTGCCGTCCCCGCGGCCGAGGCCGAGCTGCAATTTGGTGCCGCCGATTTCAATGCCGAGGAAATACATCGTCTCAAAGCGAAATGCGCTTGTGAACGTTGCCGACGACCCAGTGGAACGCCGTCAGATGGATCGATTCCACGATGCCCATATCATCAAGGGGAACATGCAATCCTTGATGAGCAAGCATGCGAAGCTTGCCGCCGTTGTAGCCGGTGCAGCCGAAGGTCTTGAGCCGGTTGCGGTTGGCCCATTCCACCGCTCTCAAAATGTTGGGGCTGTTCCCTGAGCCGCTAATGGCAACTAACAGGTCGCCTGGGCTGGCCAGATTCTTCAGTTGCTCGACAAAAACACGATCGAAGCCCTCATCGTTGCCCCAGGCCAAGATATACGGCGTGTTGTCCGTCAGACTCAATATGCGAAGCCGTTTCTTGGAGTCGTTGTCGAAATCTTCTCTCTTGAGGGTGCACTTGCCCATATCCTCGCAAAAATGCGAGGCGTTCGACCCGCTGCCGCCGTTGCCGATGATAAAGACAAACCGGCTCTTCTCGTAGCACTCAAAGATGGCGTCGGCCAGCGCTTCCACCTCGTTAGGATCGATTCGCATCAATTCCTGCCCGGCTCGTTCGAGGAAAGCGCGGGGGTCGAGTTTGATTCCGAGCATGGTTGTTCGTTGTTTGTTGTTCGTTGTTCGTGGTTCGTTGACAAGCATAATTTAACGATTGGCGACAATGCGAGCCATATGGCTTCTGGGTATTGTTCTCTTGTCCTCTTTACGGAACCAAGCAAAATAGGGGATGGATACAACGAACAACGAACAACCAACAACGAACCACGAACAACGAACCACGAACAACGAACTAACTATGCCACGAGACCTCATCCTAGGCACTGCCGGCCATATCGATCACGGCAAGACATCGCTTGTTAAGGCTTTGACGGGCATCGACTGCGATCGCTTGCCGGAAGAAAAGCAGCGGGGCATCACCATCGACATTGGGTTTGCCAGCCTGGATTTGGGCGATTATCGCCTTGGAATCGTCGATGTGCCCGGCCACGAACGCTTCATCAAGAACATGCTGGCCGGGGCGACGGGAGTGGACTTGGCCGTGCTGGTGGTTGCGGCGGACGACTCGGTCATGCCTCAGACGCGCGAGCACTTGGAGATTCTTAGATTGCTTGGCTTGAAGCACGGCGTAATCGCTCTCACAAAATGCGACCTGGTGGACGAAACGACGCGCGAGGTCGCCGAGCTAGAAATTCGCGAGTTAGTCGCAGGCAGCTTCTTGGAAGCGGCGCCCATCATTCGCACTTCCGCTCATAGCGGTGAGGGAATCGCCGAATTGAAGGCCGCCATTGGCGAGGCCTGCCAGCACGTTGAAGCCCGTACCGACAAGGAGTGGTTTCGTTTGGCCATCGACCGCTCGTTTATCGTTCAGGGGCACGGCACGGTCGTCACCGGCTCGGTGGCGTCAGGCCGGCTGGCTGTCGGTGATGAGCTCGAATGGCAGCCGCGCGGCGAAAGAGTCCGCGTACGCTCTTTGCAAAATCATGATAAGCCGGTAGAGGAGGTGCACCGCGGCATGCGGGCCGCGATCAATTTGGCCGGCGTCCATCAGGAAGACGTTATTCGCGGTCAGGAATTGGCAACGCCGGGCTATTTGGCGCCGTCCCGCTTTCTTACCGTGAGGCTTCACTGCCTGACGGATGCACGTCGAGCCATCAAGCATCGCGTGCCCATCCGCTTCCACATCGGCACATCCGAGATCATGGGCACGGTTGCCCTGCTCGACTGCGATCGCATTGAGCCGGGCGCGTGGGGTTTGGCGCAAATCTATCTGGAAGAGCCCGCTACTGCCACTTGGGGACAGCCGTTCGTCGTGCGCGGCTCCTCGGCGACGCAGACGCTGGGCGGTGGCCAGGTGCTTCAGCCGGTCGCCAAAAAGATTCGCCGGCGTCACCTGGAAATGCTGGAACGCATTGAACGACTTTGGACCGGCGAGGCCAAGGAGCGCGCCCTGGGAGTCGCTTGGTTTGCCGGCTTCGCGGGTTTTACGCCGGCAGAACTGATCCGTGGCGCCAACATTGCGCCGGAGCAGGTTGTCGAGTTGATCAACCAACTCAAAGCAGACGGCCAACTTGTTGAAATTGTCTTGAGCCAAACGCGCCGGGTTCTCTTGCATGCTGACATGATCAAAGAACTCGATGAACGCATCAAAACCACATTGGGCCGGCTTCACGAACAATTTCCGCTAATGTCCACGCACGATCGACAAAAAGTGCAATCGCAATTGGACTATGTTGGCGATGACCAATTGGTCCAGGCTGCGGTGGATCGTTTAATTCAGCGAAAGCAGATCACCGGCGACCTTCGCCGCATTGCGCTGGCGGACTTCAAACCCAAGCTCAGCGGCAACCTGCGCAAGCTCAAGGACAAGTTGGTCGCCGCCTACCAAGAAGCGCGCTTTCAACCGCCCGATCCTGCCAGCTTTGCGGGTGCGGCCGGCGGCCATGCCGCGAATTTGAATGATTTGTTTGAAGTTTGCATTGCCGAAGGGCTGCTCGTCCGTATCGCCAACGATATCTATTTACATGCGAATGTGGAGGCGGACATGCGCCGTCGGATCACTGAAAGACTGAAGGCCGGTCCGGGGTTGACGGTTGCCGAGATTCGCGATCTTTTGGGTACGACGCGCAAGTTTGCCGTACCCCTGTGTGAATACCTGGACGCCGCGAGTGTCACCAGGCGCGAAGGCGATCTCCGTGTACCCGCTAAGGCGGCGGTGGCCTCAGCGGAAGCGCCTCAAGGGTCCAAGTAATGAGCAATCCTTTTCGCGATTTGCCTTCTGTCAATGACGTCCTTGAAGCGGAGCCGCTCCAGTCGCTGTCAAAAGACCACGCCCACGATTCCATCGTCGCCACCATCCGTCAAGAGTTGGACGCATTACGCAATGAACTAAAAGACGGCCTGAGCACTAACGGCAAGGCGACAGTTGCGGCGATCGCTCTACGAGTTGTCGAGCGCATGGCGACCGAGCTTCAGCCGCGGCTTCGTCGAGTTATCAACGCCACTGGGATCGTGTTGCACACGAATTTGGGACGAGCCCCCATGGCCGAGGAAGCCGCCCGGGCTGCCCATGAAGCGGCCCGCGGCTATCTGAATTTGGAGATGGATCTCGAAACCGGCAAACGATCCTCGCGCCAGAATCCTGTCCGCGAGTGGCTGTGCCGATTAACGGGGGCCGAATCGGCGACGGCGGTTAACAATTGCGCCGCTGCTACCGTGATTGTCTTGCGAGCGCTCTGCGCGGGCAGGGAGGTCATCGTTTCACGCGGCCAGCTCATCGAAATTGGCGGCAGTTTTCGCATCCCGGAAATTATGGCGGTCAGCGGGGCATTTCTTCGCGAGGTCGGCACAACAAATATCACGCGAATCGCAGACTACGAAGCCGCTATCGGTCCCAACACCGGCGCCTTGATGCGCGTTCACACCAGCAACTATCGTATCTCAGGTTTTACCAAAGCCGCTTCTCTGGACGAATTGGTCGAACTGGGCAAGAAACGCAACGTGCCTGTGATCGATGATTGCGGAAGCGGCGCACTTCTGGACTTCGCCCGTTTCGGCTTCGAGGGCGAGCCGGTAATCTCCCAGAGCATCAAAGCCGGCGCGGATCTCGTGCTATTCAGCGGCGACAAACTGCTGGGCGGACCTCAAGCGGGCATTATTGTCGGCCGCAAGGAATGGATTCAAAAAATCGAAAAGGATCCGCTCATGCGGGCTTTCCGCCTGGACAAGATGACGCTGGCCGCGCTGGAAGCGACACTGCGGCTGTACATGAATCAGGAACGGGCGTTGGCAGAGATCCCAGGATTGCGCATGCTCGGAACGTCGCCCCAAGACCTGAAGGGGCGAGCCGAATTCCTGGCCCAAGGTCTAGGCAGGCTGGCCGATATTAGAAATGTCCAAGTCGAAGAAGATTTCGCCTATGTCGGCGGCGGTTCTTTACCAGACCAAAAAATGCAAACGCTGGTTGTGACTGTCGAAACCGGCGAATTGACGGTGGAGGATTTAGCTCATCGACTCCGCATCGGTTCGCCGGCTGTGGTCGGGCGCATTCGGGAAGGTAGGCTCGTTTTTGACCTCCGAACAATCTTCCCCAACCAGGAAGAAGATATTGTACGGGCCGTTGACAAAGCACTGGCAATATCGTAGCTGCCTTATCCGGCATTTCGCAAAATGAAGCAAAAAGCGATTGATCACACCACCAAGTTAGGTTAGACTTGAAATATCCCCTCTTGCACCGATCCCGTTTGATCGGCTTTTCGAATCACGGATCAGGTCAGTGCAATCGCCACTATTAGCGCGTCTTGAGACCGAGCCAGCTTCCTAAACGATTTTGGGCAGCGCGTCCGGTATCGGACCGAGCTTCCCCTCAGCATGGGGAAAACCACACAAGGCCGGGTTCGCAGAGTTGCGTTCCCTTGGCCTTGTTCGTTTTCCGCTTTCAGCAATTACCCGACGATTTTACTCCCTTCGGTCGGGCAAGCTATTCCTGAGTTTGCCGGGAGGTGGGTCTTACCATGGCACACCCTACACAGGCTACGATCCTCTATGTGGACGACAACGCGGCCAGCCGCCGGGCTTTCTCATGGCTGTTTCGCGGCGAGGGCTACGATGTCTTGGAGGCGGCCACCGGAAGCGAAGCGCTCCGTCTGGCAGGAGATAAACCGGACGTCGTCGTTTTGGATGTCAATCTGCCGGACATTAACGGGTTCGAAGTGTGCCGCCGCATAAAGGCACACCCGGCCACGACCTCCATTCCAGTTCTGCACCTTTCGGCCAGCTTCGTCTCCAGCCACGATAAGGCCAGCGGACTGGAGGGGGGCGCCGATGCTTACCTAATTAAGCCGGTCGAGCCGCGCGAACTCGTGGCCCAAGTCAATGCCCTCTTGCGCATCCATCAAGTCGAAGAACAATTGCGGGAAGCAGCCGCCCAATGGCAAGCGACGTTCGACGCCATTAGCGATGGAGTCGGCTTGCTAGACGGCAACGGCGCAGTATCGCGCTGCAATCGGGCCTTGTCCGTCTTTCTGCACAAGCCCATTGAGGAAATCCTTGGGGACAATTGGCACACCCTAGCCGGTCGATCGGGGCTGGGGAAGGCGGAAGATCTTTTCGGCCGCGTTAGCAAAAGCCGCCATCGCGAGTCCGTCGCCTTGCCTATCAAAAACCGTTGGTTTGAAATGATCGCGGATCCGATTCTGGACGCGGATAGCGGAGTCACCGGTGCAGTCGTCATTTTGGCCGATATAACCGAAAGGCAAAATCTGGAGGAACAATTGCGCCAGGCCCAGCGGATGGAGGCCGTCGGCCGATTGGCGGGAGGAATCGCCCACGACTTCAATAATCTGTTGACGGCCATCACCAGCACCTTCTCCATCCTCCAGCACAAGCTTCCGGAGGAGGATCCCAATCGCGACCTGCTGCGCAATGCCGAACAAACCGCCTGGCGCGCCGTCGAGTTGACGCGCCAACTCTTGCGCTTCTCACGGCGCGGCAAACTGGAAATGCAATCGCTTTTTTTGGGTAGTTCCATCGAAGAGACCGTTGGGATGCTGCGGCGCACGTTCGACCGAAGCGTTGCCGTGAGCACGCGTGTCGATCCCGACTTATGGCCTATAGAAGCCGATTCGACGCAAATCCACCAGGTTCTTCTCAATCTGTGCCTAAATGCGCGCGATGCCATGCCGGAGGGGGGCAGGCTACTTTTGGAGGCGGTAAATGTAACGCTAACGGGGGAGGCCTGCCGGACTAATGTGGACGCTCGGCCCGGCAAGTTTGTGAATTTGCGCGTCATCGACACAGGCCATGGCATCCCGGCTGAGATCAAGGCGTCTATCTTCGATCCGTTTTTCACCACCAAAGAACAGGGCAAAGGCACCGGTCTCGGATTGTCCATCGTCTTTGGCATCATTAAGCAGCACCGGGGATGGATCGACTGTAGCAGTGAGCCAGGCCAAGGGACCTGTTTCACCGTCTATTTCCCGGCGCAATTGCCTTACACGGATAATGCGGAATAATAACGGCAATACAGGAAAGCATGGATCGATTAACATTTTTTCCATCCCAAGGCGAACCCGAGACCATCCGCCGCATTGAACCTCAGCACAGCCTCCGGGCAGGTGCCTAGGGGATCGCCGATTAAGATAATATCGACATGGAGGGTCAAGCACGAGTCGCCGGCAGGACATTCTCGCAGGAGATCGTCAGTAGCCTCTCTGAGAAAGACAGCATTCCATGCCCCTGAAGCTCTCGGCCTTCCCGAAGTGCTACCTCGACCGGATTGCCGGTGAGCGCTCGATGTCGGTATTTGACTGGATCGAGATGGCCCGCTCTCTCGATGCCGACGGGCTGGAGATGTATGACGGGTTTTTCACCAGCCTGGACACAGCCTATCTTGACCGCGTCGGCGAGGCCATTCACAACGCGGGTTTCGCCATGCCCATGCTGTGCTGCTCGCCTGACTTCACCAATCCCGACCAAGACGGGCGCAAGCGCGCGGTCGAGCGTGAGGCGGAAATGATCCGGGTCACAAGGCAGCTGGGCGGGCCGGGCGCCGTTTGCCGCGTGCTAAGCGGCCAACGGTATCCGGGTCTTGAGCGCAGGCAGGGACTTGAATGGGTGGTCGCCTGCATCGAGCAGGTGCTGCCCGTCGCGCGCGAGCACGACGTCTTCCTGGGGCTGGAAAACCACTACAAAGATGGCTTCTGGAAATACCCCGAATTTGCTCAGAAGCAGGACGTCTACTTGGAACTCTTGAACGCCATTCCTGAACGGAAGCATTTCGGCGTCCAGTATGACCCATCGAACGCCTTGGTCGCCGGGGATGATCCGGTCGCGCTGTTGCGCGCCGTCGCCGACCGCGTCGTGAGCATGCACGCCAGCGACCGCTATTTGGCCGAAGGCACTTCGCTTGAAGAGTTGCGCCAAGCCGACGGCACGCTTGGGTACTCTGCAAACCTTCGGCACGGCGTGACCGGGAAAGGCCTCAATAACTACGACGCCATCTTCGGCATCCTGGCCGCGCACGGGTACCAAGGCTGGGTGAGCATCGAAGACGGCATGAACGGCATGGAGGAGATGGCGGAGTCGCTGGCCTTCCTGCGACACATGAGCGAGAAGTACTTCCCGGGGGACTAATGTGAAACCGGTGCGCGTGGGTTTGATTGGCTGCGGCAAGGTGGGCCAAATCCACGCGACTGCGCTGCGTGAGCTGGCGGAGGCCGAGCTGACCGCGGTATGCGATATAAGTCCGGAGCGGGTACGGGCCTTCGCGGACCGGTACGGCGCGCAGGGCTACACCGACGTGGACGCCATGCTAGGCAAGGGCAACGTGGAGGCGGTAGTCATCGGCACGCCCCACCCGCTGCACGCCGGGCCAGCAGTCCGTGCCGCCGAGGCGGGGGTGCATGTTTTGGTCGAAAAGCCGATGGCCGCAACGTTGGCTGACTGTGACGCCATGCTGACGGCGGCGAACAGGGCCGGAGTCCTCCTGGGCGTAATCAGTCAAAGGCGGCTGTACGAACCAGTGCGCCGGATGAAAGACGCCATCGACGCCGGCAAGATTGGGCGGCCGGCGCTGGGCGTATTCACCATGTACAGTTGGCGCGAACCGGCCTACTACCAATCCGACCCCTGGCGCGGGAAATGGGACACCGAGGGCGGCGGCGTCCTTGTCAACCAATCGCCGCACCAGCTTGATTTGCTTCGCTGGTTCATGGGGCCGGTCGCCGAGGTAAGCGGTTACTGGGCCAATATTAATCACCCGGGCGTCGAGGTAGACGACACGGCGGTCGCGGTTTTGCGCTTCCAAAACGGCGGCCTCGGCGCCATCGTGACGAGCGTGGCCCAGAAGCCGGGCATTTACACGAAGGTTCACATCCACGGCACGAACGGCGCTTCCGTCGGCGTGGAGACCGACCGCGGCGCCACCTTCATCGCCGGCATGACGGCCATTGCCGAGCCGCCGCACAACGACATCTGGACCATCCCTGGCGAAGAAAAACTCATAACAGCCTGGCAGGCAGAGGACCGTGCGCACTTCACTCAGGTCGACGCCACCACGCACTACCACCGCCTTCAGATCCAGGACTTCCTCCGCGCTGTTCGGGAGGAGCGGCCGCCGCTGGCGACCGGCGATGACGGTCGGGCTGTCGTGGAGTTGTTCACGGCGATCTACCGTTCCAACCGGGAACGCCGGCCTGTAATGCTGGGACCGTAATTATCTTAAACAGCAGTCGAGCCTGACCGGTTAGAATTTGAGCCAGCCTTCAAGGCACCCGGTGAATGCGAAATGGAAATATGACGCACATGCTTCTGATTAACCTTTCCATAAAACATTTCCTGCAATTGCTGCATTAGTCCAGCATCCCTATTGTGAAGTCCCTTGAACTCCTGTGGAGAAAGATCATGGTGAAGCCACGCGCCGAGGTGATTGCTCTCGTAGTCCTTTTGGCGGGCCTTCAGGGCGGGTCGGCGGACGAAAAGGCGCCCGAGGGTTTCAAGTCTCTCTTCGACGGCAAAGACCTGCACGGATGGAAGGCGCCCTCAGGCGACAACGGACATTGGAAAGTTGTCGATGGGGTCATTGACTATGATGCTCAGAGCGAGGCTGCCGGCGACAAGTCGCTTTGGAGCGAAAAGGAGTACAGCGACTTCATCCTCCAGGTAGATTGGCGACTCAAAGAAGCGCCTTTCCTCAATACAAACGTTCCCTACATCTTGCCCGATGGCACCCATGCACGCGACATTCACGGCAAGGAAATGCGTATGGCGTTGCCGGATGCCGATTCCGGTGTCTTCCTGCGTGGCGATGGAAGGTTTCAAGTCAACATCTGGTGCTGGCCCATCGGCTCCGGTGAGTTGTACAGCATGCGCACCGAAAAAGGATCATCGCCCGAGCTTCGTGCTGCCGCTACGCCAATCACCCAGGCCGACAAGCCGGTCGGCGAATGGAACCACTTCGAGATCACCGCCAAGGGCAAAACCGTCAAGGTGGTCCTCAACGGCAAGACGGTCATACCCGGAGCAATGATTCCCGATCTTCCCGCCCGCGGCCGGCTCGCCTTCCAGCACCACGGCGGAAAGAACAAGGACGGCGCCTGGAGCGGCCCGCCCAGCCTGGTCCAATATAAAAATATCTACATTAAGGAACTAACGGCGGCGAGGGAAGAGCCGGCCAAACAGTCGGCGGATTCCCTATCGCAACAGCCTCATACCGACCCGGTGCGTGCTTTGCTGATCACCGGCGGGCACGACCATGAGACTTCGTTTTACACGCTCTTCGAGGGCGCCAAGGATCTGGGCCGGATAAAAGTGTCCGACAGCGCCACCGCCTTTCAAAGTGATCTGCGTGATAAATACGACGTGTTGATCATGTACGATTTTTCTCGCGACCTCAAAGAAATTGGTAAGAAAAACCTTCGTGACTTCGTGGAAAGCGGCAAAGGCATCGTCGTTTTGCATCACGCCTTGCTCAATTACCAGCAATGGCCCTGGTGGTATGAAGATGTTGTGGGGGGCAGCTACCGCCTGCAAAAGAATGGCAATATTCCTTCCTCAACTTACAAGGGAGACCAGCGGATTTCAGTCGCCTTGGAGGAGAAACATCCGATTACCAAGGCACTGAGCCCTTTTGAGGTGATGGACGAGACCTACCAGCGCATGTGGATGTCTCCGCGCATCCGGCCGCTATTGACTACGGACAATCCTACCAGCGACAAAGTTTTGGCATGGATCGGTCCCTGTAATACTTCCCGGGTCGTGGCCATCCAGCTAGGACACGGCCCTACCGTCTTTAGACATCCTGAATATCGGGCGTTAGTTCATAACGCCGTCCTCTGGGCAGCGGGACGGCTGAAATAATCGGACACCCGATTAGGCAAGAACCGTTTTCCTACAATTTTGCAACTCAAAGGAAGAACTGCGATGAAACTAGGCCTTTACAGCATTACTTACTTGGGCCTCTGGTATCGCGGCGCGGCTCTGCCTCTGCCCGCCATGATCAAACGAGCCAAGGAATATGGCTATGACGGGATCGAGGTCGATGGCAAGCGGCCGCATGGCAATCCACTTGATTGGCCAACCTCGCGATGCAAGGAACTGCGCGCCGTCGCCAATGGCGAAGGCATCGACATCTTTGCCGTGGCAGCCAACAACGATTTCAGCAACCCCGTTCCTGAGGCGCGCGAAGCTCAGATCTGCTTCGTACGAGACCTCATCCGCATGTCGGCCGATCTCGGAGCTCCGACGTTACGGGTCTTCCTGGCTTGGTGGGGGATTACGCGAAGCGGACAACTGGCGACTTACGACATTGCCAAAAAACTATGGCCGATTGTCCATGAGCCTTTTGCTAAAGAGGAAATCTGGGAATGGTGCCGCGAGGCCTTGATCGAATGCGCTCGCTATGCCGGCGACGTCGGGGTCACCTTGGCGCTGCAGAATCATCGCCCTGTTATTGACGATCATCGCGATGTCTTGCGCATGGTAGACGAGGTCGATTCTCCCGCGCTGAAAGTCTGTCTCGATGCTCCGCTCATGCCTGATCGGAGCACATCCGCCATTCACCAGGCGGCGCGAGACGTCGGCCGCAAGCAGGTGCTGTCGCATTTTGGCGGCGAATTTGAGCGCCGGTCTGACGGTACAATTCGCGGTTTTGACGTTTTCGATGGAGCGATTCGGGGTGATACCAACCAATACTATCAAGATTTCGTCCAGGCTATGAAGGACATCGGATACCACGGCTATATGAGCTACGAACTGTGTCATCCGTTGCTTGTAGTCGACGGCCAAACCGTTGATATCGCCTACGCTCATACTCAGGCGCAATTGGCGGCGGAGTTCATGCGCGACTTGATTAAATCGAGTTCCGTCCCATCGCCCGGCAAGTCGCCTCAATTGGCGGCCCGGTAAGGCGCCATCCCCGATCCTAAAGAACGGAAGTCAGCAATGAGATCCCTCTGCTATATCCTGGCCTTGGTGGTAACTCTGGGCGCGGTCACCGCGCTTTGTGGGGAGGAGAAGAAGAAGCGAAGGTTATTGGTCATTGGCCAGAGCAAGGGGTATCAACACGACTCGATATCCACTGCCATGGCCACGCTCTATAACCTTGGCAAGGAATCGCATCAATGGGATACGTTCTTTCGGACCGACTGCACCGCTATCACCAAGAAACCTTTGAAATGGGGCGCCAAGAATCTCGATGCCTTTGATGCCGTGGCGTTTTTTACCGACGGCGACCTGGACATGGATGAATCTCAAAAGGCCGATCTGTTGTCTTTTATTCGCGAAGACGGCAAGGGCTTTATCGGCATCCACAGCGCCGCCATCACCTTCCCTTCATGGCCGCCGTATAGAAAAATGCTTGGCGGCTACTTTGACGGCCACCCCTGGGGGGAATTCAAAGCGCCGCTGGTCGTGGAGGACTCGGAGTTTCCCGGCATGAAGCACCTGCCCCGGAATTTCATTCTTCACGATGAGATCTATCAAATCAAAGATTTCGCGCGTGAGGACGTGCGCGTGTTGCTGCGCCTGGATGCCGCCAAGGTCGATTTAACCAAACAGGGCGTCCATCGCAAGGACAAAGATTTCGCGGTTATTTGGGCCCGCAATTTCGGCAAAGGGCGCGTTCTCTATAACGGCCTGGGCCATCGCGAAGATGTGTGGGAACGGACCGACATCCAAAAGATGTGGGTAGACATGGTGCACTGGGCCACGGGCGATCTCCCAGGCGATGCAACTCCTAGACCCGCGCCCAAGCAATAGCAGTGCCTTAATCCACGCTCCAAACCGCTGACCGTGGCAAACGGAGGACCTCCCTGGACGCTCCATGCGTCTAGGTACCCCCCAGTGTGCCAATTCTGGTGGCATACTTGGGTAGTAGCCTGGCACACTGACGACGGTAGCTTGGCACACAGGCCGGGCTAGGTTGGCACACTGGGTTTACACTTTTGACTCTGCCTAGATTTGAAGGCGACCAACGTGTTGGCATCCTTGGTCCGATGTTGGCAGCCTTCAAATAAGAGACAAGCAAAGACAACGAAAAGCGCAGGGCGGCAGAGGTGTTCAATTATTGATCACCCTCTGGCGCGCGGGCGGTGCACCACAGGGTGGGTCACTTGGGCCACAGGGTCGCAACGTTGGCCCAGAGGGTCTAGCATCGCAACCGCGCTTCCCTGGCACGCGCGTTCCACCTTATACTCAGGCAGTCAGAGTCGCCCCGGTTTCGTTTCATTTCAACCCCCGGACACCCCCCCTCCGAGCCGGTTAGCGCTTGATCTGCGCTCGGCTCTGCAAACAGTTATAGTTGACCTTAAAGGATGCGTCAGGCATATACCCGCCCATGCACCGGGGCAGGCATGAACTGCCACGCGGCCTTGCCTGGCATCCGGTGCGTTGGCGCGAGTACGCTTGACGCACCCTACGTTGCTGCTCCTGTACGAGGCCACCACTTCAGAGGTGCGTCGGTGCGTCTTTCCGCCATATTTTTCTTGACATTGTTCGCCCACGCGGGTGGGATGGCGCAGGGAGAAGAGTAGTGCTCAAGGGAGGTGCCCCCATGAGCCGATCCAGTTCACGAGCCTCCGGCTTCACGCTTGTGGAGCTGCTGGTAGTGATCGCCATCATTTCCGTGCTGCTCGGCCTGCTCATGCCGGCCGTCCAGAAAGCCCGGGCGGCTGCATACCGTATCCAGTGCGCCAACAATCTTAAGCAAATCGGCCTGGCGCTGCACAACTACCACGACACCCTTGGCGCCTTTCCTTCCGCCCAAGACACGGACTACCAGCCCCAGTTCTATTGGAGTTGGCTGGCGAAGATACTGCCCTACCACGAGCAGGACAACCTTTATCGGCTGGCCGAGGCCTGGCGCGACAGCGGCCCTCCCGGCAACGTCCGCTGGACTCCCTGGTATACCGCCATGAACACCCAGCCGCAAAACCCGGTGCTGGCGGTCGTAGTCCCCATTTATGTCTGCCCGTTGGATCGACTCACGCAAAAGCCGCGCATCGGGCACTACTGAGGAGGCGATATTACGTTGGCCGGCACCAATTACCTTGGGGTGAGCGGGACCAACGCCGAGACCCGTGACGGTCTCTTCACGTCGAATGAGCGCGTGCGGCTGACAGACATCCTGGACGGCACTAGCCAGACGTTGTTGGTGGGCGAGCGAGGCTTCCGGACGGAAGCCCTGGACAACATTGACGATTCGGAAAACTCGGACAACCTGCGCTTCGCCATGTGGTTTAGCGCCGTGGGACAGCGAAACGGCTCGGTGGGCATCGTGCTCGGCACGCGCGAGCAGAACTATCAATGTGGTCTGTCCAAGATCCCGTGGGAGCGCGATTGTCCCTCCGGGCCGTATCGGTTCGTCCCGCCAGGTCAAATCCGCGACATCAATAACTCCGTCCGCGAGGCCTGCGACCTGTTCCACTTTTGGAGTTGGCACCACGGCGGCGCCCACTTTCTCTACGCGGACGGGTCGGTCCACTTCCTTACCTACGAGGCGGACGCGGTTTTGCAGGCGCTGGGCACACGGGCCGGCGGTGAAGTGGCGATGGAACCTTGAAATGATGTAGAAGCTGACTATCCCCGACAGGAGTCGAACCTGTAACCTTTGGCTTCGGAGGCCAACGCTCTATCCAATTGAGCTACGGGGACATCGTGAATTCCAGGCTGGATTATAACCGGCCGGGTGAAGGTGTCTATGGCCGCTAGAGCGGCTTGGGCAAACCGATTTGGATTAACTCGCCGGTGTAGTTGGGCCGGGCGCCGGTCCAGTTGCCGACTTGGCTGCCGCCGCCGTTGACCCCGCCGGCCAGCCCCCGTGTCAAGACGTGCCAGCAGAACGTGCAGTGATTGGACGTGGCGCCGGGCAGGGCCTCCGGATCGCGAGCCAGGATCTCGTCCCGAATGGCAGTCAGACCTTCGCGGAAGACTTTGCCAACATAAGGATGCCGGCGCGCCCGCTTGATGATTTCCGGCACGGTGTGCTCGTAGATGCTGCCTATTGTCAACTGATCGAGGTCGGATGCGAAGCCGCAGCACGGTTTGACTTCGCCCTTGGGATTTACGATGAGGGCTTGGCCAGGGCCTTCGCAATAGTCCTCCTCGAACCACTGCCCGTCCCAGCCGCCGGTGAAGCTCTCGGCTCGCTCCACGGGCGCCAGGTGGTTCCAATTGAGCGTCATGGTGATGTCCGGCGAGACCAGTAGGTAACGATTCAAGATGGGCGACCAGTCGACAACGGCGTCCAGTTCGCCGGCAAGTTCGCGGACAGGTTCAAGACCCAGATCGGGATGGCGGCTGGCGTACGAAAGGGAAACAATGTTGTCGCGGCCGAAGACTCGGACCGCCGTGCGGCAAAACTGCGTCAAGGCGGCCGTGTGCTTGCCGTGGAATTTGTCAACGCTGAGTCCCAATTTGCCGCTAAAGCCTGTCCCGGCCAGCTCTCCCAGCACTTCTTCCAAGTGAGCCTCATCCCGGTGCCAAACGCCGTTGGTCATGATCTTGTCAAAATGAAAACCCAACTCCGCAGCACGCCGGCTTAGCGCGAAAAGGAATTCCGGATAGATAAATGGCTCGCCGCCCGTAAAGCCTAAGATGCCGATGCCAAAAGCGTGAGCGTCTTCAAGGAAGCGGACAGCGGTGGGAATGTCTAGGCAGTCGGGCCATTCGATGGGCACACAGCAATGGGGGCAATCAAGGTTGCACTGATAAGTGCCGGCAAAGGAAAGATAATTGGGGCGAAATGTCCGCGTTCGCCGGCGCACGGACCGGCCACTGGAGCGCGTCAACGGAGGCGCCAATTGTGAATCTTGCGACATAGTTGTCCTGACATTCATCCGGATTGCACTTGCGCAACCTGATGGAATTGCCATTGTAGCGATAAATCGTGTTGGAACGTGGGTCTTGTCTCGTCCATTGATTAAGGAGCGTTGCGCGGTTGGCGCTCAACTGTCTGGCAGGGTAATTCGTCTGTAAGGTTAGGATAATAAGTGTAGAGCAGACATTCTTGTTTGCTAATGAGAGGTCAGATAAAAATGTCTGCCCCACCGACCTTCGGAGCGGCTTGAATTACGCTTGCCACTGAACGGATCGCTGTGCGACAATCAAAAGCAATCGAAGGAATTTGCAAGGAGCTTTCCGCAATCGGCCCAATCGTCCCCATTAAGGAAGCACGCCAATGAGGTGGAGCATGCGCCGGGCACTGCTGGTGTCGTTGGGCATCGTCTTGTGCGGAGTCCTGTCCGCCTGGCAAATCACGCTGGCACAGGTGGCAGTTGAGGTTGCCCAGCCGGTGCCTCCAGCCGGCGCTGCCACTCCCGATATACAACCGGGCGCTCCTGCCGACGCCAACGACTTAAACCAGGCGATCACCCTGCCGACTGACTCCAAGCTCAAGCAAAAGCTTGAAGCCGGCCGCGACTACATCCGCGATGAAGATTGGGACAAAGCCTTTACCGTACTCCAGGGCCTTTTGGAGCTGCGTGAAGACCAGTATGTCGAAATGAATATGACGGACCCGAGTGGCAAAGCGCGCAAGCAGTGGTCCAGCGTCCGCACGGAAGCCAACAAACTCATCGGCACCATGCCCGCCAAGGGCCTGGAATATTACAAGCAGACCTACGGCGGCAAAGCCAAGGCCGAATTGACCGACGCCATTGCCAAGAGCGATCCGGAGCGGCTGGCTTCCGTCATGCTGCGCTACTTCTACACGGACGCGGGCGCGGAGGCAACGAATCTCCTTGGCACTTACATGCTCGACCGCGGCCAATCCATTCCTGCCGCCCAGTGCTTCGAAAAGCTCCTCAAACGCGAAGGAACGGAAAAGGTTCCTCCGTTGATTCTCTTCAAGGCGATGGTGGCTTTCCATCGCGCCGGCGACAAGGAAAAGGAAACGGCCGTCTGGAGGCAATTAGAGGGCCGGTCGCCGGACGGCTTGAAGCTGGGAGGTCAAACGGTCGCTCTCAGTGAAGTGAAATCGCTCGTTGAGAGAATGAAGGATGCGTTGAGGGCCGCGGGCGCCAGCGACTGGCCGAACTTTTACGGCAACGCCACCCACTCGGCCAAAGGCATAGGGACGACCCCCTTCCCCGACGCCGGCACGCGTAAGTGGCCCATGTCGCGCGACAACGCGGCCAAGAACTGGCTCTTCGGAAATTCCGGGACGATCCGCATGCTTGAAGGCATGCAGCAGGCCGTGCTCCCTTCCTACTTTCCCATCGCGGTAACCCTGCATAGAGAGGCGGGCGATGTGCCGGTGCTCGTCTACCGGAGCTTCTGGGGAGTCACAGCACGCAACATCAAAACCGGCCAGCTCCTGTGGGAAGCTCCCTCCGAATGGAGCCTCGATGCCATGGCCAAGGGCAATGACACCGCTTCCCATTTGAACCAGTGGATGCAAACTTGGCAGCAGATGGGTCGGCCCAATCCGCTCATCGAAAACTCCGTCATCGGCACCTTGAGCACGGATCAAGTCCGCGTCTACCTGGTGGACGATTTGGCACTGGCCCCTTCCTTTCAAATGATGGGCAATCCGTGGGGCCAGCCGGGCGGACAACCAAATCTCACCGGCCGCGTCGGCGATGCCATTCACCATAGCCGTCTCCAGGCTTGGAACCTTGAAACGGGGAAGATTGAGTGGACCCTGGGAGGTCGCAGCAACAACAAGAAGGCGCCTAACGATCTTGACGATTGCTACTTTCTTGGGCCGCCGCTGTCCCTGGCCGGCAAGCTGTATTTCCTGACCGAACGCAATCAGGAGCTTCGGCTGGTCTGCCTCGACCCGGCCAAAATTGATATCCGCGCCCCGGAACAGAATCTGAAAGAAGCTATCCAGTGGGTACAAACCCTGGCGACAACGCGTGAGAAGATGCTCCAGGACGTCGCCCGCCGGGCTCAGGCCGCTCATCTGGCCTATGGCGACGGCGTCTTAGTATGCCCCACCAACGCCGGTGCCGTCTTGGGCGTCGACCTCTTAACGCACAGCCTTGTCTGGGCTTACCCGTATCGCGAGAAAGTGAATGACCCCAACGCCGGCAACGGCGCCATGGGTTTCCGAGGCGGTATGGCATTTGGCGGCGGCATGTATCAACCCAATGGCGGCAATTGGTACAACGACTGGAAAGTGACCGCGCCTATTATCCAAGACGGCAAGGTCGTCTTTGCAGCGCCCGACGGGTCCGCCGTCCATTGCATAAGCCTACGCGAAGGCAAGTATCTCTGGGATCAAAAGAAGACGGACAAGGATCTCTACTTGGCCGGCGTCTTCGATGGCCGCGTGCTCATTGTTGGAAAAGATTCGTGCCGGGCGTTGAACCTTGCCGATGGCAAGCAAGCCTGGAGCGTGCCCACCGGCATGCCTTCGGGCGTGGGCGTGGCCAGCGACACCAACTACTATTTGCCTCTTAAGTTTGCCAATTCTTCGGCAAACAAGGATCCGGAGGTCTGCGTCATCGACATGGCTGCCGGCAAGGTGGTTGCCCACACCAAGTCGCACCGCAGCGCCACCAAACCGGCCGAGCTGCCGGGCAATTTGCTCTTTTTTGAAGGCGACGTGATTTCGCAAAACGCCAGCGATGTCGCGGTCTTTCCTCAACTTAAGATCAAGATGGATCAGATGAACGCGCTGCTTGCGCAAAACGCAAACGATCCCGTTGGCCTGACCGAGCGCGGCGAACTGAACCTCGATGACGGCAAGTTGATGGCCGCCGTTACCGACCTGCGCCGAGCCATGGCAAACAATCCGCCTGCTGATGTTCTGCCGAAAACCAAGCTTAAGCTCTATGAAAGTCTGACCGAGCTGCTCCAGGACAACTTTGCTGAAGCCAAGAAATACCTCGACGAGTACGAAAAGCTTTGCCAGGTCGATATCCCGGCAACCGCCACGCCGGACCAACGGCGAGAGCTTGAATCTGAAGGTCAACGCCGCTTGGCAAACCGCCTTTGCCTGCTCGCCAAGGGCTTGGAAGGTGAGCAAAAGCTGACCGACGCCTTCAAATGCTACATGGAATTCATCGGCGTCGTAGGCAACAAAGACCAAAAGGAGTTAATAAGCGTTATCGACGAGCCGCTGGTAAAGGCCTCGCCGGACGTCTGGGCCCAAGGGCGCATTGCGGCCATGGTCAATAACAAGCAATACAAGGAGGAAGCGCGCCGGCCGCTCGAGCAACTGATTACGGAGAAATGGGACGCGGTCCACGGCAAGGGCGACCTTAGCGAACTGCGCCGCTTCGTGTCCATGTTCGGCTCGCTGTTTTCGGTGGGGAAGGCTGCGCGCATGGAGCTGGCGGAAAGGCTTATCGAAGAGCCGGGCACTTCCAGTCTCTTGGAAGCCGAGTTGCAGCTTCACCTTCTCCAAGACCAGGATGATCCTCAATTGGCGGCTCGCGCTGTCGAGGCGACAGCTCGCCTCATGACGCGAAAAGGCCTTTTGGCAGAAGCGGCTTACTACTATAGGCTCCTGGCCCGAGCTTTCCCGAACGTTCCGGTTCGCGAGGGAAAAACAGGCGGCCAACTACTCGAGGACCTGGCGACCGACAAACGGTTTTTGCCGTACCTGGAAACTTCGGGCCCAAGTTGGAAGATTGCCAAAATGAAGGCCGAGATGCGCAATCAGCCGCGCAACATGAACCAGCAGATGTACGGCTTTGAAACGGAAGGTGAATTGACGCCTTTCTTTCAGCAATTCAAGGTCTCTTTGAATCTCAATTTCCAGCAAGTACGGCTCACGGATCGCGTTACAGGCGAGGATAAATGGACGCATAAAATTGACATCGGCATGTTTAATCAATTCGTTTGGCAGTGGGGCGGCAACAACTTCGCCCGATTCCCGTTCCAGCGCGTTGGGCACATGATCGTCTTGAATCTGGGTCAGAAGATCTATGCTTTAGACCCGATTAACAAACAAGTGCTGTGGAATAAGGATCTGGTCGGCGCCACTAACTTGCCCCAGAACGGGACACAGTATTATTACGATCCCAATGACAATGTTCTTCAAATCCTTTACCCCACCGGCCATCGCGAAACCATCGGCCACATGGGGCCCGCGGAAGCGTCTTATGTGTGCCTCGTCACCCGCGACGGTTTGACGGCGATCGACCCGACCAATGGCCGCACGTTATGGAATCGGATTGGCGTTACCGCCCATAGTCATGTATTCGGCGACAGCCAACACGTTTACGTGGTGGAAATGGATAACGGCAAGCCCGGCGCCAGCAAGGTCCTGCGTGCTTATGACGGAGTCGAAGTGAAAGGGGTGCCCAATTTCGGCGAACTCTATGCCAAGCGCCTCGCCATTCGGGGCCGTCACTTCTTGCTTTCCGACCAGGCGGCGTCCGGGACGACGCTGCGGCTTTACGATGTGCTGACCGGAAAAGACGCCTGGAAGAAAGATTTCCCGCCGGGTTCCGTTGTCCTGCGGACGGAAGACCGCGATTTGGCGGGCGTAGCGGACCCCAACGGCAAGATAACGGTCATCGATCTGAAATCGAAACGCGAAGTGCTCAAGGCCCAAATGGCGCCCAAGCACCTCGCCAAGGTCAATGAGATCCACCTGCTGCAAGACAGCAAGTATTACTACGTCGCGTGCAACGCCCCTCAGGATCCGAATGTAAACCCAGGCGGCGCCACTATGCCCAACATTCAACCCGGCACAGGCTTACGCAGCATCGCAGTCAATGGAGAAGTTTACGCCTTCCAGAAGACTACCGGCAAAGTGCACTGGCACACCGAGGTGCCGCAGCAAATGTTGTTGGTGGACCAATTCCAGGAGTTGCCGCTGCTGATCTTCACGGCCCGTAACCAAAGAATGATGGGGCCCAAAGGCGCCGGCTTCTGGGGTCAGATTGTCGCCGTGACCGCCATCGACAAGCGCAGCGGTAAGCGCATTTACGACAAGAACGATATGGACGGCAACAATACGCAGCAGTTTTACGCCCTGACTTCCGATATCCGCACCGGAAAAATTGAACTGGTTAGCTGGAATCTCCAGCTCACATTTAGCCCCGTTGAACCGGAAGCGGCCGCCGGACCGACCAAAGGCAAAACAACGGAATCAAATGCCGACAAGGAAAGGGAGGAGCGGAGAAAGCTGCGCGAGAAAGTTCTTATAAAGGAGGCTGTGCCGGCTATCATTGAAAAGAAATAATGGGTTCGGGGATTCATTTCACCCATTTAGCAAACAGCGGGTAGTTCACCCCACAAAGGGCTGTAAGTCCATCCGATTGAGGCTCCCTGAGCGCTTTTGGACTTCAGAAACCGTTGCCATCCCGCGGACTTAGCGCTAACCCATCCGAAGAGGGGTGTCCGGGGGTTGAAATGAAACGAATTCCAACCTCCTAAGCCTACTCCGAGAGCTTACCGGGGTAGCGCGGTAGCGAGGTGATTTACAGGTTTAAACCAATCCCCTAATCCTGGAAACTCAAAGACGCAACGACTCGAACCAAGGCATCTACTTGATATTGGAGCGGACCGGTGTTAGCTAATTGTGTGAAGTCAGTCATATTACGTCAGTGACTTCGCATACCCTGCCGTCTTGGCCGCCAAGATCGTTTCTTTCGTAGATCTGCCGGAGGTTGGCCTTTATGCCTCGGTTTGGCTTGATCTGCGGTTTTGTCTTTACCCTGATTTTTCCAGCCCAACGACTGGCCCAAGGCGAGGAATTGCCGGAAAAGCAGCGCGAAGTGGTGCATAGGGGCCTTGAATGGCTCAAAAAGCAGCAGTTCCGCGACGGTCATTGGGAAGCCAGCGGGGGTCAGTTTGCGACCGCAATGACGGGTCTAGCAGGCACCGCTTTTCTGATGGAAGGCAGCACCATCAAGGAGGGCAAGTATAGCGAGGTCATCCGCCGAGCGGTTGACTACTCCTTTCAGCACAGCCAGCGCAACGGCCTGATCGGCGAAGTCAACGCTCCCAACCAAGGCCTGGGCTATCTTTATGGCCACGGCTACAGCATGCTCTTTTTGGCCCACGTTTATGGCGAAGAAGAGGATGCCGATCGCCGCCGCAAGCTGGAAGATTTGCTTAATCGAGCCGTCGATTTTTCCTGTAAATCGCAAACGTCGCGCGGCGGCTGGGGCTATGTCTCCGCCAAAGACGGCAACGACTTCGATGAAGGGTCGGTCAGCATTACCCAAGTGCAGGCGCTAAGGGCTTGCCGCAATGCCGGCATCGTCGTGCCCAAGGAGGCCATCGATAAAGTTCAGAAATATTTAAAAGACTGCACGACTCAAAACGGTGGACTTATCTACAGCCTGGCCTCCGGCTACGGAGGCGGGGAGAGGCCGACCATTACGGTGGCCGGCATCGCTTCGATGTTCAGCGCGGGAGAGTACAATAATCCTTTAGCGAAAAAATGGCTCGCGTATGTCCGGCCGGTCGTGCCGGTGGACACCGTTGGCCAGGATCAGTTCGGCCACTCCGAATACACGCACTATTACTACGCACAGGTGATTTATTGCCTGGGCGAAGACGGCTACGCCAAGATGTTTCCCGACTCCAAACCTAGTGAGAGGCTGACCTGGAGCAGGTACCGCAAGCACTTTTACGAGTTCCTAAGCAAGACGCAATTGCCTGAAGGAAATTGGCGCGGTGTACCGATTGGACCGGTTTATACGGCCTGTTGCTATCTGACTATCCTACAATTGGAGAAAGGGGCGCTGCCGATTTATCAGCGGTAGCTGCCTCGGTGGGACTCGAAGATCCGTCCCACCCGACGTTGAAATGTCCCTGGGAGAATGTCCTATGAAATGGCTCGGAGGCTTCGGCGCGGCGGTTGGCGTGTTCACGGTCTTGGCGTTCATTGGCCAGCCGGCCCGTTCCGAAGAGATTCCGAAGGAATACCGGGATTGCATCCGCAAGGGGCTCAAATACCTTGTCGACACGCAGAATCGCGATGGCCATTGGGAAGCCTTTGGCAGCCAGTATCCCATTACCATGACTGCCGTTTCCGGCATGGCGTTCCTCATGGAAGGGAGCACGATCAAGGAAGGCAAATACTCCAAGCAAATTCGCCTGGCCACCGATTGGCTTATGTCTCGTGCCGTGCCCAGCGGGCAAATCGGCAATCCGATGATTCCCGGCGAGGCAGGCCGCTACATGTATGGCCACGGTTTCGCGATTCTTTTCTTATCGAGCGTATACGGCGAAGAGGAGGAAAGCGATCGGCGTCGCAAGCTGGAAGAGATCCTAACCAAGGCGGTTCTGTTTACCGGCAAAGCCCAGACCAAACGCGGCGGGTGGGGCTATGTTTCGGCGGCCGACGGCGGCGATTTTGATGAAGGCTCCGTGACCGTCACGCAAATGCAAGCCGTGCGCGCCGCCCGGAATGCCGGCATCTCGGTCCCCAAGGAAATCATTGAAAAGGGCGTCAAGTATCTGAAAGACAGCACGGTCGGCGGCGGCGTCATCTATAGTTTGGCCGGCGGCGGCGGCGGGGCGGGCAGCCACGCTCTGACTGCGGCGGCCATCGCGTGCGGCTTCAGCGCCGGCGAATACGACAATCCAACCGTCAAGGAATGGATCAAGTTCTGCCAAGGGCATCTGGGCGGCGCCACCGGCGGCATCAACCGCATCGGCCACGACGAATACACCCATTACTACTTCTCGCAGTCGGTCTATTTCCTCGGCGAAGACGGCTACAAAAAGCTCTTTCCCAGCTCGCGGGAAAGTGAACGGCTCATCTGGAGCAAGTACCGCAAAGATTCGTACACCAACATTAAATCGGCTCAGAATGCCGACGGCAGTTGGACCGGCAGCCAAGTAGGCCCGGCTTTTGCAACGCCCATCTATCTGTGTATTTTGCAATTGGATAATAACGTATTGCCTATCTACCAGCGCTAGTATTCCGGTTGACGTTTCGCGCCCGCAGAGGCTTTCGCGGGCGCGAAACGTCAACGCACAGTAATCGCGCGATCCACTTTCCCTGTCAGAAATCCTCTCCTCAATCGTCTGATTTGGTAAGGGACAGTCCACGCCGCTGCCAAGTTGCTCCGAATCTAGAATTCGCCGGAGGCGGCTGGTCTTAACCTTATCCTCTATAATGGCTGTTAATTCTTACCCTAACTTCCAAGACGAGACCCGCATGAGTGACCATCATCAAACCGCGAATGGCTCCCGTTCCACTGCTGATTTGGCCGAGAACGACTTGCAATCGATCGGCCAATTGCGCGACGGATTCAATGAGATTAAGAAGCAACTGGCCCGCGTAATCGTGGGCCAAGATCAGGTCATCGAAGAACTCCTGATCGCCCTTTTCAGCCGGGGCCACTGCATCCTCGAAGGCGTGCCCGGTCTCGCCAAGACGTTAATGATCAGCACGCTCGCCAAGTGCCTATCGCTGAATTTTAGCCGCATTCAGTTTACGCCTGACTTGATGCCGGCCGACATCACGGGCACGGAAATCATCGAGGAAAACCGCAGCACCGGCGCTCGCGAATTCAAATTCCTGTCCGGTCCGCTGTTCGCCAACGTCATTCTTGCCGACGAAATCAACCGCACGCCGCCCAAGACGCAGGCCGCGCTCCTTGAAGCGATGCAGGAAAGGCAAGTCACGGTGGGCCGCGTTCGCCACAAACTCGACGATCCCTTCTTCGTACTGGCCACGCAGAACCCGATTGAGCAAGAAGGCACTTACCCGCTGCCCGAAGCTCAGCAAGACCGGTTCATGTTCAAGGTGTTCGTGAAGTATCCAAGCTTCAACGAAGAATTCGAAATCGCCCGCCGGACGACTGCTTTGCTGGCTGAGGAAATCACCCCCGTCTTGAGCGGCGATCAGATTCTTGATCTGCAGCGGCTGGTTCGCCGTGTGCCGGTCACCGATCATGTCATTCACTACACGTTGGCCCTTGTCCGGCAAACGCGGCTGGGCGAGCCGGGCGTGCCGAAGTTCGTCCGCGATTGGCTGTCGTGGGGCGCCGGCCCCCGCGCCGTGCAATACCTGATCTTGGGCGGCAAGGCCCGCGCCTTGCTCAATGGCCGCTCTCACGTGCAGACCGAAGACATTCAAGCGCTTGCTTACCCGGTCTTGCGGCATCGCATCTTGACCAACTTCACTGCCGCGTCCGAAGGCATCACGACCGACACGGTCGTCAAGAAGTTGATCGACGAAACACCCAGCCGCGAAGGCGAGCTGACGCGCGACGAGCGGTTCAAGAAGATTTTTGCGTCTTAGTCAGCAGTCAGTTGTCCGTTTCCGATCTGGGTCCCAAGCTCCAGCTTGGGACCCCATTGCCGCGAAGCTCTGCTTCGACGCCCGTGCAAAATAGTGTTATCTAGCGCCGACGAAGCAGAGCTTCGTAAGCAGTGCGGTCCCAAGCAGAGCTTGGGACCGAGAAGTAAACAAGGCGTGGTCGCAAGCATAGCTTTGGACCGAGAACTTGCAATTAATAACCATCTGGGATTAAGCGTGCCAGCCATTAAAGAAGATGATCCTCGCCGGTTTTTGCATCCGGAGACTATTGCTCGGATCGCGCGCCTGGATATGCGGGCCCGGCATGTCGTGGAAGGGTTTATCTCCGGCATGCATCGCAGCCCCTTTTTCGGCCACAGCGTGGAGTTCGTGCAGCACCGCGAATATGTGCCGGGCGACGACCTGCGCCACCTCGACTGGAAGGTCTGGTCGAAGACCGACCGTTATTACATCAAGCAGTTTGAGGAAGAAACCAACCTGCGCAGCACGCTCGTTGTAGACGTGAGCGAGTCGATGCACTACGGCCGCGGGGCGCTCAACAAATACAACTACGCCTGCACGATTGCCGCCTGCCTGGGTTATCTGCTTCTTAAGCAGCAAGATTCGGTGGGTTGCATTACTTTCGACTCGGCAGTGCGCAACATCGTCCCGGCGCGCAGCCAGACGACGCACATCGACGCCATCGTCAAATCCATGGACGTGAGCCGGCCTCGCGAAAAAACCGATCTGGAAATGATTCTCCGCCGAGTGACGGAAAGCGTCACCAGCCGCGGCCTCATTATCGTGATCAGCGATTTGCTGGCCGACCGCGAGCCGCTGTTTCGCGGGCTGGAAATGCTTTGCCACCGCCGGCACGACATTCTTCTTTTTCACGTCATGGACGATGACGAATTGACGTTCCCCTTTGCCGGCACAACGCGCTTCGAGGGGATGGAAGAACTGCCTAACTTGCTTTGCGACCCGCGCGCTTTGCGCGACGGTTATATCGAAGCGCTCGAGGAGTTTCTTGTGGAAGTCCGGCGCGGCTGCACGCGGCTGGGCATCGACTACCAATTGACGCGCACAGGCGACTATCTCGACGCCGTGCTTTCTAAATTCTTGCACCATCGCATGGCACAGCGTTCGTCGGGGAGGGCCGGCAAGAATGCTCAATAGTTTGTTTCTGCACCCGGGATTCATGATCGCGGGCGGCCTTCTTATCTGCCTGCCGATTCTCATCCATTTGATCAACCGCATGCGCTACAAGCGCATTCGCTGGGCGGCGATGGAGTTCTTGCTGAAGTCCCAAAAACGCAACCGCCGCCGGCTCATCATCGAGCAACTGCTCTTACTGACGCTGCGCTGCTTGCTGGTCGCGCTCACCGGCTTTCTGGTGGCACGCTATGTCGGCAACCTCGCCGGTGGAATTTCCGCCCAGACGACCGAACATGTCGTCGTGCTCGACGATTCACCGAGCATGGGCGATCATGAAGACGAAAACGCCCAGGACCACGATTGCATGGAAATCGCACGCAAGCAAATCGTGGCCATCGCCAAGATGACCTCGCAAGCCAATGCCGCTCAACAGTTCAAGGTGCTGCTCTTGTCCGACCTCGTTCAGTCCGACACTTGTCAGCCAATCTTTGACAAGCGCATCAGCGTCGAGTCGTTGGGCGAACTGGAAAACAAGCTTCAGGACATCAAGCCGTCGGCGGTCCACGTTAAAGCCGTCAAGGGCGTCAAGGCGGCTCGCGATTTCATCAATAACAGCGTCGAAGGCAAGAAGGTGCTGCATTACGTCAGCGACTTCCGCGAGACCGATTGGAACGGCGCTGACCAAGACCTTTCCAATGAGATCGACGGCCTTCTAGCCAAGGGCGTGAACGTTTTCTTAATCGACACCGCTTATCCGCTCCGCAAGGAGAGCCAGCCCATTGCTCCGGAACATCCTAACGTGGCCATTGTCGATTTGCAGGCCGATAGCCGCGTGGCGTCGAGCGAAGGACGGCCGGTGGAGTTCACGCTGACCATTTCCAATTACGGTCCCA
>JBJMQT010000128.1:0-22322 GCA_045802525.1 Gemmataceae bacterium
AAAATAGTTGTAGACGCTCTTCCAGGGCGGAAAATCACGGGGCAGCATCCGCCACGAACAGCCCGACCGCGTCAGATAAAAGATCGCGTTGACGATCTGGCGCAGATCGACCGACCGAGGCCTGCCGCCGGGCCGTGCCGGCGGAATCAGCCGCTTCAAGAGCACCCACTGTTCATCCGTGACGTCGCTGGGGTAGGGATTCCTTTCCATCCAGCTGACTTACGAAAAACAGGCCTTTAGGAACACCCTCTAAGGAAATGGATCACGTGGCGCAATTAGGGATTCCTCGATATCTTTGAATCCTTCTTTCTCAAAGGTCTGTAGGTCAATCTCGAATGTCAGATCAGGCTCCTCTGCTAAATTCTCCAACGCGCTTTTCAAGGTTGTTTTTGGATCGTTTATGGCCCGATAACTGATCCTGGAGACAAGAAGGGCTTGCGTTTTCTTGACCATGCGCAATTGTTGCTCAAGAATCGCAGATTCGCCCAGAGCCTCGAACTCCTGGGCTATCGAAGCCTGGGTCTTGCATACGAGAAATGCCAAAGTGATAAAGGCTGCCCTTGATAGCACGGCGACTCCTTTTTTCGTATTGCAGCTGCACATGATATTGGACGCTGCGTCCGCGGTTGGGTGCGGCAAATGGTTAAGGGAAGGCTGGTGCAGAATATTCTGGCACAAACCTCCAACGCAAGACAACTTCCTTTTCCTTTTCTTTGTCTTCAATGAAAAGACATATGATCTGTGAAACGGATTCACCTGGCTTGAGCAAATCACGCTTATCGGAGATGGTATATTCCATAAACCAGTTCGCCTCTCCCGTCTCCAAAGTGAACCATCCGCCCGCCTTTAACGCCACATTGCTCTTGGCGTTGTTAGTTAGCGTGATCGTGCATTGCACCAACTGGCGTTCTCGTAGTGAGTCTGGAAGCCCTTTGACTTCAAGGGATACCGGTTGGTTCACCGTGTCGTAGGATAATTTCACTTTCATGTCTCGATCCGTGCTTGGGAAAATGCTTTCAAAGCCTTTTTCTGTAATCCCATAAGCGTACAGCCACTTCGCCTTACTATTAGGACAGCTGTGCAGCCGCTTGTTTAGTTGTCTACACCAAACTTCGGTGGGGCGAAAGGCGACGTCCTGAAAACCATCGCCGTCTACATCCTCCAACAGTAGTTCTTGCGTTGCGAACCGATCGTGGGTCCAACAGGAGACCCAATCGATCACACGTTTCTCGACCAAGAGAAATGCCATGGAAAAGTCCGGGCCATGAAAAAGCCAGGACGGTGCGCGCAGAAAAACTACTTCGGCCGCTTTGCCGTCTTTGGTCGTCACGTGCTTGCGAACAGGCGGAAATGTCAGGAATTCATGCTTATGCCAGTACTCCAGTTCAAGTTTGGCTGACTTGGCACGGTTGCTTTTCTTTGGAATGCCTGCAAGCAGTTCCCGGTAGACGGAATCTGATGGCCACTCCCTTGGTTTGACCCGAGGATCATCGGCCTTATTGGCAAGGACGACGGATTTATCCTCAGCCGCGCCACAGGAAGACACGCTGAATACAAGGATAGCGAAGACTTTTGTTAATCGCTTCGTATTCATCAGGGGCCCCCGAATAAACTCAACGAGATCAGTTGCTGTGCAAAGGTTCGTAGTCCAGTCTCCGGCCGGCCAAAATTGTTTTGCGAGACCACGTCAACGTGTGAACGTGCCAACGCTTGGCGCTTGCGCGCCTCCCGCTAGAAGGATTTAGTTAGGTCTTAAGGGCAAAATGCCGGTCCATATTGTAAAGTCGAAAATGGCGGACCTCACGGTCTCAACCAATCGTCGAGGCGCAAGCCGGGGATGTTCTGAAAATCGGGAAAGGGAAAGTGCTTGGCAGCCTTGCAGATCAAGGGTGAATTCGTGATGACCACCGCCCGCACGCCGCACGAAAAGACGTCGCCGCAAACGCAAATCACCGCGATCAACCGGCTGGTGTATGAGGTATCTGGCTTGACGGAGGAGGAGATTCGGATAGTGGTGGAATCAACGAGGCAACCAGTATGGCCGCGAAGCCGATTCGCATTAGTCAGCATGCTTTTTTGAAATGAAGTAAAACAACCAAGATCAGCAAGTATTGGAGACAACCATGAAAGTGATCTACGATAAGGAAACAGACACACTCTCGATCATTCTTCGCAAAGGCAAGGTGGCCGAGAGCGATGAGGCTCGCGAAGGTCTAATCCTCGACTATGACCGGTCAGGCCGACTTCTTTCACTGGAATTGCTTGACGCTTCAGAACAAGTTAACAAGCCTCAATCCGTTGAATTCGCGCTGGCCTCCGAGAGCTAACTTACCTCGCTCGTCGAGCCAATGCCGGCGTTGCCTAAGCAGCTAGCCACCGCCCCACGCCGCACGAAAAGACGTCCCTGCAAACCCAATTCGCCGCGACCGATCCTACTGCTCCATGATTTCTTTCGATTTCTTGTCCGCCATTTCGGTGACTTTGTCTTCGAACCTCTTCAAGAGCGACTGGACTTGTTCTTTGCCCTTGTCGCGATCGTCTTCGGTCATCTCCTTGGCTTTCTCGGCTTGATCGAAGTGTTTATTGCCGTCGCGGCGGACGTTGCGGCAGGCGACCTTGGCGTCTTCGGCCGATTTCTTGATGCGCGCGACCATTTTTTGCCGTTGATCGCCGCTCATGGGCGGAACTTGCAGGCGGATCATTTTGCCATCGTTGGTCGGCGACATGCCGAGGTCGCTCGACCGGACGGCCTTTTCAATGTCCTTCAAACAGCCTTGATCGAAAGGGCGGATGACGATCTGCTGCGGGTCGGGGGTATTGATCTGCGCCAGTTGTTTGAGCGGCGTCGGCGAGCCGTAGTATTCAACCCTAAGGTTGTCCACAAGCGCCGGAGTGGCCCGGCCGGTCCGTAAGCCGCGCAGTTCATCACGGAAGACATTGATCGCTTTTTCCATGCGCTCTTCGGCGTCGAAAAGGATTTCGTCGGTATTCATGGGAAAGCCCGTTTTCTGTTTTCAAGCCTGTTTATCGGTTCGCCAATCAATCGCTTACCAGCGTGCCGATGGTATGGCCGGCGATGGCGCGTTCGATGTTGCCGTCGCGTTTAAAATTGAAGACAAGAATCGGCAGCTTGGCTTCGCGGCAAAGACTGATGGCGGCCATGTCCATGACGCGCAAATTGTCGCGCAACACCTGCGCGTAACTCAGTTTTTCATAACGAACGGCGTGTGGATTCTGCTCGGGATCCTCGCTGTAAACACCGTCTACGCGCGTCGCCTTGAGCAGGATCTTGGCCTCCAGCTCGCGGGCGCGCAAGGCGGCTGCCGTGTCGGTTGTCACGAACGGATTGCCGGTGCCGCCGGCCAGGATGACGACGCGGCCTTTCTCCAAGTGGCGCATGGCACGGCGGCGAATGTAAGGCTCGGCGACGTTTTCCATGCGGATCGCCGTCTGGAGACGCGTCTGGCAGTTGAGGCTTTCAAGGGCGTCTTGTAGGGCCAGCCCATTCAAGACCGTGGCGAGCATGCCCATGTAATGAGCGGTCGCTTCCCGAATGATCTCGCCGCCGGCGCTGAACTGGGCGCCGCGCAGAATATTGCCCGCTCCGACGACGATGGCTAGCTGGACGCCTCGTTCCAGAATGCGTTTGGCCTGCCGTGCGATGTTCAGTGTCTCGTCGATGCTGATGCCGCTCTTGCCGGGATACCCGAAGCCCTCGCCGCTGAGTTTGAGGATCACCCGCGAGTATTTGGGCCGTAAGGCATCGTGGCTGGTTGAATCTTCCATGGCGGTCCCGAATAAGGGGGGAGTAGCGAGTTGGGAGAATTATAGCCAAGGCGCGGAATTCAGCCAAGCGGGTTGATCTGTAGGGTGCGCGGTGGGACTCGAAGGCTCGTCCCGCCCTACGCCGCCGGTCCGGGATTTTGGCGGAGGATGCTGGCGGGAACGATGAGATGAAAAGTGCTGCCTCGGCCGAATTCGCTGTAAACCTCCAGGGTGAGGCTTAGTTCCTCGACCAGCCGGTCGACAATGGCCAGGCCCAAGCCGCTGCCGCCGGAATCGCCTTCTTTGCCGGCGCGGCCCCGTTCAAAGGGTTGAAAAATAGACTCCTGTTCTTCGGTCGAAATGCCGACGCCGGTGTCTTCGACGCTGATAATCAAATCGCCGGGGGGCAAAGCCTCGGGCACGAGCGCGCTGGCGGTTCCGGGGAGATCCGGCGCCTGAGGTTCGCGCCGCCATTTTACTTTGAATTCGACAATGCCGGCGGTGGTGTAGCGCACGGCGTTGGCCAGGAGATTGGACAGGAGGCGGCCGAGCCTTTGCCGGTCGGTGTTGATATCAAGATTCCGTGCAGCGGACAAATCGGTAATCAGTTGCAGGGACTTCTGCTGCGCCGAAGCGCTTTGTTCACTGGCCTGCTCGGCAAGAAACGGCTCAAGAGCAAACCAGACGCGGCTGCCGCGCTTTCCCGCTTGTACGGGGCGCCGGCACCATTCGAGCAGTTCCAGGCCGATGTCCAGGGCTCGATCCGCGGAGGCTTGAATACGTTTGCGTACTTCCTCCAGTTCCACCGGAGAAAGCGTTTTGCCTTCCATCAAGGACAAGAGCAGCTTCAGCGCCTGGAGCGGCGTGCGCAGGTCGTGAGCCAGGCCGGCCAAACCTTGCCAATCGGGTTCGGGATAGCCGCACGATACCGTGCCAATGATGCCGATGGAATCGAGGTGGGTATCGCGCAGCGGCACAGCGGTCCAGGTCACTTTTTGAAGGACGCCGGAATCCCGGGTCAGAATGAAGCTCGCTTCGACGGGACGTGCTTCTTTCCAAGCTTGAATAAGAGGCAGATCGGAGGCCGTGATCGGCTCGCCTTCCATGGTGCGCAAAGTTTGTTTGCCCAGGTCCTCCGGGGTAAACGGAATGCCCTCGTTGCGAAGCTCCTTGGCCCGGTTGTCCAGGCAGTAGAGCTGTCGCCGGTTGATGTCGAGGTAGACATGCCCAATGGACTGAGCCTGCCGACTGCCCGTCACGTCAGTGTGACTCTCCTGCTGCACCACCGCCGGTGTCATGAAACACTCCGACTAGAGCGAACGGAAGGCGAATCCCAATATCGGGTCGCGCTAGGGAAGAAGAGCAAACAGACTTGGAACAGTTAACACCCTACTATTTTTACCGTAATGCAAGCATGTGACAAGTTTTTAAATAGTGGGATAGATTCCGAGGGCCAAGTGCGAGGTCCGAACAAACGCGAATGCTTGCTATTGGCTAACCGGAAAGACAGGTCAATTCTGCCCCTGGAATAATTGCCAAAACTGTTAAGTGTTCTGCCTGATGAGTCGGCAGCATAAAGAAGATTTTGGACCTATATTTTGACGCTGACTCGAAGATTCCTGTCTTTTCTAATTTGGTGGCTAGGAGTAGCAATGATGGTCAGGTCGCTTTCTGGGACACTTCTTTGTTTGGTAATACTCGGGGCAATGGGTTGTGGCTCAGACAACGCGCCGGAGACAAACGGCGATTCCGGCGATGTTTCTTTGCCGGATCTTCTTGTCAAACCTCGGAGCGAGTTAGCGGAGCTGTCGGACGAGCATGAAGCGCGGGTCAAAAGACAAGAAGCTTTGCTTCGCCAGGGAGCCATCACGTTTATTTTGCTTCCCGAACTCCGGTTTCCGCGATTTATTCCTGTGTGGCAAGAATCGAAATACTCGGAATCGGCCGGGTTTAGTTTGCCGCCTTATATGAGCGAGCATGGAGTGGACGCGGAAGCCGCCTTGCACGTAGCTCGGTTAGGCGACCTAGAAGCCGCCAACAAACTTGCCGGCAAATCCGAGAAGGGGGAATTTGCTTCCTTGGACCTGGAGCGTAATTATCCGCTGGAATGGACACGATTGGTGAGCCTGATGCAGCTGGACGGCGAATACCGGCTGGCTATCGGGGACACGCAAGGCGCCAACGAACTCATTAGCCTGCATCAGCAATTACAGAAAATCCTCACCGACAAAGCTAAACGAAGCGCTCTGGGCGCGGCCCTTCTCGGCCACGGGCGCGGGGCCCTTGCCGCCGCCGCTCCCTTGCTCAAAAAAGGCAAGGATCCCGAATTAGCCGAAACCATAGAATCCGCCTTGGCGACCTGGGACGTCGTTCCTTCTCCGCTTGATTTTCTTTCGGTGGACGCGTCCATTAATCAGATTCACAGCATCTTTGGCCCATCTGCTAACGGCTGCGCGGTTGTGGCCAAAAACACCGCACGAGCGCTGGACTTGCTGGAATTGCCGGTGCCTCACGAAGGTTGTCAGGCAGTCGTCGGTTATTTCCATCCCTCCGGAAAGTTGGAGCGGGTCGCGGTCTTTTACCGGCCCAAAATCAGCGAAGTTGTGCCCGAAGCCAGTCGACTGAGCACGCTTCTGGAAGAAGCCGAGACGCGAAGCAACACGGAAACCGGCCTGAAGCGCTTACGGCGAACCTATCAGTCGGGCGGTGTTAATTGCGAAGTGACCTTGATGCCTCACGGCTCAGTCATAGGCGGTCTTGTCACGTTTATACAAGCGGACGGCTCCAGCAAAGGAAACGGCTCGTCCGCGAGCTGGGGTCCTGTGTCGCGCGACTTTGGGGTGGTGCATCTTGATCGGAGTTTTGAGCAGAACCGGCTGCGACTAGCGCCCGAACAACGGGGCGATACCGTACAAAGTAAAAGAGCTGAATCTTTGATCCAAATCAAGAATCCTCTGGGGGCTACACCTCCCAGTCAAATTTTGGTTCAGCGCGACCGGGGGCAGGAAGGGGTAGCCCGAGTCATAATCCGTTATGAGCGCGAGCAGGCCTCAGTGCCGTTGCATCAACTGGCGCTGTCGCTTTGGCAGAAATATGGTCCCGGGCTAATCGAAGAAGTCGACGACAAGGAATCGGGCTTTCTTTCAGTGGTTTGGCAGGATCAAAGCACACGCCTGACCCTTAAGTTGCCTCACTCCGAAAATTTGCCGCTGGAGCTTGTGGCCGAAAACGCCCGTGATGGCTCCTTCGGAAGCACAGCGTCCGGCTCAAGTTTTGACCAGGAAGAAAGGAAAGCCCGCATGAAGGCGGGAAAGCCTTTGAGTCGATTGCCGCGTGAGTTGGAAGGCGTTCGCCTAGGTCAATCTAGAAAAGAGGCGGAGGCGGCTCTGCCTCAAAGATCTAGCGTTGCCGTGCGGGAATTTCCTGGAGGCCTGCTAGCCACTTTCGCCGGCGATGCTCCCAAGACCGCTTCGTCCGTGGTACGTCAGGTGGTTCTGCGATTTGATGAAAACAACAAGCTAGCGGAAGCGACCATACGGTACCAGCGCGGCCCGGCGGCCAATGTTGCCCTATGGAGCGAGGCCCTTCTGAAAACTTGGAAGAAACTCGGTGGAGCGCCCATAGTGTCGCCATCGGCGTCCGGTTTGCTCTGGAGCGACCTCGAACCCAATGCGAGCACCCTCAAAAACTATAGCTGGCAGGACGATGGGACGCGTATGACATTTCAATCCGACGGCGCCACAGCCGACGTAATGCTTCTTAATTGTCCTGTCGACTATGCCGACGGCGCCCCGCTGCCACCCCTGGGATTGCTTCCTCGCGGTCCGGAGAAATGCGCGCTCAGCACAGCACGCGAAGATTTATTGAAAGCCTGGCAAGTTACCAAGCCGGTGACGGCGCCCAAGGTAGACCTTGTGTTGTATCCGCCTAAGAAAAGTCCATACGACGCGCTCATGATCTGGTTTGAAGGCGACCGAGTGACGCGCATTCTGGCGCGCCATCGCCCGGCCGGTGGAGGCAACGAGAAGCTCAACGCCTCTCAGCTGATTTCCGCCGCCTGGGGGCGTGAACTGCGCAACTTCGGTTGGCCCAATCACTCCGACTACGGACAAGATCAGCAATTGGCTAGCATGGGAAACCATGACGACCGCACGCGCGTTCGCGTCTACAGCCAAACCTCGGATGCCGGCCAACCGCGCCTCTACACCGAGTGGAAAGAAGTAAGCCAACTTCGCAAAGCGTCCTTGACGAAGCCTTAATTCGCAGCGCACCAGTGTAGATCGGGTTCGAAAGCCTGACCTACGCTGAAGTTCCGTTGGCCTTCCCGCGGTACGAGCCTAGGATAACCAAATAAGCCCACGCGCTCTACGCGTGGGCTTGCGTCCTTTTCCTTGTCTCTACAGCGCTGAGGGCCCCGATGGAAGACGCCTCCCATGCCTTTCTCAAGAACCTTTTAGAAACCCCTAGTCCATCCGGTTTTGAGCGGCCCGTCCAGGACGTAGTTCGTACGTGGGCCAAGTCCTATGCCGACGAAGTCCGGACGGATCGGCATGGCAACGTATTGGCCGTCTTGCATCCAGCCGGGAGCCCGCGCATCATGCTCGCCGGCCATTGCGATCAAATCGCACTAATGGTCGAGCATATCGATGACAACGGCTTCCTGTATGTGCAGCCGATCGGCGGCTGGGATATCCAAATCCTCTTGGGACAAAACCTCACCGTCTGGACGGCGAACGGCCCGCTTACCGCTGTCGTGGCGCGGCGAGCGACGCACTTGTTGACCAGCGAGGAACGAAACAAAGTGCCCTTGTTCACCGATCTCTGGCTGGACATCGGCGTCAAGGATCGCAAGGAAGCCGAGCAGTTAGTCGGGCTAGGCGATCCCGTGACCTTCGCTCTGGGTTATCGGGAATTGCGCAACGGGCTGGCGGTTTCACCGGGAATGGATGACAAGGTGGGCCTCTGGACGGTCATGGAGACGTTGCGCCTACTCAAGGGCAGGGCCCTTCAAGCAGCGGTTTATTGCGTTTCGACGGTTCAAGAGGAAATCGGGCTGCGCGGAGCGACGACAAGCGCATACGGGATTCATCCGGCTGTCGGCATCGCTGTTGATGTCTGCCATGCCACCGACACGCCCAGCAATGACAAGAAGACGGTCGGGGACACTAAGCTCGGCGCCGGTCCCGTCCTTTTTCGCGGTCCGAACATCAACCCGCGCGTTTTTGAGCGCCTACAGACTGCGGCGCAAACCAAGGAAATCACTGTGCAGGTCCGGGGCGTGCCCCGCGCCACGGGCACCGACGCCAACGCTATTCAATTAAGCCGCGATGGTGTCGCGGCCGCGCTTATCGGCATTCCTAACCGCTATATGCACAGTCCCGTCGAGGTAGTCAGCCTCCACGACCTTCAGAGTGCCGCTCAACTCTTGGCGGAGTTCTGCGCCTCGGTCACGCCTCAGATGGATTGGACGCCGTGAGGCGGACTGACAACGCACCTTGAGATCCCTTTATCAATTCGATACAGAGTAGGCGTCCCGCCTGGTAGAGGACCTACTATGAGCGAAGATCTTTCGCGCGAAGAAGTGCATCAGACTATAGATCGAATAGTAAATGACCTCCTCGATCGCGCCGGCATTCTTGAGCCGCCAATCGACGCAATCGCCCTGGCCCAGAAGCATTTGGGAATGGTAGTGTGTCTGGATGGCCGGCAACCCGAGCGCGGTCGCGCGCAGCGGTCGGGAGGGCAAAAGCAGATTTTCTTGCGCCCTGAGCCGACCGAGGAACGCCATCAGTGGACGGTTGCTCATGAAATCGGCGAACATCTGAAGGCCCAAATCTTAGAACGCCTGGGCGTTGAGCCCGGCCAAACGCGAGCCATGGCTGGTGAGTCTTTGGCTAACCTCTTGGCTCACCATTTGCTTGTGCCAATGGAATGGCTAGAGTCGGACGCGGCGGCTGTAGGTTACGATCTCTTGAAGCTCAAAAAGCGTTATCGGACGGCGAGCCACGAAGTATTGGCCCTGCGTCTTTTGGACCTCCCCGAACCCTGCATCATCACGATAGTGGACAACAATCACATTCACCGCAGGCGCAGCAACGCGTGGCCCGTCCGGCGCGAGTTAACCCCTCCGGAGCAACGCTGCCAGCAATATGTCAACTATTACAGCCGGCCTCACCGCGTCCGTCAGGATGGTTGGACCGTGCAAGGCTGGCCCGTTCACCAGTCGGACTGGAAACGGGAGATACTGCGAAGCGTCGTAGATGAGGAGGCGGGTGGTGGGATGCAGGGGGGAGAATAGAGGATGGAGGATGGAGAATGGAGGATGGAGGAATCGAGGATGGCGATCTGGCCTATCGGTTCGGAGGCGAAGCAGAGCTTCGCGGCAGTGCGTGCCCAAGCAGAGCTTGGGCACGAGGACCATTCGATCCTCGATCCTCGATCCTCGATCCTCCATCCTCCATCCTCCATCCTCCATCTTCAGATCCCTCCCGCCGCATTCCCCTTTACAACAGCGGAAGGGCTCGCCAAGATAATTCAGTCGGGAATAGCGATAGGAGAGTAAGGACAAAGATGTCCGCTCTTTTGCCCCGATAACGATAGACCTGTGCTAGGCTTTGCAGCCCTCATCGGAACGAGTTGTTCCTTTTTTTGTTTCATGACAGGATTTTTTAGCCATGGCAGATGAACGAATCCCCATGTCGCGGGAAGGCTATGAAAAGGTCAGGGCCGACCTGGATCGCATGCAGAACCAGGAAATGATCGCGGTCACCAAACGCATCGCGACGGCCCGGGAAATGGGCGATCTCAGCGAAAACGCCGAGTATCATGCCGCTCGCGAGGATCAGGGGATGCTGCAAGCCCGGATTGACAAGCTCAAGGATGAACTGGCGCGCGCCTACATAGTCGACCTATCCAGCTTGCCCAAGGACACGGTCGTTTTCGGCTCATGTGTCAAAGTGAAAGATCTGGACCAAGGCGACGAGGAGACCTATCAGCTGGTAGGGCCGGGTCAAGTTGACTACGAGAATAACAAGATTCTGACGAGCAGCCCCATGGGGCAAGGGCTCCTGGGAAAGAAATGCGGAGAAGTTGCGGAGATTAAGGTGCCGCGCGGCATTATGCGCTATGAAATCCTGGAGATTTCGCTTCCCTGACGGGCAAGCAGACGTGGAATTGACCCTAAAGTTTGCCAGTTGCGCCGCTTATTCTCCTTAAGCCGTCCATTTTGTTCTTGACCCCTTAAACTCAGACAATAGCATTGACGATGTTTGACTCGTAGACGCGCCCCATTGTCCGAGTTCGGCCATGGGAGATTCTTGCCTCAATAGCGTTCACCTTGAGCCGCCCAGGCGGCTTCGATTCCGGCATGCGCGCCAGGCCCTTCTCGATGCGTGTGGGGATCACACGATAGCTTTCCAGCGCCATGGTCCGGTAGACAAATCGGCAAACAGCCCTTTTGCAAGCCAGGCCGGTTCAAACATTAGATCGAGCGTAAACGGCCGATATTGGTTGAGCGACGGCCGCCAAGCCTTTCCGCTCCAAGTGGGCGTCAACATGATCGGCCGAGCGCCGGATTGCGACATCATTGTCGAAGACGGCTGCATTTCACGCCGGCACTGTGTGGTCTTGGTGCATGCCGGCAATCACTGTGAAGTGCATGATGTTGCTTCAAAAAACGGGACCTACCTCAATGGCGCGAAACTGAGCCGGCCCTCCTCACTTAAATCGGGCGATGAGATCCTATTGTCCGGTAGCCATTTCTTCCTCATCGATAAGAACGAACCCCAGGCCCTTTCCTCGCATACTTTCCTCGATCCCGTCGCCTGATTTTATCCGTGCGTTTGCCCTACGATTCTGGTTTAATCCCTTCGGAATAACTTTCCTCGGCTCGCCGGCATAGGAGCTAATTCATGAAACTGCATCGCGCGCTGCTCGCGGTAATATGTGCCGCTTTTCTCGTGGGTGTCGCCTACGTTAACCAGGCCACGGAAAGCACCGGAGTCAAAATGACCAGCAGCGCCCAAAGGCTTGTGGAAAGCCTGAGCGCGGAACAAAGATCCAAAGGGTTATTCGAGTTTGATGACAAGGAGCGGACCAACTGGCACTTCGTGCCCCTTCAAGACAGGGAAAAAAAACCGACACGCAAGGGCTTGCCATTGGCGGATATGTCGGATGATCAGCGCAAAATAGCCATGGAGCTCGTCAAAGCGGGGACAAGCCCGGAAGGCTATACAAAAGCTACGACGATCATGAGCCTCGAACTGATCCTCCGCGAATTGGAGAAGGGCGGAGCCATGGTGCGCGATCCAGGGTGGTATTTCTTCAGTGTGTTCGGCACGCCGTCAAAAACCGCGCGATGGGGCTGGCGCGTTGAAGGCCATCACCTCGCTTTAAACTTTGTTGTCGACGGCGGCAAGGTCCTGGCTGCCACGCCGACTTTCTTTGGCGCCAATCCTGCCGAAATCAAAGCGGGACCCAAGAAAGGGCAGCGCACCCTGCCCGAAGCCGAAGATCTGGCCAAGGACCTTTTCAAATCGCTCGACGAGAGCCAGCATAAAGCAGCGTACCAGGACAAACAGTTTGAAGAGATCGAGCAAGGCAAAGCCGCTCCTTCCGTTGGCGCGCCGCGCGGACTGAGTGCTGAAAAGATGACGCCCAAGCAGCGGGATCTGCTCCAAAGGCTGATAGATTCCTATGCCAACCGCCTTCCGCCAGAAGTGGCTGATGTGGAACTGAAAGAAGTCAAAGACGCCGGTTTGGAAAAGGTTTACTTCGCCTATGCGGGGGAAACGGCCGATGGAGAAAAGCATACCTACCGTGTGCAAGGGCCAACATTCGTGATCGAGTTTCTAAACGTGCAGGCCGATTCGGCCGGCAACCCGGCTAACCATATTCACAGTTGCTGGCGCAACATCAAAGGGGACTTTGGACTGGCCGCGAAGTGAAACCGGGGCGATATATCTTACTCGCCAAACTCCCTACGAAACGCGCCAACGAATAACGGCATTTTGCCGGATAATTCAGCAGTCACCCGAAAAATCCGGCGTTTTTCCGATTATTTATTAATCTGAAATCTTAAATGAATATCGACATAAGCCATTGAAAGCACACCTCTTGCTACACAAGAATTGTGCCAACTGACTCTCGGCATATCGTTCGCTAAAGCCACTTCCACGTCATAATTCCTAGAATCGCTAAAGGCGCCCAACGGTATGATTTGTAACCGGGTTTTGTGCCCGGTTCGCACCCCAGGATCGCCCAGGGTGCTTGCGCGGCATGGTGCGAGCCTGCCGTGTCGCCCTTTTGCGTTTCGCCCAAAAATCGCCCATCGCCCAGGGGAGCGCCTTCGGGCGTTTGCTCGTCGCTTCGAGGAGCTGCTGGCAGGAGGGGACAACCGTCGTTGAGCCGAAACATCGCCTTCGCCCAACTCAATCGGTTGCCTCCTCCCCAGTCCCTTTTCATGTCCCATTGCCGAAATTCAATCCTTTTTTCGGCTGCCTGCGGTCTGCTTTGCAATCCATTCGATTTGCCTGGCCAACCCATGCAGAATGCCAATCTCCATCGGGGTCGGTTTGGCGCGCCCGATTAGATGCCGAAGTCCATGCATGAGCGAATCAGCTGTTTCGCCATATAGAAAATGAATGTCCTGGAGAGCAGTGCGCAGATGGACTAAGGCCCTCTCGAAGTCGGCAAAAGGAACGGACACGGAATCGAAAACCGCGTTCTCGCACGAACTAAGCCAAGCGCAGCGTATCTCATACAAGCAAATGGCAACGGCCTGGGCCAAATTGAGAGCCCCGTACGTCAAATCGGTCGGTATATGCATGAGAAAGTGGCAACGCGTCACCTCTTTGTTGGTCAGCCCGCTTGGCTCGGGACCGAAGACGAGAGCAACCGGGCCATGTGCCATACTGCCGACTATTTCAGGCGCAATTTGCCGCGGCGTGCCAACAGACTGTCCCCGAAAGGGGCCGCCCGTGCGCGCCGATGTCCCCACAACCAAGACGCAATCGGCCAGCGCGGCGCTTAGGTCAGGGACAATATTCGCTTTGTCCAGAATGCCTTCCCCGTGCGTGGAAAGCTGGCGGGCCTGGCGATCGTCCGGCCTCGCTACTGGGGCGACCAAGCAAAGATCGGACAGGCCAAAGTTACGCATGGCTCGAGCGGTCGCACCCAGGTTTCCGGCTACCTCGGGACGAACCAACACGACTCGACAACGGTGAAGGTCCATGAGAGAAACTTGAAATCGAAATGCCCGGCGAATCAATGAGACAATGTCAAGCGGCAACCGCTTGCGGTAATGTGATCGTTTGGAGCTGAGCGCGCATTAGGGACTGCTCGGCTCTGGCGGCTTGGTTTTCTTGCGTTCAAAATTCCGCAATAAATCCTCAAATTCCTGCTCCCAAAATGCCCGTCGCTGCCAATCGCACTCGCCGATTATTGCGAGCATTTGATCGTCAAGCGGGGCAATCGCCAAGAGAACGAATCGTTCGCGCGTTTCGCTGTTTTTCATGCGAACCGTCTTAACCCAGCCGGGCATGTCGCCCAAATTGGTTTCATGATCAATCCCTCCGTGGTCTTCTTCTATTGCTTCTAGCTGAGTCTTGGGGAAATTATCCTCCTTTTGTTTGTTGACCAGGTGTTTTTCCAGGGCCGCGATGCCTGCTCTTAAGTCCGCCTCGTTAGGCAGTATCAAGACCTGAAACGTGGCCGCGCGGCGGGCATCGTGGCGAATGCCTGCATCCTTAGGCGCGGGGTCGGTGCCTAGTAGAGCGAGGTCGGCCGCCTTATCGTAGCCTTCCAGAGTTTGTTTCTCCCAAAGGCCATCGGGATAGCGAAGGACAAACGGAGCCTTGGTTCCCGAGACAGCCAAGCGCTTGCGCGGTTTTTCCGTCCAACCCTCACGACGATTGAGAAACTCGAATCCTTCGCGGATACTTACCCACTCGCCTTGGGCTTCTTCCTGCTCGTTGTACGGCGACCAAGTAAGAAACCAGTAGGCATAGCCTTGATGGGTCGCCATTACGCATTCGCCTTTTACGGTGAAGCCGTTTTCGTCCCCCTGAAAGGCAATGGAACGGGCTTCCCGCCCTCCAAGGGATCCGTCCTCTTTCTTTTGCCATTCGAAGTTTTGAAAATACTTGGCCAGCCCGCGCAGAATCTCATCGAGCAAGTTGGCATCGGGCAAACTTTTTTCCTTCTCAAAGTCACGAGCCACAATGGCCAGCATCGAAGCCGGCTGATTTCGGCGCATGGCCAGGCGGACCTTTAATCCGCTGCCTCTCATGGCCAATTCCATGTCCAGATGGCGCGTCCAATGGTTAGGCAACCTAAATCGATAATTAAAGCTCTTCGCTTCTTGAGCGGCCTGAGAATCAAAAAAGTCCCAGTCCAGTTGATCGCGGAACTGGTAGAACACCGCCGCCAATCCTCCTCCAAGCCCCCCGACGATGACCAGGAGCGCCAAAAGCCGGCTCGGCCTCCAAGTTCGCCGGACGCCGAGGCGCTTGGGGAGCCTTACCAGTGGGCGGGAATCAAAAGTTAGGGGTAAGGCATCAACCGGCGGTTCGGACTGCGCAGGCGCCGCCACTGGGCTGGCGAGAGCCACGCTTTTTGCCTTTATCTGATTCGTATTCGCACTTTTTTGCTGCTCGGCCGCCGTTGCCTTGACTGGCGTCTGCGCCGGCAGGGCGCCTTTAGAGCTTCGATTCTGGGCCTGTGCTTTCGGCTTTTGGCGAAATTGAAAGACATGGCCGCAACTGGGACAGGTCAGTGCGGAGGAACGCCGTACGGCGTCGGCTTGAAAAACATGCGGGCAGGCGGGATTGGGACAAGGAAAACCGTATGGCATGGCAAAGGACGAAATTAAGGAAACAATAAACCTTTTGCGATTGTTCTTAACCGGCGATATTTTGCGTACGGTTGGAGTTTATCTTATCCAAGGGCCGGAGCCTAGAAAATCTTCAATGGCGCCGCGCTTGTGCCAAACTGAATTAATCATGAACGATCGGAAAAAATGAGACCCCGCGAAGTGCGACACACTTGCGCGGGGTCTTAATGCTTTCTACTTGGTCGGCTAGTCCACAACTGCGAGGATGTCGTCCTCGGTCATGATCAAATACTCTTCGCCGTCGAGGGAGACTTCGGTGCCGGCGTAGGAGGTGAATAGGACGCGGTCGCCTTCCTTTACTTGGAAAGAGGCGCGCTTGCCGTTGTCCAGCAATTTGCCGTCGCCCAGGCTCAGGATTTTGCCCTGCTTGGGTTTTTCCTTGGCGGCGTCCGGTAAGACGATGCCGCCGGCCGTCTTGTCTTCCGCTTCCAGACGTTTGACCACGATCTTGTCATTGAGGGGTACGACTTTCATGCCGTCATCGCTCCTAGTAGAGGGTTCGTAGTGGGTTAACCGTTCGGTAAATCATCATGCCGGATCTCACCGTAAACGCGAATCAAAGCTCGAACCACGGTGTGGATCACGACGTTCTTGCTGACCGGCTTGGGGATGACGCTGTAGGCCCGGGCTTGCCAGGCCTGACGCATCAAGCTCTCGGTGACGTCCGCGGTCACTAGAATGCAAGGCAAGAGAGCTCGCATCTGCCGCAATAAGCTTAGAGTCTCCAGCCCTGTTAACGTGGGCATATGCATATCCAGGATAGCCAGATGAACTGGCTCCGCCTGGGTGATTTCCAATGCTTCCTCGCCGGATTCCGCGAGGAAAATGCGAAAGCCCTGCGGCTCCATGATCTCACGGAGAGCTTCTCGACAATTACGGTCATCGTCCGTAATCAGGATCGAGTAGTCTTGGAATTGGGGAGCCGCCTGCATGCCGCTTACCTCATCTTTCCGTCCCTTTCCCCCGGGCTCTCCCGCGGCGCCTCCGTGACCTATCAACAGTTGCGGTGCAAACGAGCAAATCGCATGCCCTAGTCAATGGGAAGGACGGCGCCTGACATAACCTCTTATCTAAGTAGAGTATTCGTTTCTCAAGAAAGCAAGGTTAACCGCGAAATGGCGCCTCAGGCAACGGAAAACCTGCCACTGTCTATTGCCTAGCTGCCAATGTGACAGCCCCATTTTCAGGGCAATTCCTTCCTATCGGGCCGCGTCGACTGGCCCCAAAGTTTGTCCGGGTTGAAATCCTCATCGTCGAGTTTAACTCCGAGCTGATAGCGGTCGTAGCAATAGTATTCGACGATATGACCACGGTCGTCACGCGTAATGATCAATGCCGGCAATCGGTTCTTGGGATCAAAAAACCATAGCCTTTGCCCGCCACGCGGCAAAGCAGGATCTTCGCTGGAGGCGAGAGTTTGCAGCGAAGCCAAGAGACTGTGCGTGAATTCCGGTCGTTTACGACGACCCAAATAAGTCAGAATAGGGTTGCTCTGGTCCTGACGAGCACTGGCTTCAACGAGCTTGGTAAAATTCTCGATCAGTTCGCCGATTCCCGCGGAAGTGATGCTGTGCCGGCTGGCTGCGATAACCAGCGGGTTGTCCGGGGCCAAAGCCATGCGCCGGCCGCCGGGCAAAGGCCCAAGGTCGCCATCCGCAAGCAGCGTATGAATCTTGTTGTCGTAATGGTCCTTCACATAGACCGCTTCCCGCCCTTTCCCCTCTTGGCCGAGCCATTTCAAATAGACGCTCCAGGGCTGCTTGCGAAACTTGAGCGCAATGACCTCTTCGGCGTGGTCCTTGCCGTTGATTTGCTCGCGCCGGCGCAGGCGAACAATGTGTGAATCCATGGCCGCATATTGGTCGCGGGCTTGCTTGCAGATCTGACGTAGTTCTCGAAGCGGGTTTGCCGGGGGCCTTTCGGGCGGATCTTCGTCGAGCGCATGCGGATCTTCATCCACTTGGCTGGATTCCACGGTGGGCGCCGTTGGCAGAGAAGGAGGCGGATCCGGCGGCGGGATGGCTCCGTCTTTTGACCGCGATTGCTCACCGGGTGGACCGGCGGCGATACTTTGTTTTTGGATCAAGGAAAGCAGCAAAAGGCCCAACGATAGGACAAGCCATGCCCTGCGCGACAGTTTGTCTTTTCGGAGTATCATCCGAGCATCCTTGCCTGGGCCCATGAGCAAGCCCGACGTCAATGCCGAGCTCACTATTCAAGTCACGCAGTTTACTTTTTCGACGAGCTTGCCGCATAGGCCAACTAGGAATGGCGAATAATAGCCGGAGCTTCGAAAGACTCAGCCCCGATCATCCCTGCCGGCATAGTGGTGCTTCCCAAAAGACCGGCGATCTTGACCAGGCACACTTAGTTGATGTAGGCTGCCATCATGGAAACTACATCGATTACTATTTCGTTGCCTGAACGACTGAAGCAATTTGTAGATAGCCAAATCGCGTTAGGCCGCACTCCAAGCTTAAGTGAGTTCATCGAATCTCTTCTGAACCAGGAGGAGAAAAGGCAAGCGCGGGAAAGGGTTGAAGACTTACTCCAGGAAGGCTTGGACAGCGGCCCGGGTACTCCGATGACCGCCGGGGATTGGGACAAGTTGCGTCAACGAGTGCGCGATCGATTGGCGAGTCCTGCAAGTACATGAACCAGGTTATTCGTACCCCTCGAGCCGAACAAGATTTAGAGGAAATTGCTATCCACATCGGCCAAAAAAACCACCGGGCTGCCCTTAGGTTCTTACATGCGGCCGAGCGGGCCTTTGACTTATTGGCCCAATCCCACTAAATTCGGGCGCTTCGTCGTTAGGCTACTGGCTCACGATCGAGATCAGAATAGGGATAGAAACCACTTTCCTTGAGCCTCTTGATTAGATTTTTCCCACCTTCCTCCCTCGCGTAATCCATTTCGGATCGAAAAATCTCAATTACTGCTAGTAAGCCGAAATCTTTCCCCCGATGATCTGAATGCCACCGAGCGTATCCATCGAAGATGAGGCACTTGCCACCAACCACCTCCATATCTTCAGGGAACTCGCAAGTGTCATTGGGATTCAACTTGGCGGTCTCGCTATATCGAGCAATGAGATTAAGAACGGCGTTGATATTCGAATGGGCTCTACCAAACGCCGTCGTTTCGTCTTTCGCGTCATCAAGAGATAGGCGGTGTTTCGTGAACATTTCCAACTCATACGAGCGAGAGATTGCGTTCGATGAACTTTCATTCGACATTTCCGAGAGCTCTTTGGTCGCGACTGCGGTCCCATGTATGCCATTGGGATAGTAATAAAGATCGAGGCTGCCACCAATGTGGTAGGGAATGAGCGCATGCATTACCATGTCATGTTCTTTTCCTAGGGTTTTCTCTAGAAGCCTTGATTTTTCATCATCCCATTCCTCCATCAGTTTCCCGGTAGCGTCCGACTTCCCTTCATTCTTTTTTCCAAATAGTTTTGCAAACCACCCGATGATATTCATGGAAACCATTTCTGATTCGCTTGCTAGGGGATTGCCCGCGGCACTAACCTGATCAACGCGGGTTGCATGGCCAAACGTAATCTTGGCCAGCTTCCAATGCAATTGGTCGCCTTACCCAAGGAAAGGGGTTTTGCAACGTATGCCAGATCAATTGGACTCTTCGCCCGGAGGCAATTCCGCCTTTGGATCCCCGGCTTCGAAGCGTTTCAACTGCTTGGCGAAATACGCTCGCTTTGGCTCCAAGGCGATGCTCTTCTTGATAGCCTCGATAGCCTTGTCCTTGTCGCCGCACTGGAAATGAATTTCGGCGAGGGTATCGAGATAGCCGGCACGTTCAGGCGCCAGCTTGGTCGCTTGCATCGCATGATCGAGGGCCAAATCGAGTTCTCTATGGCAATTGACTAGAAACCAGGCCAGCGTGTTATGGGCGATGGCGCTTTTTGGGTAGTCCTTGCAGTGCTGCTCGTGCCGTTTGAGCAACCCGGCAAAAATATCATCGGCTTTTTTCTTGCGGTCCCGCTTCTCCAGTTCAGGGATGAGTCGCAGGGCCGGCTCAATGGCGTCAGGCAAAATCGCCTCGCACGCCGTCGCTTCCTTAAGCGCCTCGTCGATTTTGCCCGCAGCTAAGAAACCGCGGGCTCGCAATTGGTGGACGCGGTAAGGCACGATCACCAAGGCGCTGCCTTCTATGAAGTTGGCATGGCTGCCCAGGACGGGCAGCATAGCCGCTTCTTGAAGATCGGCCGCCTTGAGAAAATCCTTAACTTCCAGCCTCTCCTTCATCATTTGCAGTAGGGTTTGGCCACGAATCAGCGAGGCGGGCTGACCGATGGCCAGGATCAGCTCTCGCTCGCGACGAGCTTCGTCGGGAAACCCGCGTTTTTCAAGTTGGGCGGCGAATAAAGAGCGACCATAGTCCTGGCCCAGCGGCAACCAGTGGGACACTTCAATCAACCGTTTGCCTACTTTGTTCTGACCGGCTCGAGTGAGCGCCCATCCGCGCAGAAAAAGCGGCAACTGCTGCGCGTTGTCTTGCTCCCAGGCTTCCTTGTAAGCATCGGCCGCCTTGTCCCACTGCTTCCCCTCGGCAAAGTAATCGCCTAAACGAAGCAACAAAAGCGGAGTCTTGCCGACCTGGAGAGCTTTTTCCAGGTAGGCCTTGCGGAGGTCATCCCGACCCAGTGCTTCAGCGGTCTCACTGACGGCTAAAAAGCTACGAGCCGCGTCCTTGGAATTCATCTCTTTAACGTACTTGTCCACGCTCTCAGCAAGCGCCGTCAACTCCAGGGCGCCGACCTTGCCTGCAACAAGGGCATCAACGTGCTTTAGGGCCGCGGCCGGCTTTTCCTGTGGACTTTGCTTTCGGAACAAGAACCACCAGGCGGCGGCGGAGGCGCCATGATCGCGGTAAATGCGGGTGAGCAAGCGAGCGTGGAGACCCACGACCTTCGTAGTCGCCAGGAGCCGCGCGGCGTGGTCGAGCGCCCGATCCTTCAGACCCAGGCGATTCTCGGTGTCTACCAGGGCCTCATACCAGGAAGCATGGGTGTCGTCGCTGATTTGGCTGGACAGAGTGTCAAACAGTGCAAGAGCTCGTTCCTTTTCACCGAGTTGGTGGAGCGTGCGGGCACGGAGAAGGTCGAGCATGGGCCGAGTCTTGACATCGCTTGCCGAGGCTTTATCGGCTAGCGCGAACGCCTCTTTGTATTTCATCTGGGCGACCAGGATCTCGAATGCAGTGAAATAATTCTTGCTCTTGATCAAAATAGCCAGCGCTTCATCCGGCCGATCATTGAGGAATAAGGCTTTCGCGGCGAGCCAGTGAGCTGGGTCGTTCTCCGGCAAGTCCGTTACCACCTTGGCTATGTTTCGGCAAGATTTCTCAATGGCGTCCTGATCGCCGGCCAAGCGCTGGCAAGCAGCGGCCAGCGCCATGTCAGGAATCAGGGCCGGCTTCGGCTTGGCGCGTTGGCGCGCGACAAGCTTGGGCCATTGACCGTGGTCTATCAAAATGCCGTTGGCTATCTCCGTTTTGCCGGCGGCATCGGCGGCTTTGACGGCATTTTCCCAATCTGCTTTGGCGCGATAGAGAAAAATGAGGAAATCCTCAGTCCCTTTTCCGGATGCGGCCAATTTTAGCCGGGCTTCATTCTCCTTGATCTTGTCGTCGATCTTGCCTTTGAGGAACCAATAAGCCGCATAATTTGATGCGCCTTCGGTTATGCCCGCGGCCGCGCTGAATACGAGCAATTCCTCCAGGAGCGGGAATTGTTCATCTACGAGCATGCCCGGCATGGATTGAGGCAAATTAGCGGCTAACTGTTGAAAAAGACGACGGCGCTGTCCTTCGTCGGGCTCGGCGCGGGCCAAGCGCACGAGAGCTTTTCGGCCTGGACCGCCAAGGTCGAAAAGGTCCCGTGCCGCCTGGGCTTTGACGTTGAGGTCCAAGTTGTCCTTGTAGCGCCCAATCAAAGCGACAATGTTTTCAGGCGTATCGGGATAAATGCCCCAGCGAAAGTCCTCCAGGATTTCTCCGGCACGGCGTTTGACCTCCGGCTCACCGTTTCGGAAGGCTTCTTCCAGGGCCGACTCTGATGCCGGGCCGGCGGCACGGAGATTCTTGGAGGCGCTTTCCCGCGTCGTGAAATCGTCGCTGCCCAGATCCTTGATCCACTGGGCGATTTCCTTCTGCGTCGGGGGTTTCTTCGCGGCATCCTGAGCCGGAGCCGACGACGTCATCGTCAAAGCCGTCAGCAAGCCAAGCGCCAGCAAGCACCTGACCACGGGATACTCCTTTGATGGGATAACAGGAAATGGAACCGCCTTTTGATGGCTGTCATCTTAGCCACGGGAATACACGAAAACACTGGAAAACAGGCCTGTGGAAAGCATTTGTGGCTTTTGGTGCCTTTTCGTGCGCTTTCGTTGACCCTCTGGCCCAAGTGACGACCCTGTCCTCCACACGTCAAGGTCAGTTTTTGGGGGGATGCCGGTGCCTGTTTACGCAGCGAAAGCGGGCCGGTTGCGGTTGGACATCGCCGGGGGAACTTTCGCTGACCGCTAACGCCTCTTCGGAGCTCCGGACGGTTGCGGGGCTGGGGACGATCGGGACTTCTCGGCCTCGGGTAACTCAAGCCTGTCGCCTGGAGCGTGACGCGTCGCCGCGCCCGCCGAATTGGCTA
>JBJMQT010000129.1:0-27812 GCA_045802525.1 Gemmataceae bacterium
AACCACGAACCACGAACCACCCGACAAATCTGAATGAACTCTTTTTTGCAACTCTTTTTGACCCGGCTGCGCGAGTTTTACCGCGAGCCGGAAGTAATCTTTTGGGTTTATGGATTTCCATTGCTACTTGCAATCGGGTTGGGCATCGCCTTTTCGAACCGGAAGCCCGAGCCTGCCGCTGTAGACATCCAACGCTCTGACAACGTTTCTCAGACAGAGGAGCTGGCTGAGGAACTTGACAAGGCTCATCTAGTTGTCGAGATTCACGATGCAGCCGAATGCGAGCGCCGGCGCCTGACTGGCAAGACTATGCTCTATGTGGTGCCGACCGATCAAGGTTACCAGTACGTCTACGATGAGACCCAGCCCGAAAGCCGAACCGCTTATCTTCAAGTCGACGATGCCATTGTGCGCTGGCGAGCCCGTTTGGCAGTAAATTGGATAACCGAGGAAAAGACGGATCCCGAACCCGGCAATCGCTACATCGACTTTGTTCTGCCCGGCCTCATCGGGATGAATCTGATGGGCGGCGGCCTTTGGGGAGTTGGGTTTGTCATCGTGGACATGCGGGTTCGCAAGCTGCTTAAGCGGCTCTTAGCGACCCCAATGAAGCGCAGTTATTTTCTCCTGGCTATTCTTAGCGCTCGTATGGCGCTCATGCTGCCGGAGATGGCGCTGCTGGTTCTAGCCGGCCGCCTCATTTTTGATGTCCCGATCCGGGGGAGCTATCTCACTCTAGGATTGGTCGTCCTGATCGGCGCCTGCGCGTTTTCCGGAATTGGCTTGCTCTTAGCTTGCCGCTCGGACAAGACCGAGACGATTTCCGGCCTCATGAACTTGGTAATGCTGCCCATGTGGTTGCTTTCCGGCGTCTTTTTCTCCTCGAAACGATTTCCCGAAGCCGTGCAGCCTTTCATCCAGGCCTTGCCTTTGACGCAGTTGAATAACGCTTTACGCGAGGTCATGCTCGACGGCGCTTCCATCGTGGAAGTTGCCTGGCGTCTACTTATCTTGGCGGCGTTTGCCGTGGTCTGTTTCACGCTGGCGCTGCGGTGGTTCAAATGGCGATGATTGTTCGTTGTTCGTTGTTCGTTGTTCGTTGTTCGTTGTTCGTTGTTCGTTGTTCGTTGTTCGTTGTTCGTTGTCAGCAGATGTTCAGTATGGTGCTTAAGAGAATTTTTGCTTGCCTTTGCAACGAAAAACAAACAACGAACAACGAACAACCGACAATTAATCACTTTTCCGCTGTCGGCACAATTTCTATCACCAATTCTTGCTTAATGGGAAATCCGGCCCATCATTGGTTTGACAAGCTTCCAGGGGCAATCTAGCCTCCCATAGACCCCCAGCGCAGGGATGCCCCACCCGTCACTCCAAGGAGCCCGTCGTTCATGGCCGCGGCCGAAGCAATTACCCACCGTATTTTGGTTGTCGAAGATCATCCGACTAACGCCGCCATGTTGGAAGGTTTATTGGCCGGGCAGGGCTATCGCGTTTCACGAGCCGCCGATGGGATCCAGGCGCTGGCGACTCTGGCGGACGATCCACCCGATCTCATCTTTCTCGATCTCGATTTGCCGCGGATGAACGGCTTCGATGTCTGCCGCTGGGCTAAACAGAATCCGCAAACGCGGCTGATTCCCATTATCGTCGTTACCGGCCAAGACCCGTTCGAAGCGCGGTTGCGCGCCTGGGACCTAGGCGCCGACGAGTTTATTTCCAAACCGATTCAGTGCATGGAGTTGCTCGCCCGGTGCCGGTCGCTCTTGCGGCTAAAGCGATTAACCGATGAGCTGGAAACCGCTGAAGCCGTCATGGTGGCTTTTGCGCAAATGGTTGAAGCCAAAAGCCCCTTTACCAACCAGCATTCGTTGCGCGTGGCCGAGAAGGCGTTGCTCCTGGCCGATCAGGTGGGCCTTTGCCAGCAAGACCGGGAGCTGCTTCGCAAGGGAGCGCTGCTCCACGACATCGGCAAGATTAGCATTCCTGACGATATTCTTAACAAGCCCGGCAAATTGACCGCCGAGGAATACAATCGCATCAAAGACCACACCGTCGAAGGGTACGAAATCGCCAAAAAGCTGCGCTCCATGAAAGAGATTTTGCCTCTGATCCGTTGGCACCACGAGCGCATGGACGGGCAGGGATATCCCGACGGCTTGACGGGCGATCAAATTCCGCTTCTTGTGCGCATCTTGGCGGTCGCGGATGTATACGATTCGCTGGCAAGCATGCGCCCCTATCGAGCCGCGATACCCGAAGATGCCTGCATGACCATTCTCAAGTCCAACGCAGGCGGCGGAGGGCTGGATCCCGTTTTGGTAGACCAACTCGAAACCGCGGTCTGTGCCGGCCGAAATGGCGCCGACACCCTGGCCGTCGCAGCCAAGGAAACGATTCCGGAACCCGCCGTTGAATTAGTAGGCCGGTAAATCCCGCGCCCCGAGTCTCCGATTCAGCGTCAGTTTCATTTCATTTCAACCCTCGGACGGCTTTGCTCCTAAACCCCCATTTTTAGCGAAATGAAACGAAAGTCGCCATTTTGAAACGAAACGGGCTTTGCCACGCAATCCAGTTAAACCGGGAGGATAGCACTCTTTTTACTGACCCTTCAGTCGGCAAGATGCTCCTAGTCTGGGGAAGTTGCTCCTAGTTCTGGGGAAGTCTGATTTGTCCAGCCTGGATTCGTTTTACGATTTCTTCAAGCAAAACTACTTGGATAACGTGGGGCGATTCGTCGTCCTTCGCGAGTAAATGGGTCGCCCCTGGAAAGCGCCGCTCCTCAAGATTGTTTTCGTCAATTGGTATCAGATGATACCCCTTGCGGTTTTCGGTTGCGGCTCCCCAACAAACCAGCATATCTACGTTGCTAAATTTCTTGCGTTTCTGCGGGTCTTCAACGTCGCTAATAAGCCCTTCAAGATTATTCTTAAATTCGAGGGTAAGCCCTTTGGTCTGGAATTTTTTCTCGTCTGTCGGAAGAACGTCGCTCGAAAGACCGAGCGAATTGTCGCTGATCGATTTGTATCTGAGGCGATCCAGATCCCCCTTGTAGTCGAACTTGATGTAGCAGTCGTAGGTATGCTGCGCACTTGTAGAAAAAATCTTTAGCCCAGGAAAGAGCCCAAGAGCGCAAAGCTGATTAAAGATACCGATCACGTCTTGTTCGGTCAGCGGCTCGCTTAGATATGAAACTGGCTCAATTCGGAGAGGCTTGTCTTTAGCCTGCCCCTTTACGTTGTCTACCCAGTCTTCATGCTGCAGTTCAATATCGCGCTGCGCTGATGTTGATCTCTCGCCGGCCGGCTTCAAGAAGGTATTTTGATTGGCGAAATACTGGACTACGCTGTTGGCTGCAGCTTGCGCTAGCTCCATCAGTTTCGATTGAATAGTCTTTCGGCCCAAGTCAGGCTTGGCCTTGTCGAAGTGAAATAACACAAAGGTGTTGTCAGCAACGTAAGTCCACCGCGAAGCCTTGATCGGTGTAATGTCGGCCAGTCTTTGCCGATCAACAGCGATCACAAGGCCAGCTGAAAAAAAGTGCGTTCGATTTTGATCGGTTGCGATTTTGTTAAGCTCAGCCCAGCGTGTCCAATCATTCGGGCGAAAGGCGTATAAATCGGGGTAATGATTATTGATTTCATCCCGGAATTGAGCTTCTTTTTCTGAACCAATTTGACGGCTGATTTCTTCCATTGACCAGTGCAAATAAATTCCGTCCTGCCGTCTCGCGCTGGCAGGAATATCGCCAATGCTTGGGTTGTCCTGGTGATATTTCCATACATCAAGAAATCGAAACGAGGGATTTCGTACCACTAAATGAGGATAGTAAAACTCCGGGGACACATCTCTAATCTCTTTCGTTCCATCGCTTTTGATCAGCACAAGCCGGACCTTGATGTTCGCTAATGCATCACGCCCCAAAGACACTTGCCCGGCCGCAGTGCGTGTCCGAATAATCGCTTCCCAGATCGAAATCGATGCGCCCAAACTATATAGGTTGGCGGGGCGAGTGTTTGCCGAGAACATTAGCCGTATTGCTGTCCCACGCTTGTACCTATCTAGGCCGAGAGATGCGTTGTCTTTTTCAAGCATTGGCACAGTCTCATTCTTTCCTTCGACCCATTGGCGGCCGTGCCGCATTCGTGCTTTAACAAATTCGCCATTGCGGACCGAATGCATCCAAACATCGTCTGTCCCATAGGCGAGAAAAGTGAGGCCGACGCCTTTGTATCCACGATAGGCGTGCTTCGCGCCACGTTTCGTGAAAATTGATTGGGCATAATTCAATTCTTTAAAAGTTGCAGCTGGTGCAAATGCCTCGCAAATCTGATCTTCCGACATTCCAACGCCGGTATCCAGGACGGTGATGCTGTTAGTTTTCAAGTCAATGGTGATTTCCAGCAGATATGGCCCAGGCAATCCATCAACTGACGCGTCTTCCAGTGCATCCATGGAGTTCTGCACAGCTTCAGCAAGAGCATCGTAGTTGCTGTTATAACTTTCGAGTATGCCCACGATTGTTCGTTTCGCAAATTCATCTCGATTGACTGTAGCGCGGATCGGATTGTAAGGAAGCTCGCGAAGTTTTGTAGTTGGCATGGTCGTTTCTGGAGAAGCTGTCTGATCCATAAGTGTCTCACCAAAGGCTTCCATGAACCGATTGACGGTTGCGTGCTGCGGGCGCTGGCTTTTGAGGAATTGCGAAACGCTCTTGCGAGCAGATTTCTCGGGATATCCCATTGCTATCCCGAGTCGCTCCATAGTCCACCCTTCGGCCTTTTTGGTTTCCCAAATCTCTCTGACAGTGCTCATCACGTCGGCAGTGTTCATGCATTTAGTCTATACCAGATAGACACACCAGACAAGCCTTTGTCAATATTTCTAAGATTATTGTCAATAACACATTGACAAGACGACAAGCTGTCTGTATGATATTGACAACTCGGGAGATTTGTCAATGAACGCACGAGAAGAACGCGGCTTGATTATCGCGGCGCTGCACAAGGTAACGAAGCGAGACGGCTACTGGATCGTTCCGTCCCAAGCCAGCGCGGACAAGAAATACGTCGTTGATTTGGAACACGAGAAGTGCAATTGCCCGGATCATCAGGAAACCGGCTTTTGCTGTAAGCACATTTTCGCGGTTCGCTTCACTCTGAGACGCGAAGTGGGATGTGATGGCACCGTGACGGAAACATGCACTTTGGCCTTCGCCGAAAAGAAGATCTACACGCAAAACTGGCCAGCCTACAACTTGGCGCAACGGGAAGAAAAGCATCGGTTCAAAACCTTGCTTCATGACCTGTGCCAAGGCATTCCTGAACCTGCGCCAGCAAAGACTGGCCGTCCACCAGTTCTGCTTAGGGATCGACTCTTCGCCACTACTTACAAGGTCTATTCAACAGTTAGTTCGCGCCGCTTTGCTTGCGACTTAAACGACGCGCACGAAGACGGATTCCTCAGCCGGCCCGTCCATTGCAACAAGGTCAATACGTTCTTGGAAAACGAAGACCTGACTACGCCCCTCTGCACACTGATCGGCCAGAGCGCCGCGCCTCTCAAGGCGGTCGAAACGCAATTTGCTGCCGACGCTACGGGCTTTAGCACGGGGCGACATGTCCGCTGGTTTGACGAAAAGTACGGGGTTGAAAAGTCGGGGCGAGACTGGGTTAAGGTTCACGCAGCAGTCGGTGTGAAGACGCACATTATCAGCGCCGTTGCAATCTATGGCCGACATACGAATGAATGCCCGATTTTCCCAGAGCTGGCTAGGAAGACCGCTGAGCATTTCACGCCGAAAGAGTGGTCGGCAGACAAGGAATATTTGTCAGTAGAAAATATCGAAGCGGCGTTTGCTCAGAGCGCAGTTCCGTACATTGCATTCAAGAGTAATTCCACCGGTGGCGCTGGCGGTCTGTTCGAGAAGATGTTTCACTTTTACAGCTTGAAGCGTGACGAATACATGAACCACTACCATCGTCGCTCGAATGTCGAAAGCGTGTTCAGTTCAGTCAAGCGTCTTTTTGGTGACTACATACGTTCGCGGACGGATACGGCCATGAAGAATGAAGCACTGGCCAAGCTACTTGCTTACAATATCACGAGCGTTATTCACTCGCAGTGCGAGCTAGGAATTGATCCCGTTTTCTGGCCGGAACAAAAGAAGGTGGAAAACCCGGCAGTCCTGCCAATGCAGCAAATGAAACGAAACTAGGCAAAATAAAACGAAAGTGTTTCATTTCAAGTACTTTAGGAGCAAAGCCCCCTCGGACACCCCCGCTTTGACGTAAGTCCTTACCCTGTAAGAAGGGAACAAAAGGAATCGAAGCGGCCAGCCAAAGCCGTGAAACGAAACGGCTCGAAGCGCATGACGATCAATCTACTGGGGTATCCTCGCCTCTCCGGGTTCGTTTCACGTTGCCGTTTTTCGATTCACGTGGCCGTCACCAGTAGAGAAACGATCTTTTTTGCCGGAAGAAATTGTTGCTTTTGACGTTAGGAAAGATCGTTTCTCCACCCCCTCACACACCCCCCGAAGCGCCAGCTTGAAACGAATTGGTTTCCAACCCGCGCCTCAAAGGGTTAGGCGGTCTCGCCCGAAAAGCCCCTCCGATTTGGTTCTCTCCATTTCGCCGGACCCCCTGTGGAAAGAAATGGAAAGCATTTGGGGTGGCTTGCGGCTGAACGGGTGGAACGGACGAATTACCTCGGCTCCTTTGTGTTAGAATGACCTCATGATCGGAAAACGCCGCACATCGTCGAAGGCCTTGCCGGAGCGCTGGTATCGCGGGGCCGATATTCCTATGTGCGTGATCCGCCGCTACGCCCGCCAGGTCGCCGAATGCTTCCAGCCCGACAAGATCATCCTGTTCGGCTCGTACGCTTGCGGCACGCCGCACGCCGACAGCGACGTGGATATCCTCGTCGTCATGCCGACACGGAACCAAATCGATCAGGCATTCAAAATCCGGTGCGCTGTGCCGACGCAGTTCCCGATGGACCTTGTCGTCCTCAAGCCACGAAACGTGGCCTGGAGATTGGCGGAGCGCGAGTCGTTCCTGACCGAGATCATGGCGAGGGGGAAGGTCCTCTATGGAAAGGATGACGCGCGAGCGGGTGCGGAAAGCAGAGGACGACTTTCAAGGGCGCCGGAGTACTCGCCGGGCGCCGCGGGCCGTTTCATGACCAGGTCTGTTTTCATTGCCAACAGTCCGCCGAGAAGTATCTGAAAGCCTTGCTTGAGGAACGGAGCGTCGCGGTCCCCAAGACCCATGACCTGGAAGACCTCCTGGATCCGGGGCTACCGCACTTTTCTTTGTTGGACCGTTTGCGACGCGGGTTGCGATTCCTTACGGACTTTGCCGTCGACCCGCGTTATCCCCTGTTGCGCACTTCCAAGCGCCAGGCCGTCGCCGCCCTGCGCTGGGCCGGCGAAGTCCGCGATGCTTGCCGGACACTCCTCAGCATCGCCCTCTCCCGTGGGCGTCGCCGGCGGTCACCGTAATGGATGCATCCGACCTTTCGAGCGCCGGGGCGAGGCCGGGCCGGGGCCAACGTCGTGGAGACGTTCCAGCAACGGCATCAGTCGGTCCAAGCACTTCAGGCCAACGATATCGCTCTCCCGGATCTTACTCGCCCGTTTAGGAGCCATGTCCTTAGGTATGGCGCAAAAGGGGGCCTGGGTTCCCAAGACATGGCGGCTCATTAGCTTCAACAATGAATGATACGCCATTTGCTGATTGGGTGATTCTGAACCATTGTGAAGACACCTTGTCGTATTCATCTCTGGCTACCAGTAGCGCCCAGACCTGTACGTTAAGCTCCTGTCCTGGACCCAGAGTGACAATCGGAACCAATTCCCTCGATCCCATTATCCCAAAGTCGAAATACGGCGTGTCTCTGATTTGAGCGGTTCCGAAGAGTGTTGCAATTCCAGGAATGTCCTCCGATATTAGAGAGACACAGGATTAGTTTCATCATAGTGGTTCCATCTAACCTCGACTGGAAGATGGCTAGTCACTGGAAAAACGTTGTTGTTCTTATCATCGACAACCCGCTTGATGAATAGGTTGACTCGCGTTGAACCATAGCCTGATTTGAGAATCTTGATGCGGTGTACCGTGTTGCCGTCGTAAGGCAACAAGGGCCCAATCACAATAGCTGCCCTTTGAAAACGTGTCCAAGCAAAAGCGATAGGGGCACCCAGCCACACAAGACCAAGCGCGACAAGTACAAAGTTACCTACTGTCGCTTCTAGAGTGAACCGTCCTGGTATGGACAACGTAACCACGGCGTCAATCGAAAGTGTCAGCGCCAGGCACAAAAGGAAAACTATCCATTTGCTTACGATTACTAGGGAGATTCTCCCATAAAAAGCGGCGACGACAAACTCTTTTTAGGAAGAGACCGGCCTGCCTAAACATCACAATGACTCCGTTGTCAGGGTCATAGCAGTTTAGCGCAATGGAAGGCTCTTATAAAGAGCGATCATTAAGCCGCGCTCCGCTCCTTCCCATGAATCTCCTTGTAACAATTCGCGCAAAGCGCCTGCAAACCTTCTAGTGGCTGGACAGACATGAAGGTCCCTTTCAAAACGGTGCTTATAGATCCGGTTCAGTTTATCAAGTAAATCATGACCGTTTTCACGGGGCCTTCTAAGGCTGCAATCCCAGGTACTCTTCAAGATAGTCCGCCCGCTCGGTATCCCTCCTCCGTCCTATAGGATTGTTACTTGGGTCGCCTGCTAAGCTCCGGTAGTGTTTGACAAAATGACGTTGCGTTTTAAAATCGCGGGTTTTCAGCATCACGGCTTCTTGACGCCAATGCGGATCGACCGGTTTTCCGTGGCACGTCAATCCTGCTAGGATGAGCGGCGGCCACCGTACCAAGGCACTGATTTCCTTATCCGGCGTTATTGGCACAGAAACGATTGCACTGGCCAAATCAAGGCCTTGGCCCTTTAAAATTGCGTCCCAAAGCAGCTCTCGGATGTAGGCTAGGACTTGCGATTCCGGGACGTTCACCTCCCACTCTACGACTGGCCGGTCTGGGCTAATTACCCATTTATAGTAAGCGGTGCAGCACCAAAGGAATCGATCCGTGCCGAGCATGCTAATGAGTTTGGGCAACATCTCCCGGTAGCCTGGACGTATCTGGGATTCATCATTCCACCAGGAGCCTAGTTTGGTATCGACAATCAATCGAGGATCGTCAATGGGAAACCCTAATGGCTGGAATGTCCAAAGTTGCATACCTTGCCCCAACCCTGGTACCCCGGACTACAGTAAGCCCGCATCTAGAGGATGCTGGTTCTTTTCGCCTACACGCTGTCCCGTCTTGTACCACCAGGTAAACTAGAATGGTTCAAGTCGGATTGGGACGGCGATACAAGGCGCAAGTTTCATGCCCGAGGACATGACAACTTTGAAAGGCACCCGTGCACGGCAAAACCATTGAGCTTGAAACCCAGCCGGGCTTGCCGGAAGGCCAGCAAGTAATGGTTACGCTTGAGCCCGCGCCCGTACTGCAGACGCGAGGCGAACTTTCCTTGGAAGCGCTGAAGCGAGCCGCCAGCTCCTGGTCAGACGATCCCGAAGGACTCGAACAATTCTTACAGTGGAACCGGCAAGAGCGAAAGATCAAACGTCGAGAGCTTCCCGGATGAGCTTTTTGCTTGATACCGACATTTGTTCGGCTTAATCAGGAATTTGTTTGCTTAGGCCATCAACTTGCGAAACCCCGCCTGCACAAAGTCACCGTCGCCGGTGAGGGCGTCAGTCAGTCCCCTATCCTGCATGACAACAAAGGAAATGCAATCCGTCAGGGACCACTTTTTATCGAGTCGTTTCGCAAATAAGGCGAACCCGCGCTCAAACCACTTTTGTTCCGCAGGGATGACAGAGGTTTGCGGATCATTGGCAATATCCTGCATAAGGCCAATGAAAGCAGGCCGATTGATCGGATCATGCATGGCATCGCCGACTTCCGTTAGGACCCACGCCGTTGTGAAAAGAGGCTCGCTCAAGGACTGAGAAAGGGAGAGTGCTTCTTGATGGGCCTGGTCGCGCGGGTTGATGAGCGCCAACCAGAAATAGGTGTCGGCGAAAATCCCGATCATTGCCTTGGCGTCCCATGAAGGTAATGATCGTGATTCTTCGCCATATCTTCAGGCAGATCCACGCCGGCGCCGATGACGTTTTTGAATCGCTCCGCTAATGTTTTCCCAGGCAGTGTCACTTCGACGCGCACCGGAGTGCCATTGGGCAACGATATGGGTTCGTTAAATACGACCACGCCGTTTTCGATATGGCCTTCAAACGACATATTTGCACCCTCATTTACGTAACCGGGAATCCTGATTATGACGGAGGAAGGGCGGTGAGTCTAGGCGCGAAGAACGACGTTGACCAAATGGGTAGTTGGAACGAGACCATAGTGACCCTCAGCCCCCTTCAAAATCCCCCCTGCGCTCGTTTGGACCACCAAGGCAACTGTAAGCCGCCGTCAATTACTAAGGTGCTGCCGGTGATGTAATCGGATTCGGGGTCGGCGAGAAACAGAATGCCGCGAGCGATCTCTTCCGGTTTGGCTAATCGACCCCACGGCACGATGTCGCCGGCGCTGTTCAGCGCTTCTTCGGAGAAGTATTTGCGCTCGCCGGGGGTATCGGTCCAGCCGGGATGGACGATGTTGACGCGAATGCGATGAGGGAGAAGTTCGACGGCGGCACTGCGGGCCATCTGATCGGTGGCGGCCTTGGCCATGTTGTAAGCCATCGACTTGGGGACCGCCTCCACGGCGTGGGGCGATCCGACGATCACGATGCTGCCGCCCTGGCCCTGTTTCAAAAGTTGATTCGCGACGGCCCGCAAAGCGTAATAAGCGCCCCACATCGTGACGTCAATCGTCCGCCGAAATCCCGCCATGTCGGCATTCCAAAACATCTCCTCGTCCGAATAAACGGCACAGGTCACTAGGACATCGATCCGACCCAAAGCCGCAACGGTTTGTTCGACGACTTTCTCAACGGCTGTTTGGTCTGACACATCGGCGGGAACGAGCAGGGCTTTACGGCCCAGGCCGCGAATCTCCTTGGCGGTCTGCTCGGCAGAGTCGTCGTATCCTAAATAGTTCAGGGCGACGTCGGCTCCTGCTTTGCCCAGGGCAATTGCCGTCGCCCTGCCAATTCCGGCCGAAGCCCCCGTTACTAGCGCGACTTTGCCAATGAGCGTCATTTCGTTAGTCCTTGGTCCGGTGTTAATGCCGTTGTGTCGTTAAGATACATTATCCAGGCATGGCAAATATTGGCCGCTGTTGACGGGACACAATGGACAGCGTGAGCGTTCCCTGGCTTGATCCTCAGTCGGCGTATATCCATGTGCCGTTTTGCGCGCATCGTTGCGGGTATTGCGATTTTGCCATTGCCGTGAACCAGGAACATTCCATTGAACTGTATCTTGACGCGCTGACCGCGGAACTGGCCACGCTCGGCGAACCTCGGCCGGTAAATACTATCTTCGTCGGCGGCGGCACACCAACCTTGCTCAGTCCTGCGCAGCTAAATCGCCTACTTCAATCGATTCTGCACTGGCTGCCTCTAAACCATTCCGAAATTATGCAACGAACCACGAACCACGAACCACGAACAAACGGCGAATTCTCCATCGAAGCCAATCCGGGAACTCTCAATGCCGACAAAGTTGCCGTGCTGGCCGATCATGGCATCAATCGCGTAAGCTTGGGCGCTCAGTCATTTCAGCCGCACTTGCTTAGAGCCCTGGAGCGCGATCATGTGCCGGACGATGTGCCCCGCGCGGTGGACTGTGTAAGACAACGCATCCACAACATTTCGCTCGATCTAATCTTCGGCATCCCGGGGCAGACGCTCGGTGATTGGCAAACCGATTTGGCACAGGCGCTGGCGCTCGAGCCGGATCATGTTTCGACGTACGGGCTGACGTATGAAAAAGGCACGCCGCTTTGGAAAGACTGGCAGCGCGGCCGGGTCGTTCCTGTGCCTGAAGAAGCCGAGCTGGCCATGTATTCGCACGCGATTGATACGCTCACGTCCGCGGGCTTCGAGCATTACGAGATTTCAAGCTTCGCGCGGCCGGGCCGGCGCTGTCGACATAACGAAGTCTACTGGGCGAACTACGCTCACTACGGCTTCGGCATGGGAGCAGCGCGCTATGTCGGCGGCAAACGCGAACTCAATACGCGCGACTTGAAGGGATATATTCGCAAAGCCCTTGCGGGCGAGCCGACGGCCTTTCAATCCGAGCACTTGGCGGATCATGAACGTGCCCGTGAGACGATTGCTCAGAATCTGCGCCGCGCCGAAGGAATTAACCGGCGCCAGTTTTTTCAACAAACCGGATTTCCTCTGGACGATTTGGCCGGCGCGGCCATTGGCCGGCATGGCGCCGTAGGCTTGCTTGAAAGTGACGACCAAAGAGTAATGTTGACGCGTTCGGGGAAATACGTCGCGGATTCGGTAATTGCAAGCCTTTTGTGATATTTTGAGCGTCATTGACCACTTCCATGGCTTGCGCTAGACTGTTTGCCGGAGAAAGTGAGCTCCAACGGTCGGTCAAGAGGGGGCCGGCGTCCATGACAACATCAGTTTCCCGAACAATTCGTGCGAAGATTGATTACCCTACCTCGGATGGACGCCCGATGGCTGAGACGGAACTGCACCGCGACCTAATGATCACTTTGATTGAGACCCTCAAGCGCCAGTTCGCTTCCGACCCGCTCTTTTATGTGTCGGGCAACATGCTGGTTTATTACAAGCCAGACGATCGCTCTTGCAACCTGGCGCCGGATGTTTTTGTGGTCCGAGAGGTGCCGAAGCATCGCCGTGACTATTACTTGATCTGGGAGGAAGGGCACTCGCTCGATTTGGTCATTGAGCTGACTTCGCGGTCCACGAAAGCCGAGGACATCGAGGATAAATTTAATTTGTATCGTGATCGCCTTAAGGTTCGGGAATACTTCTTATTCGACCCCTATGCGGAGTATTTGGACCCTCCGTTGCAAGGGTATCGTCTGAGTCGCGGGCGCTACGTTTCCATTAAGCCACTCGACGCCCGGCTTCCTAGCAAGGTGATACGTCTTCATTTGGAGCGCGATGTCCGCGATTTGCGGCTGTATGATCCTAGCGCTGGCAAGTGGCTCCCAACGCCGCAAGAAGAGCTATTGAAAACGGAAGAGTCATTAGCCCAAACCGAGGTATCGTTAGTCAAGACCGAAGAATCGTTGGTCAAGACAGAAGGCGCGCTAAGAAAAGCGGAAGCAGCACGAAAACGGTCCGAGCTTGAAAATGAGAAACTACGGCGCGAATTAGATTCACTGCGGCGGCGTCTCGGTGATAAGGCCTGATGTAACTAGCGCCAAGCAAACGTCTATTCCTGAACCGAGCCGGCTCACGCAGGCGAATGCACCGCATCCAGCGGGGCAGACAAACTTCCGGCCGCCTTCTCCGTCTTTCGCATCCATTCCAGGGTGCGGCGAATGCCGTCTTCCGCTCGCACATGCGGGGCCCAGCCAAGTTGCTGGCGTGCTTTTTCAATGCTGAAACGGGTGGGTCGACCAACTAAAGCAACTGCATAGCGCGTTACGTACGGCGGCCGTCTTAAGCGGATGGCCCGGGCAATGATTTCCGACATAAAGCCGCCGGTATAGGCAAGCCAAAAAGGCATACGGCGGCGAACCGCCGGCATGCCGATAGCGTCGGTCACCGATTTCAGGAATTGTTCTTGCGTCAGTTCTCCTTCGCTGCACAGGTTGTAAGCTTGCCCGCGAGCGATGGGGTTGTTAGCCGCCAGAATGATGCCTTCGGCCACATCGCCGGCATAAACGAGGTTTAGGAGATTGGCGCCGCTGCCTATGAGAGTAATGCGACCGGCTTGCAAAGCCTTGATAATACGCGGGAGGGTATTGCGGTCGCGCGGTCCATAGGTCCATCCGGGTCGGATGATGGTCGCGTCAGGACCATACTGCCAGGCCAGATCCTCCGCCATGATCTTGGACCGGCAATAGTGATCCCACAGGCGCATACGTTGACCGCGCGGTTCTTCCTCATTGATCATGCCGGGATTGGAAGGCCGACCATAGACTGTGATTGAGCTGACGTAAACAACGCGGCCCACTTTTGCTGCTTTGCAAGCCTCAAGTACGTTACGGGTGGCGTCGATTACCTGCTCCTGAAATAGCCGCCAAGGTCCCCAGTCCCCGACATGAGCCGCACAATGGTAGACAATATCCGCCCCGTCCACGCAGCGGCGCAATGAGTCCACGTCGTGAAGGTCGCCAGGGGATAGTTCAACGCCTAGTTGCCGTAGAAAGGTCGTGTCGCTGCTAGGACGAACGAGCGCGCGGACACGTTCCCCCCGCCCTGTCAGGATCTCGGCGATATGGCTGCCAATTAGCCCCGTAGCGCCGGTAATCACATTGAGTTTAGCAGTCACCGATCCTAGACCCCGCCGACGGCTCTTCCTTGTTATGCCGCGGCATTGCGGAAACGGGACGGCCGTTTTTCTCAATTGTACGGCGGCTAGCCAAATTGCGCAGTACCCGGCATCCGCACCTTATGAAAAAGAGGCTCAGAAGTTTACTTGTGAAAGAATAAGTGCCAGAGCTGGGGACAAACATAGAGATGGTCATCCACCCGGTTGCCAGGAATGAAACGCTTGTTTCTTGGCACAACGCACCGCTTTTGCGGAATATCCAGCCATGGCTTCGTACCAAACCCGAGATTGGGGCCGGAAAAACTTTAGGAATTAATAACAGTTTGGTAAATTGTGGCGGTCTGGGAAGTTTGCCCGACTGGGACCTTGGCATTATATGGGAGCGTTGTGCGCCACTTACGTGAACAACGGATCATCATAACGGGTGCTTCTGGGGGCATTGGCCGGGCTCTGGCCGAAATGCTGGCCGCCAGGGGATCGCGGCTCGCTTTGGCAGCCCGATCTCTGGACAAACTCGACGAATTAGCGCGATCGCTCCAGGCGCGAGGCGCGGAGGTCATCGCCGTACCAACGGATGTGACCATTGCGGCCGATCGCCAGCGCCTGTTTGAGGTTACAGCCGAACAGTTCGGCGGCGTAGACATTCTTGTCAACAATGCCGGGATCGCGAGCTTCGGACACTTTGCCGGGTCGTCCGAAGCTATTCTGCGGCAAATCATGGAGGTCAATTTCTTCGCACCGGCGGAGTTAAGTCGTCTGGCCATACCCTACCTAACCAAAGGCAGACAACCGGCGCTGGTCAATGTTTCTTCGATGTGCGGAAGGAAGGGGCTTCCTGCCTGGCCGGAATACTCGGCCAGTAAGCACGCCCTGGTTGGTTTGACCGAAGCCTTACGGGGCGAAATGACGCGCTTTGAAATCGACGTCCTTCTCATACTGCCCGGCCTGACCAAGAGCGACTTGGGTAGTCATCTCTTAAGGAATGAGGGCCGAATGAAAATCGATTTCGCTGGGGGAATGGCGCCCGCAAAAGTGGCGGCCGGAATAGTTAAGGCGCTGGAAAAGAACAGAACGGAAACGGTTATTGGCTCAGACGCTAAGTGGATGCTGCGCGTCCAGAGGTTTTTCCCAGGCCTGGTAGACCGGATCCTGGCACGTAAAGTGCGTCAACTATATTTAACCGGTTCCGCCATGGAAATCCGCGCACCAAAGTCCAAGGGTTTTGCCCCGGGCCCTCGGCTCTATGAGCCGCCTTCAATTACGGAACAGGCGAACAGTATAGGCGGAGGCCGAAAGCTGTCCTAATCCCACTTATTCTAGTATCCTTTCACTATCGATTCGCTAAAACCGGAAAAAGAGGACCAAGCTGAATGTGTGGTGTGGCTGGGGTAATTGATTTGACGGGACAAAGGCAGGTCCCGCCCGGAATGACCCGGGCGATGGCGGCAATGATCGTTCATCGCGGGCCAGACGAGGATGGGTTCTTCGACCGCCCGGGAGTGTCCCTAGCCAACCGTCGCCTCAGTATTGTCGGACTCGCCGATGGCCGCCAGCCCATCAGTAACGAAGACGGTTCGGTTTCCGTCGTCTACAACGGCGAGCTTTTCGATTATCCCGAAGTGCGAACGGCCTTGGAAGGCCGTGGCCATCGTTTCAAAACCCATTGCGACACGGAATTGCTTCCGCACCTTTGGGAAGACCATCAAGAAGGGATGTTCGAAAAGCTCCGCGGTCAGTTTGCCATCGCCCTCTGGGACGAGGACCGCCGTCGATTGATCTTGGCACGAGATCGTTTCGGCATCTGTCCCCTCTTTTGGACTCGCCAGGGCGATTGGCTGTTGTTTGCCTCCGAAATTAAGGCCATTTTGGCAACGGGAATGGTCAAGCCGCGACCGGACCCGCGCGGCATCAACCACCTGTTCACCTTCATTGCGCTCCCCGGGCCTGTAACGTGCTTTGAAGGCATCCAGGCTTTGATGCCGGGCCATTGTTTAACTATCCAGCAGGGAGAGCGCGGCGCTTGGGCGCAAGTCGAGGACCACACTTACTGGGAGATGGATTTTCCGGACAAAGGACACGAAGATTACGGGGAAGACTCGGAGCGCCTTCTCAAGCAGTTTGAGGAAGTTCTTCTCAAGGCCGTTGAAAAACGACTCCGAGCCGACGTTCCCGTTGTCTCGTATTTAAGTGGCGGGGTCGATTCCAGCATGGTGGTGGCCTTGGCGGGAAAAGTGCGGGGCAAACCGATCCCAACTTTTACCATCCGCATCGAAGATCAGCGCTTGGACGAGACAGAAGCGGCCATGCTTTCCGCGCGGCATCACGGCACGGAGCCCATTGTCGTAAAATGCGGCGCGGGAGAGGTCTTAGACAACTATCCGCGCTTGATCGAGGCGGCCGAAGGGCCGGTGATCGATACCTCGTGTACCGCCCTGTTGCTTCTGGCCAAGGAAGTGCACGCTCGCGGTTACAAGGTCGCCCTGACCGGTGAAGGGTCGGACGAATGGCTGCTGGGCTACCCTTGGCATAAATTGCACCGCGTCATGCGCTGGCTCGACGCCGTTCCGGGTGTGCCGCTAAGTCAATGGCTGCGCCAGGCGTTCCTCCGAGTGACAGGGGCTCCGAAATTCCCTTGGGCGGAATCTAAAAGGTGGATGGACGCCGTGGGCGGGAGCAACGCCTGGCTTGATCTGCACGGGCTCATTAGTCTATCGAAGTTGCGTTTCTATTCGCCGGAAATGCACGAGCGCTTAAAGGACCATTTGCCCTACGCCGACTTGAAGCCCAATGTCGAGCGTATGCGCCGCTGGCACCCGCTCAATCGAGCCGTCTACCTGGGCGGACGCATTCTGCTGCCGGGGCTACTTCTCCAAGCCAAGGGCGACCGGGTAGCCATGCATTCGTCCGTCGAGACGCGTTATCCGTTCCTCGATGAAGACGTGTTTAGCTTCCTGGCTGGGATTCACCCGCGTTGGAAACTGCGCGGCTTTAAGGATAAGTACATTTTGCGACAGCTGGCGGAGCGCTGGCTGCCCAAGTCGATCGCGCGACGGCCCAAGGTGATGTTCCGGGCGCCGTTCGATAGCTTCCACGGGCCGCATGCGCCGGCTTATGTAGATCAACTCCTTAGCAAAGAGTCGCTCGACAAGACGGGTTACTTTAATGCGGAGGCGGTAGCCCGTGGGGCGCAAGCATTCAAGGCTATGCGGCCACATTCGCCGCAACGTCTGGGATTGGAGATGGGCCTAGTTGGCGTGCTGGCGACGCAACTGTGGCATCAGATATTTATTGACAGCAGCCTCGCGGATTTGTCCAGTGTACGATGCCCCTGGCCTACGGCTTATACAAACGGGCATGCAAAGAGTGCTTTGACGGCGTCTGCGGGAGCCAATGCCCACGGACCTAAGGCCATGGCGAACTGATTATGAGTTATTCACTAGCAACACTCTGGCACGAACGCAGCCGGTATCTGCCGGGCGTCCTCGCCGTCAGCTTCAGCGCCGTTTTGATTGCGCTGCAATGCGGCTTGTTGCTGGGTTTGTTTTCGATTACGTCGATTCCCGTCGACCATACGCGGGCGGACATCTGGGTCGGCGCCCCCGGTCTCTTAAGCGTTGACGTCAACCGGCCCATCCCGGACACGTACCTGGCGCGGGTCGCCAGCCAACCGGAAGTAGAACGGGTCGAGGTCTATATCCAGAGCTTTGCTCAGTGGGTCAAGCCTACCGGCGGAGCGGAGTTGTGCATCGTAATCGGTTCACGCCTGGAAGCCGACGCCATTGGTTCGATCTCGGAATTGACGCCGGAGTTTCGCAACCTGCTCACCGAGCCAGGCGCCATAGTGGTGGACGAGTCCGAACAAAGCCGGCTGGGGATTAGCGGCATTGGCTCGACGGGAGAAATTTCCGGCCACCGGGTGCGCGTTGTGGGATTCCTTAAAGGATTGAAGAGCATTGCCGGGCCGTACATCCTTTGTTCGCTGCAAACCGGCCGGATGCTAACCCGTCTGGCTTCCACACAAGCTAGCTATGTGTTAGCCCGCTGTTATAACCCAGCGGATGCCCCCAAGGTGGTGGAGCGGCTCAAGGACATGCCGGAGATGTCGGCTTTTACGGCTAGTGAGTTTTCCTTTCGATCGCGGATGCATTGGCTGCTAAAGACCAAAGCGGGCATTGCACTCGGATACGCGGCTTTGCTCGGTCTGCTGGTCGGCGCCATTGTGACCAGTCAAACCCTCTATGCCGCCACGGCCGCTTCCATGCGCGAATACGCAGTTTTGCAGGCCATGGGAATACCGCGCTGGCGGATGGCTTTGACAGTCTTGAGTCAATCGTTTTGGGTGGGTATTCTAGGGGTAGCCCTGGCGCTGCCTACCGTATATGCCTTGGCCGGGGTCGCCGACACGATGGGGGCGCGGGTTATTTTGAAATGGTGGCTGTTGGCCGGCGCGGGCGGAGTGACGCTGATCATGGCCGTCTTGGCCGGCTTGACGGCCCTGCGCTCTTTGCGATTGGTGGAGCCGGCGATCTTGTTGCGATAGCGCCGGCCGGATTCTTGAGTCACCGTTGCAAGGATGCCTGATCGCTCAAAGCACGACGCCTAAAGTTTTGGAGCTACGTTATGCTCTACGAGCCGCCACGGACGTCACCGACCTTGCAGGGCAAGCATCTGACGCGCACGTTCGGGCAGGGGGAAACTCTGACCACGGCCGTCAACGATGTTTCACTGGAGATGCACCCCGGCCAGATTAACCTCCTCATGGGTCCGTCGGGCAGCGGCAAGTCGACGCTGCTGGCTGTTCTGTCCGGCTTGCTTCGGCCCACCAGCGGAGAAGCGGTGGCCTTGGGTGAAGATTTGTGGCAAATGACCGACCGCGAGCGCGAACATTTTCGCTTACGCTACTGCGGCTTTATCTTCCAGGGCTACAACTTGTTCCCCGCGCTGTCGGCCCGGCAACAGCTGGAGATGATGCTCCGCTGGGGCGAAGGCATGAGCACGCGCGAAGCGCGCCGCAAATCGGAAGAGATGCTTGCCCTGCTGGGCTTGGCGAAGAAAGCGAGCCTGCGACCCGCCGAAATGTCCGGAGGCGAGAAACAACGGGTCGCCATCGGCCGGGCTCTCATCAAAGACCCGATGTTCTGCTTTGCCGATGAACCGACCAGCGCGCTGGATTGGGCTCACGGCGAACAGGTGGTCGAGCTCTTGCGGGCGGCCGCTCACGAACGCGGGGCCACCATCCTTATTGTCGCCCACGATGCCCGCATTATCCCTTACGTCGACCGCGTATTTGATTTGGAAGACGGTTGCTTGAAAGAACCGGAAGACATCACCGCTTATCCCCCCGGCGGCAGGCCGTCGCATGGGCCGTACTTGAGGAGCGTCCAATGAGTTACACGACCCCCGGTCATCGCAAAGGTTTCCGCCGGTTCATGCCCTACATTTGGGTATTGGGCGTGTTGACCTTAATTGTCAGCGTGGGCGGCAGCTGGATTCTGCACACCCAGGCAGCCGACAAAACCGCCAAGGAGGACAAAGGGCCGGGCGCGGGCGCCAGCGACTCCCTTTTGGTAGGCATCGGCTATGTCGACACCAAACGCGGCATGATTTCTCTTTTTCCCACCGAGCAGGGAAGGGTGGTTGACGTCCTGGTCGATGAGAGCGCGAAAGTTGCCAAAGGGACGCCGCTTTTGAAAATCGATGATCAGGCGGCCAAGATGACGCTCGGGCGCGCTGAAGCCGACCTCAAGGCCGCCGAGGCCGTCCTCTTGCAGGCCCAAAAAGCTCCCGAAGCGCATGATCTCGATATAAGCATGCAAAAGAAGGCCATTGACGCCAAACAAATGGATCTCGACCGTGCCAATGAAGCGCTCAAAAGTATCAGGGCTCGCGACTCCTCGCGCAACTCCTACGATAAAGCCGTTTCCGACGAAGCCGAACGCAGCGTGAAGATGCTGGAGCTGGCCGTGGGGGCCGAGCAGGAAAAGCTCAAGAAGCTACAGCTCGACGATCCTAAAGTCACCCTGACGAAGGCTCAGGCCGACGTAGAAGCCAAGAAGCTGCGCCGCGACCTGGCCCAGCTAGCCGTCGATGAGTGCGTTCTCAAGGCGCCAATGGACGGCAGCGTCGTTCGTCTCCAGACGGCGCCCGGAGACGTCTTTGGATCGCCGACCAAGCAAGCGGCAATGTTGTTTTGCTCAGACGAGCCGCGTATTGTTCGTGCCGATTTCGATCAGGAGTTTGCGAACCGCTTGAAGGTTGGGCAGACCGCCGATATCTCGGACAACACCGGTGCCCCAGGAAAGTGGCGCGGCAAGGTCACGCGTATTTCCGGAATCTACACCGAACGCCGCAATATCGTCCAAAGCCCGTTCCAATTCAACGATGTGCGAACTCTTGAGTGCATCATTGAGCTGGACCCGAACCAGGAGCCGCTGCGCATCAATCAACTGGTTCGCGTGGCGTTGCGGAATTAATGACCTCCAAGCCCGGTGTACGGGCAATTGTTTCGTAACACGGTCTAGCTGATCATTTCGTAACAATACGTCTACACGAGTCCTGGCAAGGACTTACGCCAAAAAGGCTAGCTGTGTGTTATGAATGAGATGAAATGGCGGCGGCATAATCCTAGGCTATGCCGGCACGTCAGGCATATCCCCCTTCATTTCTGAAACGGGAACAGCAGGCGGATAGCCGCTTCATCCAGCGGTGCTCCGTATTCGCATGCCTCGAAAGCCTCAATCGTGCGGATCTCTTGGCCCCGCTTGGGCCCATAAGTTTTCACCAATAGAGCCCGATAGCGATCCGCCAACTTTTCAAGCCGAGCGCGCACGGCAGCGGCGAGCCAGTGGCGGCGTTCATCGTCCCCGGAAGGCACTTGGTTACCCTGGTTGAAAGGCAACCACTCATAAAACTGAGACGTATGGCAGTGGAGCATCGCTACGATCTCATCGAACACGTCTCCCACGTCGACCACAACGGCTGGCTGGAAAGGGTAAGGTTTTTGAAAGTGGTCCGGCAGATAGGCGATGACAGGATCCCGCGACAAATGCGGGGTATCGGGCACAACGGCCGGCACGGTAACCAGGTAAGCCGCGTCTTGAACCAGCATGCTGGTGTAGCGATGGTCAGGATGGTAATCGTTGGGCCGATGCGTCAACACGAGATCGGGCCTGAACATCCGTATGAGGCGGATGACCTGGCTGCGGACTTCGAGTGAGGGAAACAGACCGCCATCGGGGTTGTCGTAGACATCATAGCTAGCGCCGATAACGGCTCCCGAAGCCGCCGCCTCCGCCTTGCGGCGCTTGGCGAGTTCTGATCCGCGCAAAGTCTGGTGGCCCGCGCTGCCGTCAGTCATGCTCACCATTTTGACGACATGCCCGGCCGCCCGGTATAGGGCAGCCAATCCGCCCGCATGGTAGTCGGCATCATCGGGGTGCGCTCCGATAATCAGCAGGCGCAGTTTTTCGTCGGCCATGAGCTAATCGTCCTCCTTTAATAGACGCCGCCGTTAGATTTGTGTTTCCCAATCGCGAAGGTTGCAGCCTACAATAGCCGTCAGTTGAAAACCGGCCAGACGTTCCCACCAGCGAGGGCGTTGCCATGGGTGCCCGGTCCTTGTGCTTTGTTCTCATACCCCTCTTGAATACCGCTCTTTTCGCGGGCGGGGAACAACCGCAGCCCATCACGCCCAAGGATGTCGTCAAATTGTTTAACGGCAAGGACATGTCCGGTTTGTACACCTGGCTCAAAGGTGACAAACGAGAGGATCCGCACCGGGTATTCACCGTACATGACGGGATGATCCACATCACGGGGCAGACAAACGGCTACATCGCTACGGACATGGAATATCGCGATTATCATCTTGTCGTCGAATACAAGTGGGGCGAGAAGACGTATGGCAGCAAAACCGTGCGCAACTCCGGCGTCCTTTTGCATGCCACGGGCCCTGACGGCAATTTCGACCCATGGATGGCGTCAATTGAATGCCAGCTCGCGCAAGGGTGCGTGGGCGACCTGATTGTGCTGCGCGGCAAAGACGAAAGGGGCTCAGAAATACCCGTCGCCTTCAAAAGTGAAACCGCAATCGGCCCGGACAAACGGCCCCGGTGGAAGAAAGGCGGCGAGGAAAGGATCTTCACCAAAGGCCAACTATGGTGGTCGCTGCACGACCCGGCTTTCAAGGAATTGATTGACACCCGCGGCAAGGACGACGTCGAGAGCCCGCTCGGCGAGTGGACGCGCGTTGAAGCTATCTGTGAGGGCGACCGCATAACCGTTCGCGTCAATGACAAAGCCATTAACGAGTGTTACGCCGTTAACCCGGCTGCCGGCAAGATTCTGCTTCAGTCCGAAGGGTTCGAAATCTATTTCCGCAGATTTGAATTGCATACGCTCAAGAAAGCAGAAAAGAAACCGCAACAAAAGCCTTTGAATAATGGGAGACAATGAAATGGCTGGATCGACCAATTCCGACTCCTCTTCACGGCGCGATTTTCTAAGGGCTTCGACCGCCGCCTTTGTCGCCGGCGCTGCCGGGGCAATTCCGACGAACGCACATGCGGCCGGCGGCGATACGCTGCGGGTCGGTCTGATCGGCTGCGGTGGACGAGGCACCGGTGCCGCCAGTCAGGCGCTAATGGCGGACAAAAACGTCAAGCTGGTCGCGATGGCCGATGCCTTTCGTGACCGGCTGGAAAAAAGCCTGGCCACCCTTCGCAGAGACGAAGCGATTGCCTCCAAGATCGACATCCCTGAAGACCGGTGCTTCGTTGGCTTTGACGCCTACGAGAAGCTCATCGCCAGCGGCGTCGATGTCGTTTTATTGTGCACGCCGCCGCATTTTCGGCCGGCCCATCTCAAGGCCGCTGTTGGGGCCGGCAAGCATGTCTTTGCCGAAAAGCCGGTTGCCGTGGACGCGCCGGGAGTGCGTGCCGTGCTGGAAACCTGCGCAGAGGCCAAGAGCAAAAACTTGTCGGTCGTCTCCGGTCTTTGCCTGCGCTTTCACAACGGTTTTCAAGAGGCTATCAAACGAATTCACGACGGCGCCCTGGGCGACATTACCGCCCTGCAGACTAACGACCTTCGCGGCAAGCTTTGGATGTTCCCGCGGCAGAAAAACTGGAGTGACATGGAATGGCAGATGCGCGATTGGTACTACTTCACCTGGCTTTCGGGCGATTTCAATGTTGAGCAGCACGTCCATAACTTGGACCTGATTTCCTGGGTCATGAAGGGCGAATACCCGGTCCGGGCCACCGGCACGGGCGGCCGGCAAGTGCGCACCGGGCCGGAATACGGCAATATTTACGATCACCATTCCGTCATCTATGAGTTCGCCAACGGCGTCAAGTGTTTCAGCGTCTGCCGTCAACAAGAGCACTGCGCCAACGACATCAGTAATCACATCATGGGCCCCAAAGGTACAGGGCTCCTCACCGAGAAGAGGATCGCGCTATCGGCCAGCCCCGGCTGGCGCTATCAGGATAAGGCAAACGACATCTACCAAACTGAGCATGACGAACTCTTCGCCAGCATAAGAAACGGCAAACTGATCAATCATGGCGACTACATGGCCAAGAGCACGCTCATGGCCATCATGGGCCGCATGGCCACCTACACCGGCCAGACGATCACCTGGGATCAAGCTTTTCATTCCAAGGAAGACCTTACGCCGCCTAAGTACGAGTGGGGCCCGCTCGAAACGCCGCGGGTCGCGATTCCGGGCGTTACCAAGTTCATTTAGCTCACGCTCCGACCCTCTGACCCTCTAGCTCAGTGTGTGCGGGTCTAGAGGGTAGGGTGCTTGAGCCAGAGGGTCCAGCTGCAAAACCGTGAACTCTTCTGACCTCCCAAGTGCGCAATTGCGCTTACCGCCAACTACCCGGGACCGCTTTGGAGTGGTCTAGTGGGTCGTTACTTGATCCACAGGGTCCCCAAATCTAGTGCACAGGGTCAAACTTTTGGCGGCTTAGGGAACGCATCGACAAGGCGTTGACGGTGACGAGAATCGAATTGCGGGGTATAGCCGTAAATAGCGGACAGCCGGTCTCTTTTCGGAGCGCCCTACATGGTCACGTCCCCTAATCCCTGGGTAGAACTGAATCGCCGGTCATTTCTGCGGTTGGGGGCCTGCGCGATTTCCTGCCTGGCCGGGACTTCTTCGGGGCAATTCCGAGCGTCACAAGACAAAGCCGGGCGCGCCGCCCAGCCGAAAAAAGTCAAGCCTACGAAGTTTCTTCTGGCCTGCATGACGCTGCCTTACGCCGATTTCCCGCTTGAAAGAGCGCTAAAGGGGATCAAAACCGCCGGCTACGAGTACGTTGCCTGGGGCACCACCCATCAAGAAGACGGCAAGCAAGTTCCTGTGATGGCCCCCGACGCGACTGCGGACACCGCCAAGGAGCTTGGCAAGCGCTGCCGCGACTCGGGCCTCAAGCCCGTGATGATGTTTTCCGGCATTTATCCTGAGGCGGATGACGCCATGAAGGTTTTCCAGAATCGCATCCGCCAAGCCGAGGCGGCCGGCATTCCGCAGATCCTCACCTTTGGCCACACCAAAGGGGGCAACCGCAAACTCTGGATCGAGCGCTTCAAGGAACTCGGCCCTATCGCCCGCGATCACGGCGCCATGATCGTCGTCAAACAGCACGGCGGCGAGACGGGCACCGGAGCCGCCTGTGCGGAGATCATTCGCGAAGTCGCCGATGAAGGCATTAAGGTGAACTACGACGCCGGCAATGTGATGGATTATCTCCACGTTGATCCTCTCGCCGACATCAAAAAATGCGCCGATGAGATTCGCAGTTTCTGCATCAAGGATCACCGTACTTTCCCCAAAGACCAGGACTGCGGCCCCGGCTTCGGCGAAATCGACCACTACCGGCTCCTGCACTCCGTAGCATTCACGGGCCGTACCATGGCTCTATGCTTTGAAAACATCTTCGCCCCGGTTGTCCCGCGCCCCACGAAGGCCGAGGGCGTAGACGCTCTGGCCAAACGGGCGCGTGAGTTTGTGGAGGTAGTGATTCAAGGGCTGGAGGGGTAGGCAACAGCTTTTCAGGCTGGAAGCAAATATATCCACGGGACATCGCGTTGTGGTATATTTGCTATCATCGCGAGAGGTTGGCGAATAGGCCCAAGTGCCGCGCCTTCTCGGGCTTATTCCATTCGTCAGGCGAGGTGCATTATGGCTCTTGAAGAAGAACTGACTACTTACCGTCGCGAACAGGATAAGCTGCTTGCTCATGAAGGGAAATTCGTCCTTATCCACAGCAACGACATTGCAGGATATTGGGATACATACGAAGATGCGCTTCAGGCGGGCTACAGCCGGTACAAACTGCAACCATTTCTGGTGAAGCGCATCGAAGCGGTAGAGGGTGTGCAATTCTTTACCAGAGACGTCTCAGCGTGCCATTCATAAACGGCCTTATCACAGCCGATGGGCCGATAATCGAAATCTTTATCGGCCCGAGCACGCCCAGGGCGGCGGCACTAAAAGCAGCCGGACAGCAAGCTCCCAACCCTGTTCCAGCGCGAGCGCTTATTGACACCGGCGCGAGCGGCACAGTCATTGACAAGCGCGTAATTCAGAAGCTCGGCCTTGCTCCCACGGGATCGGTGGCCATGCACACGCCATCCACAGGATCGGCGCCTCAAATCTGTTATCAGTACGACGTTGCCATTTGGTTCATTCAGCCTCAGATGCAACCGCGGTTTCATCTGATGTCCATGACGATTCCAGTTATCGAATCCGACTTTTCCGCCCATTCCATCCAGGCGCTTGTCGGACGAGATTTGCTGAGCCGCTGCATGTTGTTTTACAACGGATCAACGTCTACTTTCGCTGTCCTATTGAAACCAGGAATCGCTGATTGGGCTTTTCGTTCTGCAAGCCTGGAACCGATTAGCAAATGCCTCTGCTTTCCTTAATTTTGCTAAATCTGGGCCCCTTTGCCTCTCCCCTCGATTGGCCCGATCTCCTTCAAAAACCCTACGCCAAGCTGCCCATACCCGATCTCGGTTTGCGGCCACTGCTGGTGACCGATGACGGCAAGAAAATCGGCACTAAGGCCGAATGGGAAAAGGCCCGGCAAGCTCTCCACCATGCCTGGATGGAGCGATTGGGCAAACCGCCGGCCAAGCCTGCTTCGCTCGATATTCGCATTGAGCAAACCGACAACCTGGAGGGCTTCACCCGGCAGTTGCTCAGTTTCCAAAGCGAAGGGGACGACCGCATCCGCGCCTACTTGTTGACTCCGGCCGATTTGAAGAGAGGTGAAAAGCGGCCTGCCGTGGTAGTGTTTCACTCCACAACCAAGGAAACTTTCAAAGAGCCGACCGATCTCGGCAAGCTTCCCGAGAGAGCCTATGCTTTGGAACTCGTGCGCCGGGGGTACATCACGCTCAGCCCCGAGTGTTACATCCTTAAGGATCCCGACGGGTGGGCGGCCGGGCAGGCCAAGGCCCTGGAAAAACGCCGACCCGGCTGGACCGGCATGGGAAAGATGACATTCGATGCCGCCCGCTGCGTTGATTTCTTGGAAACACTGCCGCACGTTGACAAAGACAAGATCGGCTGCCTGGGTTTCTCCTTGGGCGCCAAGGAAGTGCTCTATGCCATGGCGTTCGAGCCGCGCTACAAGGCTGGTGTCTTCAACGAAGGCGGCATCGGCCTGCGCATGAGCAATTGGACTGACCCTTGGTACCTTACCGAAAAGATGAAGAAGCACATTCCCCAAATGGAGCACCATCAACTGCTGGCCCTAGTCGCGCCGAGGCCGTTTTTGATCTTGGGCGGCGAGGACGCAGACGGCGACGCCAGTTGGCCTTTCATCGACGCCGTCCTCCCCGTGTACCGGCTGCTAAACGCCGGCGATCATGTCGGATTGTTCAATCACAAGGGCAAGCACACCTTCCCCAAGGAGGCCCGCCAAATCGCCTATCGCTGGTTGGATGCCTGGCTGGAATTCGCACCTGCTAAAACGGTCAACGAAAAATGAAATTGCAAAATGCCAGGGGGTTCGAGGCTCTCGTAGTGACCGGGACCTAGTCTGGACTGATGAAAATCATTAAGAAACGGGCACTAATCGGAATGTTAGGATGTTAGGAAGCGTTGCGCATTTCCCCTCTCCCCCTGTACGTACGTGTTTAGCCAGCTGCACTGAAAATCCTATACTAGCGGGAGCATGGATGCACCCACCTACGCTGAGTTGCTTCAAATAGTGGCCGACCTGCGTAAGCAAGTCGAGCGCCTGACCGCGCGAGTCGAGGAATTGACCGCCGAGAACCAACAGCTCCGTGAACAACTTGAACAAGCCAAGCGAGAAGGAGCCC
>JBJMQT010000130.1:0-39952 GCA_045802525.1 Gemmataceae bacterium
AATGGATCACCTTCCTTGTTTTCCTTGGCGAGCAAGCCCGCAAGGACCATCAACCGGTACTGATCTTCCGTAACAAGGGCAAGCGGTTGACTTGGACTTCGTCCATCGACCTCCTTGAGCAGTTGCCACATTAAATCTTCAAGGCGAAAGGCAATTCGAACGTTCATGACGACGCCGGTTTCCCGAGCGAGCCACAGGCGCAGCCACTTTGCCACATAAGGATTGGGGGCGACAACGGTCGAGGGCGCAAACCAATCCCCGGATTGGGCAGCTTCATCTAGAAGCTTTGCCAATTTCTGGGCGAGCGTTTCTTCATGCGTTCCGAGATAAAGCGTACTCATGCAGGGCTCATAACCCAGGGAGTTCGGAATCGTTGTCGTCGATTATCTCGTCCAATATACCCGAATGGATGCCGGGGGCTGAGGTACTCCCAAGCCCCGGAAGCACCTCGGCCTCGGCCACCCATGCCGTTTCATTAGCTTATTCGCGATTTATTGGCGATTGATCAACTTGAATATACACGGACCAAGCAGCTATTGCTCGCTCATCATCCCCGTTGGGCCATGGCTTGCCGAATGGTTTGCTCGTTCACGGGGGTTATTATGCCCACTTCCGTAATCAGTCCGGCGATCAACTCCGCCGGCGTCACGTCGAATGCCGGGTTGTAAACCTTCACTCCCTCGGGCGCCGTGGGTTTCCCAAAGCCATCGGTAATTTCGCGCGGATCGCGTTGTTCGATGGGGATCTTGCCGCCGTCGGAAAGCCTGAGATCAAAAGTGCTGCGCGGAGCGGCCACGTAAAACGGAATGCCATGCGCTCGCGCCAATACGGCCACCCCATAGGTGCCGATCTTGTTGGCCGTGTCGCCGTTGGCCGCGATCCGGTCGGCGCCTACGATCACTAATCGAACCCGGCCTTCCTTCATGATCTGAGCCGCCATATTGTCGCAGATAAGCGTCACGTCGAGGCCGCGCTGTTGCAGCTCCCAAGTCGTCAGCCGCGCCCCTTGCAAAAGCGGCCGGGTTTCGTCGGCATAGACGGGGAAGCGTTTGCCTTGTTCGGACGCCCGATAGAGCACGGCAAGCGCAGTGCCATAGTCCGCAGTGGCAAGGGCGCCGGCATTGCAATGCGTCAACACGCCCGCGCCATCTTCGATGAGGCGGGCCCCCTGGTTGCCCAGGGCCTGGCAGACGCGCCGATCTTCCTCCGCGATAGCCTGCGCTTCAGAAACTAAACGGCCCAACAGGCGTTCACCGGAGAGATCTTGCTTGAGGGCTTCGTTCAAACAAGCGTCCATGCGCTCCAAGGCCCAGAAAAGGTTAACCGCCGTCGGCCGGCTCGTTCGCAACCGCGCGGCTGATGCCTGAAAGCGGTCCGCAATTTGAGCTGGAGACTCGTCCAGGTGCTCATGCATTTCAACCAAAACGCCCATGGCCGCCGCTATGCCAATGGCCGGCGCTCCGCGCACGCGCAGCATGCGAATCGCTTCCCAAATGTCTTCGACCGTATGGCAATCGCGGTAAGCCAACTCGGCGGGCAAGCGCGTTTGATCGATCAAGCGCACGAAGCCGTCGATGCCGCCGATCCATTCGATGGTGCGCGGAAAACGCTGATCCGCCATGATTGCCCCCTCTCTCGCTGGGCCAAGCATTCAAGCCGTATTTACTGTGAAGGACCTTTGCAAATGGGTCAAGGGATTTGAGCGAGAAAAGGGCACCTTGACTCACCCTCAAACGAGCTGCTTGTTGGGCCTTTTGTTCGATTGCCCTATTAAGGAGTCCCGGTTGACCAGCATCAACAGCGGCGAAGTGGCCATCGTGGTGATGAGCGCCATCAATACCATCATCGCGAATACCGTGGGCGAAATGACACCTAGATTGAGGCCGATGTTCAAGACAATCAGTTCCATGAGTCCGCGCGTGTTCATGAGGAACCCGAGAGAAGACGCCATGTGCCAGTCGAGTCCCGTCAAACGGGCCGCCACGACGGTCCCGCCGAATTTTCCTACGGTGGCCGCGATGAGGATCAATCCGCACGCCAGCCAGTTTTCCCAGCCGGCGAGCAGTCCAATTTCCGTTCGCATCCCCGTTATCGCGAAAAAGGCCGGCAGCAACAGCACCGTCACGATGTCTTCCAGCTTGTGAGTAAACTCCTTGGCGATCGCACTGTCATGCGGAATGACGGCACCAAGCAGAAAAGCGCCAAAGATAGCGTGGATACCGATGGCTTCCGACACCACCGCGGATACGAGCACGGCCAGAAATACCCAGGCTACCGTCGTGGTGGACAGCAGGCCGTCTCCGAGTCTCTTAACGAGGACTTTGATGATCGGGCGAATGACGACGAACATGAGCGCGATAAATCCCAGTGCCAAGCCTGCCACGAGGAGCGCCCCTTCAACTTTCGCTTGAGCCACGCCGACGACGAATGCCAAGAGACACCAGGCCGTTACGTCATTTGTGGCGGCGCAACCTAGGGCGATAACGCCCAGTTCCGTCTGCGTGAGACCGCGGTCGCTGAGAATACGAGCCAAAACGGGAAACGCGGTGACCGCTAACGCGACTCCGATGAAGAGCGCGAAACTAGTAAACGGGACTCCTTCCTGGGCATAACGCGGATAGAGCCATAAGGCCAGGCCGGCGCCGCACAGAAAAGGCGCCGCCATGCTCGCGTGGGAGACCGTCAACGTTATGTGGGCGCAGGTGCGTAGGCGTCCGAGGTTCAATTCCAGCCCCACCAGGAACATGTAGAGAATCACCCCAACCTGAGCGATCACGCTCAAATACGGAGCGACTGCCGGCGGCAAAATGAGTGCGGACGCTTCCGTGCCAAGGAGCGACGGTCCCAGCAGCAGGCCGGCGACAACTTCGCCAATGACGGGAGGCTGACCGATGTAGATGAAGAGCCTGGATAAAATGCGACCGACCAAGATTACGGCTGCCAGTGCAATGAGAACGTGAAGAAGGGCATCGCCCTGATTGGCGGCATCGCCAGCCGGATGAATAGTGACGGCCGCGCCCGCCGGTGTTTGGAGAGACTCTCCATAAGCTCGAATGATAAGAAACGCCCCAATGCAAGCGGCGACCATGACGGCATAAGCCACGATCGTCCGCGACGACACGGCACTGGAGATGGCAGTCGGGCGGCTTCTCGGGGAAGCGCTCATGGAGAGGTCTCTAGGGAATCACGCTCCTGCCGGCGGGACGGCGCCCGCCTTCTCTTTCTCCGCGGCCATTTCAGCGCGAATGACCTCCAGCGGGCCCCATACTTCGTCGACGCTGTCTTTGAAAAGGTCGCCGATAAGAAGGTCGGTCACATGGCCTTTCAAGTGCGGATAGCGCTTCACGAATCGGCCAAAGCTGAAGCCCTCGTAATACTCGCACACGAGCCGGCGCATGCGGTCCATGCCGCGTTTGAATTCGCCTTCCCATTTGCCCAGCTGAGAACCGGATGTGTCGCCTTGGGCCAGGCCTTCGGTAATCGCGTCGGCCGCCATCGAACCCGACGTGAGAGCCAACAGGACGCCGGAAGAATAGAGGGGATCGAGAAATCCAAAAGCATCGCCGACAAGCACCCAGCCGTCCCCGGCCGCCTGCTTAGCCCGATAGGAATACTCCTTGGCGGCCCGGAAAGGCTCAACGCGTTTGGCGGAAGCCAGGCGGGGCTTGACCCCCGGACAGCGATCGACCTGCTCAAAATAGATCGCTTCGTAATCGTGGTTAGCCCGGTCCTTAAAAAGGTAATCAAAGCCAGCGACCACGCCGACGCTGACGATGTCGTTGTGTTGTGGAATGTACCAGAACCAGCCTTGTTTGCCCTTGGTTTGAATGACAAGCGTAGCGCCCTCGTCTTTGCCGGCGTCCCGTTTGGCGCCTTGCCAATAGGTCCACAGGGCCGCTTTTCTCAAGACGGGATCCCACTCGCGGAGCCGGAGCCGGTCGAGGATCGAGGAGCTTTGCCCGCTGGCGTCGACAACGACCGGAGCGCGGACTTCACGTTCGACGCCATCCGCTCCGCTCACGCGAACGCCGACGGCGCGGTCTCCCTCAAACAACACTTCCAGGACGCGGGCCCCTTCGTGCACCTCCACGCCATGCTCCCGCGCATTTTCGAGCAGCATCTGGTCGAACTCGCTGCGCAGTACTTGCCAGGTCTGCGAGCATTCATGGGGATTATGATCGACAAAGTAGAAGGGTTCGGAGAGTTTGCCATGCTGATTGATGAATTGCACGCTGTACTTCTTGACGAAGTGGCTGTTCTTCATCTTGGGAAGCATATTGAGGCGTTTGAGCACCCAGTATGTATGCGGGATCAGCGACTCGCCAATATGAAAGCGCGGAAATCGTTCGCGCTCGAACAGCACGACGCGATAGCCCTTCTGGGCGATCAAGGTGGAGGTTGTGGATCCGGCAGGTCCGCCGCCGATAACGATGACATCCGGGTGCGCTCCGGCGTCGGTGGCGACTTTAACCATGATGATTCTCCTTCAAGACCTCTTATCAAATCCCGCTAAGCACACCTTCTGCGTTTAATTGGGGGTTATTGCTTCGATTCCCGTAAGGTCCGTCCGCCCTGCCAAAGCAGCATGCGTTTCACCAGGATCGGAATCGTTTCACCTGCACGCCACCCCTAGAGAAACGATCTTTTTTGCCGTAAGGCGTTAAGGATTTCGGCGTTAGGAAAGATCGTTTCTCCACCCCCTCACACACCCCCCTCCCGCCATACAAATATAAGTTTGTTAAATGCTGGGCACCGTTTGTGTGCAAATTGCTGTGCAAACCAGACACCCCTCGGGTTGCACAGAAAGGACGCTTTTTGCACAGAAAGCATTTTTTTGCACAGAAAGCATTTTTTTGCACAGAAAGCGCTTTGTTGCACAGAAAGGCTCCGATGCTAGCGCCAGATGCTGCTTTCTGATTCGTGGGGTTGGCGAGCAGAGTGCAGGAGCGCCGCCAGGCGTTTCAAGTCTGCCGGCGCCAGATGGCTCAGCTGGCGCTCGTGGCAATCGCGGAGGGGTTTGGCTATCTCGCTCACAAGGGCCACGCCCGATTCGGTAATGCCGATGCGGACCATCCGGCGGTTGTCGGCGGGACGATCGCGAACGACCAGGTCGCGCAGTTCCAGCTTGTCGAGCATGCGCGTTATGTCCGGAGCGCGGGAGACCAAACGGTTGGCGAGGACTAGCGTAGGCAGCGAATGAGGATGTTCGGCCCTCAGAAGGCGAAGGACATTATATTGTTGCGCCGTCAGATCATACCGGCTGAAGAGCTCGTCTTCGAGGGCGCGCAGCCGATCGTACGTCCTCCACAAATTAAGGAAAACCTCCTGCTCCAGGGAATCGAACCGGGCAGAACCACGAACGGGGCGAGTGCGGCTTGTGACCATGCGGATAATGATAGATCTTTGGACAATAGTTGTCCAGACAGGTATCGGCGCGAAATGCTCAGTCCAAGTTCGTTGCCTCAAAAACAATCTGATACACTTCTTGATACAATGGTTGCCTGGCTAGGGCTCTCTTTTTTGCTTCCTCTCCCCCTACTCCTATGTCTGCGCACATCAGGAAATTCGATGTCTTTACCTTGTTCAGGTAATTACGCGTACACTTGAGAACGCTCTTAGGTGCAGCAGACAGCCAATACCGTATTGCCGAAGGCACGCCCGCCTTAACAATTTCATGAATGCTATTAATGGCGGCGAAGCTAGCACTTGTGTTGCCATTCCTATGCCACTCCAACAAGTCGTCAAGTCGACGCCGCAATTTCTCTGGGATGTCCATAAATGGGTCTCCTCTCAGGCTAACCCTTGTTATGTCTCCATAATTGCCGAATCCAGCAAACGAATGAGGGACAACGAAGTGCCGAGAGAGGAAGTGGTTCTGCGAATGGGCCTAGGAGGACTTTCATCAAGTTGGAGAAATACTCCATTAATCTCACTAGGAATTGCAAAGACTTGATCCAACCATTCGCCCTCTGCCTTAAGCTTGCCTTCGTCAAGGCGAGCGTCTATGGCATAGCTTAGGATTGTCATAGCTAACCTGATGAGGCCTATACGGTCTCCATAGACGACCATACTCGGTGGGTCGCGAGCTGGAAGTCCTTGGAGTGGCTCGATTCCTATCCGCCCTCCAGTGCCAGGACTAAACCGCTTGAGTACACGAACATGTTCCTCAAATAGTCGCAATGATTCAGGTGTCATAAACAAGCCCACTAAGATTGCGCGACTATCTTTATTTCGCCGCCCAGTCTTCCCATAAGCGGAAGCCGCCGATGAAGGCGTTGTGATTGTCGCCTAGGCGGGCGCCGGCGGGGAGGTGTTTGAGCTTCTTGGAATTGCCGCCGCCTAGGACGACGGAATCGGCCACGAGCGCGGCCTTGAGACGGGTTACCACATCTTCGACGGTCTTGCGCCACTTCTTCTTGCCGAGGCGCTGAAGGCCGTGCAAACCGACATATTCTTCGAAGGTGCGTCCCTTCTTGTACGGCAGATGAGCCAATTCCAGCGGGGCGACTACTTTGTCGCGGACCAGGGCGGAGCCGAGCCCCGTTCCCAGTCCCAGAAAGAGCATGGCCCCGCCCGAATAGCTCCCCAAGGCCTGCATGGCCGCATCGTTAATGAGCTTCACGGGTTTGTTGAACGCGCCTTCATAATCGAAGCTGACCCAGCCCGGTCCCAAGTTATGGGGTTCGAGGGCAGGGCGGCCCTGGTGAATGGGTCCGGGATAGCCGATGCTGATCGCCTCGTATTTCCAGTCCTCCGTGGCCATGAGGACCGCCTCGACCATCTGGGAAGCCGTCAAGGTCGGGCCCGAGGCTATCTTGCGCGGCTCGCGCCGGCCCGTGGCCAGGACCTTGACATTGGTGCCGCCGATGTCGATTACTAGGACTTTCATTTTATTGGTTTATTGGTTTGTTGTTTGTTGTTTGTTGTTTGTTGTTCGTTGTCAGTGGTCAGTGGTCAGTGGCCAGTAGTCAGTTGTCAGTGGTTAGTTGTTTGCGGGCATGAGTAATTGGATGTATTGTTTGGCTTTGGGCAACGGGTTGTTGGGGCTTTAGGCGTAAACTAGTTCCAGGCGTCGTGGAAAAATCGGACCCAGTTGCCGTGCATAATTCCTTCGATGGCGTCTGCTTTGTAGCCTCGCTGGTTTAATAGATGCGGTAAGCGCTGTAAGTCGGCGATGGTGTCCAGGTCGGCGGGAGACTGTTCACGGCCGAACCCGCCGTCCAGATCGGTGCCGATCGCGGCGTGGCGCGCGTTGCCCGCCAATTGGCATACGTGATCCATGTGGTCGATTATCGACGACAAGGCGACGCCCGCTTGCTCGGGCGTTGAAGTGCCGCGAATCCAGCCCGGCGCCAGCATCCAGGCGTCCAGGGCGGTGCCGATGACGGCGCCGCGGCTTATCAAGCGCTTGATCTGTTCGTCGGTCAGTTGCCGCTGATTGGGCACAATAGCCCGGCAATTGTGATGGCTCGCCAAGACCGGTCCACCGTAGATATCCAGTGCCTCGTCGAAACATTGATCGGATAGATGGGTCACGTCCAAGATCATGCCGACGCGCTCCATCTCTTTGAGCAAGGCCGGCCCGCGCGGCAGCAGGCCGCCTTCCGTTCCGGTGCCGTGGGCATAGGGACTGACTCCGTAATGCGCCGGCCCAATCACGCGCAGCCCGGCTTGAAACCACTCTTCAATTTGCTCGGGAAACAAGACCGGATCGGCGCCTTCCATGCTGAGAATGAAGCCGAGCGGTACCTCGCCTGCCGATTCGGGTCCCTTCTTCCAGTTCTCGATGTGGCCCTCTAGTCCTTCTTTGTCCTTGATCCATCGCAGGAGCCCTTGCTGCTCCAGGGCCCGATAATACGCCATCTGCCCCTGCGCGGCGGCATAAGCGGCGTCCATCGATTGATAGCGCTCGATCGCCGGCACATGATTGGGGCGGAGGAGGCGCGCCAGCAGCGTGGCAATGAAAATCGTTACGCCGCCCTGGCGCAGTTCCGGAAAGGACACGGTATTGCAGCCCCGGCTCTTATCCGCCATACCCGCCTCACGCCGACGAATCTCAGCCACGGGCAACCGCAAATCCCGATTCCAGTCGAGCGCGTTCCAGGCTAGGTCTAGGTGGGCATCAAAGATAATCATTGTCAGTGGTCAGTGGTCAGTGGTCAGTTGTTCGTTGTTCGTTGGAGTAGGTTGGGGCGCATACCGAGCAAATGTGCAATCTCTCTGGCATCTGGCATCCAGTATTGATATGAAAAACCTGTAATAAACGCCTTCCAACCGACCACGGCCAACGAACAACGAACAACTGACCACTGACCACTGACAACGAACCACTGACACCCCAAGGGCTAAGCATGCGTCAGATCAAGATCGGCGATGTTTCGGAAACGGTGGTCGAGCGCGGCGACTATCCGCCGGCGAAGCTGAAAGCCATTCTCGGCAAGGAGACGATTGCGGTTTTGGGCTATGGCGTTCAAGGCCGCGGCCAATCCCTTAATATGCGCGACAACGGCGTCTCCGTCATCATCGGCCTGCGCGAAAAGAGCAGCGGCTGGGACCTTGCCAAAAAAGACGGCTGGGTGCCGGGCAAGGCGCTTTTCTCACTTGATGAAGCGGCTCAGCGCGGCACCATCGTTCAGTATCTTCTTTCCGACGCCGGTCAGAAAGAACAATGGCCCAGGCTAAAGCCCTTTCTGACCGCAGGCAAGTGCCTCTATTTCTCGCACGGCTTCAGCATCGTCTTCAGCGATCAAACGGGCGTCATCCCGCCCAAGGACATCGATGTTGTCTTGGTCGCGCCGAAGGGTTCAGGCACGACGGTGCGGCGGCATTTCGTCGAAGGCAAGGGCATCAACGCCAGCTATGCCATTCACCAAGACGCCACGGGACGAGCCACGGATCGATGTCTGGCCACCGGCATCGCCATCGGCTCCGGCTACTTATTTCAAACGACGTTCAAAAAAGAAGTGATTAGCGACCTGACCGGCGAACGCGGCGTGCTCATGGGCGCCATCTACGGGCTCTGGCTGGCTCAATACGAAGTGCTGCGGGCGCACGGCCATTCGCCTTCCGAAGCGTTTAACGAGACAGTTGAAGAGGCAACGCAAAGTCTCTATCCGCTCATCGGTGAAAACGGCATGGATTGGATGTACGCCAATTGCTCGACCACGGCCCAGCGCGGCGCGCTCGACTGGTTTAGCCGATTCCGGGACGCCACCAAGCCGGTCTTCGAAGAGCTTTACAAGAAGGTGGAGGCCGGCGACGAGACGCGACGGACCCTGGAAGCCAACAGCCGGCCCGACTACCGCGCTCAGCTCGAAAAGGAACTGAAAGCGGTCGCCGACAGTGAAATGTGGCAAGCCGGCAAGGTAGTGCGCGGCCTGCGGCCCGAACGCGTCCACCCGGCTACCTAGACCCAGCGCCTGGGCCAAGGTCTCGGCAACCTTCGAAATTCAGCCCGTACATTATTACCAACGACTTTCTCAACGGTTACTTCCCTTGAAGGCTCACGGCAAACCGTCCCTTTCTTCGGTCACGGCAACGTCGCCATTGGCTTATCGCACAGAAATGTTGCTCGGCGTGGGCCTGGTTATTCTGATCGCTATTGCGTTTGGCCGTCTGATTGATGCCGACTTCACGAACTACGATGACGACCTTTACGTCACCCGCAACCCTCACGTCCTAACCGGGCTCACCTTCGCCAACGTTCAGTGGGCTTTTTCAACGTTTGATTACTCCAACTGGCATCCGTTGACCTGGCTGTCTTTGCAACTGGATCGAACGATCTTTGGCCCAAAGGCCGCCGGATTTCATGCGACGAACATTATTCTGCATGGACTCAACGCGCTCCTGCTGTTTTGCATCCTTCGTCGAATGACCGGCGCCGTCTGGCGCAGTTGGTTTGTAGCCGCGTTCTTTGCTGTCCACCCCTTGCATGTCGAATCGGTTGCCTGGGTGGCCGAGCGAAAGGACGTTCTCTCGGGCCTGTTTTGGATGCTGACCCTGGGCGCTTATGTGCTGTATACCGAAAAGCCGGGCGTCCAGCGCTACGGGGTTGTACTGGTTCTTTTTGCACTTGGGCTCATGGCCAAGCCGATGCTGGTCACCTTGCCCTTTGTGCTGCTCTTGCTTGATTATTGGCCCCTGGGGCGGCTTAAATCATGGCGCGTGGCAGTGGAGAAGGCGCCCTTATTGATCCTCGCCGGTTTATCCAGCGCGATTACTTTGCGCGCCCAGTCCGCGGGAGGGGCGCTCAAATCCCTGGATTTGTATTCGTTTTCCACGCGGAGCGCCAATGCGGTGTTGGCTTATGTTAGTTATCTCCGGCAGACGTTTTGGCCTCGGAATTTGGCCGTCCTTTACCCTCACGATTTGCCGGATTGGACGGAGGGCCGGGTGGTCGGGGCGGCCGGGCTCCTTCTTTGTCTAACGGCAGTCTTTATTTGCCTAGGAAAAAAGCGACATTACTTCGCCGTTGGATGGCTGTGGTTTCTCGGCGCCCTGGCGCCCGTGATTGGTCTGGTGCAAGTCGGTGTCCAGAGCCATGCCGATCGGTATACCTATCTCCCGATTATCGGTCTTTTCATCCTAATTATCTGGGGAATTACCGACTTGGCAGCCCGGGGGCGCTTCAAGAAATTGCTTATGGGCGCTGGGTTTGGCGCTGTCTTGACCTGTTCGATGTTGTCTTTGATTCAAGCCGGTTATTGGCAGGACAGCGTTATTCTCTGGGACCATGCGCTCATGGTGGCTAAGAGCAATCCGGTGGCTCACCATAATTTGGGAATCGCGCTGGCGCAAGCAGGCAAACCGGATGAAGCGCTGTTTCATTTGAGCAAAGCTCTGGAGCTTGATCCCGGCTCTTCGGAGAACCACTACAATCTCGCCGTAGCCGTCCTTGAATCCGATCCAGGCCGCGCCACCCAGGAGTTTGCAGAGACCGTCCGCCTAAATCCAGACCATTTGCAATCCCACAGAAACCTCGCCCGCCTCTATGGCAAGGAAGGTAAGCAGAAGGAAGCGATTGAGGAACTCCACGAAATTCTTCGGCTTGACCCCGACGATTTTCAGGCTCGAATCAGCCTGGGGCTCACGTATATGAAGCAATTTGACATGGAGCAAGCGCGCCGGCAATTCGCCGAGGCCGCACGGATTCAGCCTCGAACGCCGGAACCGCACAACTATCTGGGACTCACCTATACCTGGCATGGGGATTATGCGCAGGCTTGCCTACACTATCGTGAAGCTCTCCGCTTCAATCCTTCCTATGCCGAGGCTATGAGCAATCTAGGCGTGGCCTTGGGTCGGCAAGGAAATTGGAAGGAAGCCCGCGTCTTTCTGACTCGCGCTGTGGCTATCGAGCCACGCGCCGTCGGCTTTCATTGCCAACTGGCCCTGGTGCTCAATGAACTGGGTCAGCCGGCAGCGGCCCAGAAGGAATATGAGGCGGCCTCGCGCCTGAAGCCGGATTGGCCGCAAGAAGCCAGCAAACACGCTTGGCGGCTTGCCACCGACCGCGATGACAACCATCGCAGTGCCGGCGAAGCCCTCTTCTTAGCTCAAGAGGCCTGCCAGGCGACGGCTACGCAACCCCGAGCTGAATTCCTCGATACCTTGGCTGCCGCCCAGGCGGAAGCCGGCCGGTTCGACGAAGCGGTCGCAACAGCAAAAAAGGCCCTGGCCCTGGCCTCTCCGGCGCTCGGCAGTGAGCGAATTGCGGCTATGCAATCGCGATTGCGCCTCTACGAAGCGCATCAACCGTATCGGGAAGCTAGTGCAGCGAAGCCGTAATTAACGGATTAATTGACATGGGAAACGTCTTGCAATGGTTCAGCGTCAATTAAGGTAATTCCCCATGGATACCATTCGCGTCGGCCTGGTTGGCTCACAGTTCATAAGCTCCATTCATTGCGAGGCTCTGCGCACCGTCCCTTATACCGAAATCGTCGCGGTTGCTTCCGCCACTGAAGAGCATGCCAAGGCCTTTGCCGAGCGGCACGGCATACCACGTTGGTTTACCGATTTTCGCAAGATGTACGAAGTGCCGCAGTTGGATATTGTTGTCCTCGGGCTGCCCAATGATTTGCATTGTGAGGCCACTGTCCTGGCGGCGGCGGCAGGGAAGCATGTCATCTGTGAAAAGCCTCTATGCCTAAATCTTGCCGAGGCGGATCTGATGATCGACGCCTGCAAGAGGGCTAAAGTCAAATTGATGTATGCCGAGGAACTGTGTTTTACTCCGAAGTACGTTCGCTTGAAGCAACTGGTCGACGAAGGTGCGCTGGGCAAGATCCATCTCGTTAAGCAGGCGGAAAAACACGACGGTCCCCATGCCGGTTGGTTTTGGGACACGCGGCGGAGCGGTGGCGGCGTCACCATGGATATGGGCTGCCATGCCATTGAGTTTTTCCGCTGGCTGCTGGGCGGACCCAAGGGCGGCAAAGCGTCCATCCGGAGCGTCTATGCCGATATGGGGACCTATGTCCACAGCGACAAGACCAACGGCGACGATTGCAGCAACCTGATCTTTAAGTTGGACGGCGACGTGACCGGCCTCGCCGAGGAGAGCTGGGACAAGCCCGGCGGCATGGACGACCGCGCCGAGGTCTACGGCAGCGAAGGCGTTGCCTACGCCGACCTGCTCCGCGGCAACGCCCTTCATGCCTACAGCAAGCACGGCTACGGCTATGCGGTCGAGAAAGCCGGCGCTACTCAGGGCTGGACGTTTCCAATCTACGAGGAAGCCTGGAACTATGGCTTTCCGCAAGAAATGGCTCATTTCATTGACTGCGTTCGTAACGACAAGCGGCCACTGTGCACGGGCGAGGATGGCAAAGCGGTGCTCGAAGCTATCTTCGCGGCCTATGCCTCAGCAGCCCAAGGAAAGCGCGTCGACTTGCCATTCAAGACCGATGCCAAAAGGGCGATTGATTTGTGGAAGCAGTGAATGAACCACCTCTGTGGTTCGTTTACCCCAGAGCCGCGAAAAGATCGCGTATTTCGCCGTCGATATCGGCCGGATCGTTAACGGTTCGGGCAATCTCCTCGCGCAACATTTCCCGGTAGCGCTGGCGTAAGCGATGGATGGCCACATTGATCGCGCCAGCGGTCATGCCCAGACGTTCCGCCAATTCTTGATGGCGCACGCCAGGATTCTGGCCGGTGAGGCATCCTTTCAAGTGATCGAATAGCGGGCCGCGGCCGGACGTCGTAAATTCTGCGCGGAGACGAGCCAAGGTTTGCTCCAAGATTGTTAACGCCCAGCGGCGCTCGAAGAGTTTTTCGGGCGTTAAACCGTGACTCGGCTCCAGGCGCGTCCGCCATTCCGCAGCATCGACATCGAGGGACAACGTGTTGCGTCCGCCGCCGCGTTTTTGGGCGTTGGCCCGGTCGTATTCGTTGGCAAGGAAATGGCGGAAGCTTACAAGCAAAAAAGTGCGAAACTTGCCGCGCTCCGGGTCGACGGATTTCAAATAGTCCTTTTCTAGAAAACGCGTGAAGAACTCCTGCGTCAAGTCCTGAGCCTGATGGGCTTCATGACCTACGCGGCGGGCGTAGGCGTAGAGGGGATACCAGTAAGTTGTGCACAAGGCAGTCAACGCTTCGCGCGCTTGAGGGGATTCCCTGTCGCCGGCCGCAACGACCACGCTCCAATGTGTAGTCGCAAACGAGGCAGCCTGGCTCATGGGCGGTCCCAGAATCTGTTCAGCCTCTGACATTGAACTTGACGCCAAGAAGGACTGCGAAGAGCAGAAAAGGACCGAAGAATAATCAATAACTTACCGAAAGTCTCAGGATTTCTGTAAGGTTTTCTGGATTTAGCTTCATTATTAACGTGCAGCTTCGGGACCTTGGGGTGAGTCCGGTAAGGGGCCTTTTGACATAGGGGAACGACCATGGGCACTATGTTGTTCATTATCTTAATAATCGTTCTGGTTCCTATAGCCGGCCTCTTCCTGATTGGGGCTATTATGAATTACCTAAGGAGTTTTCACCCTCCCCAGCAAAGCGTTCCTGAGGTTCATTCCTGTCCGCATTGTGGCGCCCATCTGCCCCAAGATGCGCCGGAAGGCCTTTGCCCGCGGTGTCTGATGCACCAGGCGATTCCAAGTCCTTGGCCGACGCCTGCTCGGGCCCCGGCGGTCCACACTGGGCCGCCTCGGCATGGTTCCTTTGCCGCCCCGGCGCTGGCTGACCTGACACCTCTCTTTACTCAATTGGAAATCCAAGAACTGCTCGGCCAGGGGGGCATGGGCGCGGTCTACAAAGCCCGCCACGCCAAGCTGGATCGGCTCGTTGCGCTCAAAATCTTGCCGTCCGAACCGGGCCAGGACTCCGCGTTTGCCGATCGCTTCACGCGTGAAGCACGGGCTTTAGCCAAGCTGAGCCATCCCAATATCGTGGCCGTCCACGATTTCGGCGACGCGGGCGGGCAATTCTACCTCATCATGGAATTCGTCGATGGGTTGAATTTGCGTCAACTCATGCACGCCAGCCGACTGCCCGCCAATGAAGCGCTTCGCATAGTCTCACAAATCTGCGACGCCCTTCAGTATGCCCACGATGAAGGCATCGTCCATCGCGACATCAAGCCGGAAAACATCCTCATCGACAAGCGCGGCCGGGTGAAAATCGCCGATTTCGGTTTGGCCAAATTGCTCAACCGTACGCCCGTCGAGATGACGCTGACCGCGACGCACCAGATCATGGGGACGCCGCACTACATGGCCCCCGAACAAATGGAACGGCCCCAGAGTGTCGATCACCGAGCCGACATCTATTCCCTAGGCGTGCTCTTCTACGAAATGCTGACCGGCGAACTGCCAATGGGCCGGTTCGCCTTGCCGTCGCAAAAAGCCGGTGTAGATTCGCGGCTCGACGAGATTGTCCTACGCGCGCTCGAGAAAGATCCGGATCGCCGCTATCAGAAGGTCAGCGAAGTGAAGTCCGAAGTGGAATCGCTCGCTCGCGGCCTGCCCGTTTTTCGCGAACCCGCCGTTCCCACTCTGACTTATCAGGAAGAAATGGACCAGGAGATGCTGCGGCTGCAGATCAAGGTGCCGGCGGTCGGCTTAATGCTTACTGGCGCCGTGGCCGTGGTCTTTTGGTCGATCATGGCCTTGGTTTTTGCCGGGGCAGAACGCCAATGGTGGCACGGCCAGGAGACTTATCTCCCGCCTATGCAGAATTGGGCCCAGCGGCCAACCAGCGTGCATCTGGTCACGGATCTCTTTATCGGCGGCGTTGTTATCTTGGCTTTGGCCGCGGCCGTGAGCTTATTGGTATCCGGGGCGCGTTCGATGATGCGTTTGGACCGGTTCGAGTTTGCCGTGTTTGCCAGCATCTGGGCCATGATTCCCTGGTCGGGTCCCGGTATTCTGGTGGGCATCCCATTTGGGATCCTGTCGTTGATTATCTTGCATAAGCCAAATGTAAGAGCCGCCTTCGTCCGCAATGCCTTGCGAGCACGCCGGAGATCGCTGGTCCCACCCACCGGCCGCGATTTGGACATGCTTCGCCTTCAAAGCCGGGGCCCCGCAATTCTTCTCAAGGTGACCGCCTTGGTTGCACTCGTTCAATGGGTGGTTCTGGGAGTGGTTTATGCGGTTATGGATTACGGGCGGTGGCGGATCGAGGTAATGTTTGACACCGGCAAATTCCCGACGGAATTTATTGTTATTCCGTTGGTCGTCGGAATTCCACTTTTAATCAGCGTCGGGATTCTCTTTTCCGCCGCTCGACGCCTGTCACGATTTGAGGATTATGGATTTGTCACGGTTGCCAGCCTTTGGGCCATGCTGCCGTGGTCGGCAGGATTTCTAATCGGCTTTCCAGCCGGCCTGTGGACGCTTCTCTTCCTTCGCCGCCACGATGTGCGTCTGGCGTTTCTAAATCACGTTCATCCGGAAATGCCAGGATCGCCTCCTCGTGGTCCGGCGCGCGGCGGCATCCGCTCGATGCTCGTCGGCATTCAATCGCTGTTTCTTGGCAGTCGTGCAACGGCGCCTTACTTACATCATTCAGAAGGGCCGAACTCGGCCGGTAGTCGGCCGTCTTTATTTCGGGAGGTAGGCAGGCAAAGTCCCCAACCGCCGTCATCGCCGGGAGGTTCTGGGCCATCCATTGGACTTTGGCTCCCGTGGGTATTCGGGATTGTTTTTGTCCTTGCAATAGGAGCCGTGGCGCTTATCAGGAACTGGAATTACGAAAGTCGCCCGCCGCTTCCCACTACCACCGCACACTCGGGTACGGCTCCAAGTAGGCCAACTGGCAATGGACTGATGAAGAAAGAAATTCAAACAACTAAAGATAAATAGCGCAACTCCGTCAGATTTTGACTCTAACGGATTTTTCGACAAAAGGGTTGACAGGACGGACCTCGGCGCGTTACTCTCTTACCACAATAGGCCTCTTCTCTGTTCCGGCCCCGTCGCTTCGCACCCGCGAAACGGCGGGGTTTTTTGACCCTTAAGCCGTTTGGCTGGTTTTGTGCTGTAATTTGCCGGAGCCGTTCTACCTCCGGATCGTGCGTTCGTCTCTTTCGAGGACGAATGGAGCGGCCCAAACGCCCCTGGACTTGCTCACTCGCAATGGCCTTGTCTCGACTTTTCCTGGCGGTCTGCCTATTTAGTGCTTTGGGCTATTGCCCCATCAAGGAGCGTGCTTATGCTTTCGCATCAATCGGTTCAAGAACTGCAATCCTCCTGGCTGCCCAATATTACGAACTCGGGTCTCGACCGGCTTATTGACTTGCTAGAAAAAGCGAGCCCGTTGCTCGTTCACGGTTGCTTCACGCGCGCCGTGCCGATGGGCTGCCTGGCCAGCCACATCGCCTGGAATCATCCGCGCACCGCCCATCAAACGCAGGAAGCCGGCATTAACTGGCTCCATCATGTCGCCGGGCTCAATCCCGCCACTTCGCACATCCTGCGCGACTGGGATCGCCGTGGCATCAACGATTGGGAAATGCGCGCCGAACTCCTGACTTACCTAAAAGAAGAGCAGCACGCTCGACAAGAGCGCCGGCCCGCCCAAAAGACCGCAGCAAAGCTCGTCGGAGTCTAAAGCGGGATCTCGGTCAAAAACCGACTTCTCGGTCCCAAGCTCCAGCTTGGGACCGCACTGCCGCGAAGCTCTGCTTCGCCGTCACCAGGACAGGCAGGTCTTTTACCAAGGTAACGGTTCTTGCGGAGAAGCAATTGACTTTACAACCCCAAGCCCGCGCCATCCGGCGCGGGCTTGGCCTTTAGACGACCGGTGATTATGCTGCCGCGCATCCTTGAAACCGAAGTCATGGACTCGCCCGAAGAGGCTCGCGATTACGACGCCATGGATCATTCCGCCGTAAATCGCGTCTTCGTTGCCGATTTCCTGGCTCTCTGGAACGAAAAGGTTCCCCTTCTTGACGTTGGTACGGGCACCGCACTCATCCCCATTGAGCTTTGCCGGCATGCTCCAACGGCCCGCCTGGTCGCCATCGATATGGCAAAGGAAATGCTGCATGTCGGCGAAGTCAACGTCGCCCGCGCTCATCTGGAAGACCAGATCCAATTGCAGGAAGCCGACGCCAAGCACATGCCTTTTGGCGACGCAACGTTCGCGGCAGTGATCTCAAATACTATCGTCCACCATATCCCCGATCCCCTAGCTGTCTTGGCGGAGATGGTGCGTGTCGTGCGGCCCGGCGGCTTACTGTTCGTTCGCGATTTGCTGCGCCCCCCGCGCAAGGAAAAGTTGGAACAGCTGGTGAATCTATACGCGGCGGGCGCCATCGCTCACCAGCGCCAGATGTTCGCCGATTCGCTTCATGCCGCTCTGACTCTGGACGAAATTCGCAACCTGGTCGCCAAATTGGGCTTCCAACCGGACACCATCCAGCAAACCAGCGATCGCCATTGGACCTGGTCGGCCAGGAAAAGAAATGAGGAATGAGCCGTGTCATTCCTCGAACACATCGGCCGCTTTTCGTACTTTGGCTGGCGCGGTCTCCTGGCCGCTTTTGGTTCAATTTTGCGGCCGGGCCTCGTCTTGGCACAGCTTCACCAAGTCTTACTGGGCGCTTTGCCTCTCGGCATCGCGGCGGGCTTGACGGTCGGCGCGGTCGTGTGGATGCATCTGCGGACAACGGTGGAGGTGTTGGCGGGTCGTGAAGCCGTCCCCCAGTTGCCGCGCTTTCTGGCTCTGGCTGTGGCTCTCGAGCTGGCGCCTATCATCGCCGGCTTAATGGCGGCCGGGCGCACCGGGGCTAGCCTGGGCGCAGAACTCGGTTCCATGCGCTTGACCGAGCAAATCGATGCCTTGGAAGTCTTGGGCCTATCGCCGATGCGCGAACTAGTCGGCCCGCGCGTCCTGGCTTGTATGATCGCCCTGCCGCTTTTGACGGTATTCATCGCGTACCTGGGCATTCTGTCCGGCTTCCTGGCCGAGGTCATGGGCGGAGGCAGCCTGTCCTGGACGCAGTATTATGCCGCCTCGGTGCGTAGTCTCACGGTGGCCGGCGTTGTCCCGGCTACTTTGAAAACCGCGGTATTCGGCTACTTGATCGGCGTAAGCGGCTGCTACTTCGGCATGCATGCCGACGGCGGCACCGAAGGCGTCGGTCGAGCCGCCACCCGCGGCGTCGTCGTCTCGATATTCATGGTCTTGATCGCGAACGTTTTACTCGTCCGTGCCATCCAGCTGTTGCCGCAATCCTGGAGCCTTCCGGGCGGTTGATGAGGCATGGGCGGCGGGGAATCGTTTTTACTTCACCTGGCTGAAATGAGTAAATGTAGGGTGGGACGAGTCTTCGGGTCCCACCACGTGCGCGGTGGGACTCGAAGACTCGTCCCACCCTACAGGGCTTCCTTCTTCATCCGATTGAAAGGAAAACGACTCGGATGGCAAGGCCTCGATTGATCTTGCCAGCGGAGCCTGATCCGATACCATCCGAAGGGACGCAAAATACCGCCGCCTTAGCTCAGCGGTAGAGCACAGCTTTCGTAAAGCTGGGGTCCAGGGTTCAAATCCCTGAGGCGGCTTTAAAAGTAGAACAAAACTAGACCATTTTGGCTTGACCCATCGGAGCGCTCTAATGCCCCCTACGTTGGCCAACGGCAAGATATGCTACCTCGAAATTCCCGCCGTGGACATCGCGCGTTCGGCGGACTTCTACGCCAAGGTCTTCGGCTGGCAGACCCGCAAGCGGGGCGATGGCCACCTTGCTTTCGACGATGCAACGGGCGAAGTCAGCGGTTCGTGGGTGCTCGGCCGGCCGGCGTCGCCGGCGCCGGGCCTGCTTGTCTACATCATGGTCGATAGCGTAACTGCAACCATTGACGCCGTCCTGGCCCAAGGCGGTCAACTCGTCCAACCCATCGGGGGCGACGCGCCGGAGATAACCGCCCGCTTCCGCGATCCCGCCGGCAACGTTCTCGGGCTCTACCAGGAACCGAACCCACCGCCCTCTGCCGAGAAGTAGGAAGCGCCTTTTCAAGTCGCCTCTTTAGCAGGTTTTAGGTCCTCGTTGAAGCGGATGCGATTGCCGAATGGGTCGGTGACCTCAACCGCTTTCGCGTTGTAGAACGTCGTCTCGATCCCTGGTCGAAGGTACTTATAGTTCTTGGCCGAAAGTTCCTGGTGGAATTCCTCGATGCCCGTCATCCAGACAAAGATGGTGGATCCGGGGCAGCAATCGCCGTGGTGTTCCGACAGATGCAGCACCAGCCCGTCGCGGACCACTTGCAGGTAGGCCGGCATGTTGTCCTCGAAGTGATGTTCCCAATCGATGGAGAAGCCGAGGTAGTCAACGTAGAACTCCTTGGCCTTCTCCACGCTGAAGATGCGCAGGATGGGAATCGTCTTTTGAAATGCAATCGCCATTTGCTGACCTCTATTGGCTGCTATGCGTTAAGGGGTCTTATTCAAAGATTTCAGCAGCTTGAGTCCTTCCACCATGGGCGGGTAATCGACCAAGGGATCGGTTTTGCGGCTCCACGTCGTGAATAGGTGGCCTAGCATCTTCGGAGATTGCGTTTTCTCGCTGTCTCGAATAAGGGCCGTTACAGCATCCACTTTGCGAAAACTCGCCGGCAAAACGCGAAAGCCCTTCTCAATAAACAAGGGAATGGACGGATAGGATTGCTTGACTTCGTAATGCCAAGGGCAAAGGATGATGTCTTTAGGAATCATGTCCAGGGCCGGGGCCGTGCCGTTTTTTGCCGCTTCCCATTCGCCCCAGTTGTACTTCTTGGCGTCGAACAAGCGATCCGCCCACATAAGCATTTCAATTTTGCGTTCTTTAACCAAATGCTCGTGCAAGTCCTTGACCGCTTTGGCAAATACTTTGGCCGGGTCTTTTCCCTTGGTTGAAGGGGATTGTTCCGAACCCAAGAGAAAGACTTCATCCATGCCCACATGGAAGGCGTCTGCTTTAAAACCATCGATGATCTCATCCATCAGCTTGAAGACAATTTCGTTTACCTTTGGATTGAGCGGGTCCCACTCCCGGCAATAAATTCCTTTGTTCTTGGGAAACGCTCCGGGAGTTAAATCGAATTCAGGGTAGATAGTGAGCAAAGGATAGGTGTCCTCCTTCCAAGATTGGTGGCCCAAGCATTGAAATTGCGGTATGAGACGGATTCCGTGCTTGTGGCAGTCGGCCGCGAACTTGGCCGCGCCCTCCGGCGTGACCTGGGCTTTACCCTGGCGAAGCTTGGGATGGGAGTTAAACTGAAAATGGTAATCAACCTCAAGCACGATCACGTTGAGGCCAAGTTCAGCGAGCTTGGGAAGCTGGCTCGCTAGTGATTCCAAGTCTTTATCGGTGTTGTAGCCAAGCAGGTGCAAGCCGCGCCACTGCTGCACCTTGCCGCCTGGCTTGGGCTTATTTTCCTCCTCGGCCACCGCCTTTGAGGCCATGGCAATCAATCCCAAAAGCACCAGACCGATGCAATAGGCCTGCTTCATCGTTAAACTCCTTTACGAATACGGCCGGAAACGGCATGCGTCTATTCAAGCTGTTTGGAGCCGGGATACCAAACAAAGTCCGCGGGGATTCGGAGCGCCAATCTCTAAGGATAGGAAATGAGGCTTTTGCTGTATGAAGACTCTACCCCTTGCGTCGGTCCAGGTTTCCATTTCCTCCGGTCCAACACATAGAACGCGCATTACATCCATCGACGCGCTACGCGGCTTGATCATGTTCACCATGATCTTTGTAAACGACATCGCGGGCGTTTCCCACGATATCGTTCCCTGGTGGATGTGCCACTTTCCCCCGAATGGCGACGGAATGACCTTTGTGGACCTTGTATTCCCGGCGTTCCTCTTCATCGCAGGAATGTCGATCCCGTTCGCCTTGGGCCGCCGGCTGGATAAAGGTGAACCAATTTGGAAAACCCTCCTACATGTGCTTACACGAACGTTGTCGTTGCTGTTCATCGGAATCCTGATGGTCAACGAGACTCCCGACACCGACAAGATGGGTTGGTCCGGCGACTTGTGGTCGACGCTAATGTATCTAGGCGTAATTATCGCGTTCTCTCCCCTAACGCTGCCGACGTTGGCAAAGTCTAGCGGCGATTGGCGCGTCATCGCGTGGGCGCTGCGTGTCATGGCATTCGCCGCCCTGCTTTATCTCGCCTTTGCCTTTCGCGGCAAAGACGATCACCGTATTATCACCCTCTCTCCTTTTTCGATTCACACCGAATGGTATGGGATTCTCGGTCTGATTGGTTGGGCGTATCTGGTCGGCACCATCGCCTTCCTTCTCTTCCGCAACCAGCGTACGGCGTTGCTGGGCGCGGTCGCGCTGCTGATGTGCCTCTATCCCGCGGATAAGACCGGCGCCTTCGATGGCTGGTGGCTAAAGGAATACGTCAGCGTGGGCCTGGTTCTGGGCTCCCAAGCCGCCATCACGGTCGCCGGAGTGCTGTTGGCGTCGATCCTCATGACCTCGGACACGGCGACCCTTTCCTCACGCGCCCGCTTCACGGCCTTATTCGTGGCGGGATTCGCCACGGCGGCTCTTTTACTGCGAGGGCTTTACGGCATCAACAAAAACAACGCAACGCCCTCCTGGTGCCTCTGGGCGATCGCCATTGCTGCGGCACTTTGGCTGATTTTTCATTTTCTTTGCGATTATCGACCGATCCGCTTCATAGCCGTACCCTTTGCCATAGCCGGCGAAAACGTGCTCCTGGCGTACCTCCTTTCGGAAATGGCGCCGTCGGCAATCGACTTGCTCGGTCTGGACCAATGGTATGGAAAACTCGCCGAACCGAGTCTCCTATGCGCAGTCGCCCGTTCTGCGGGTTGTTCGTTTGTTGTTTTGGTTGTTGCCGCCTTGCTCAACCGAATAGCCCCTCGGCGGGCGGGACCGCGTTCAAAGTTATAGCCCCCCAAAGCCGGAAACTTTCGAAGGGGGTCAGGCCAACTGCGGGGCCGCCTTGGTCCGACGTTGGCCACCTTCGAAGGAGAGACGCCCAAGACAACGAAAGAGCGCAAGTCGACCTCATGTGTTCAATTATTGATCACCCTCTGGCGCAGTGTTGGTGGGACCAGAGGGTGGGTCACTTGGGCCAGAGGGTAGGTGCCGAAACCTTCAGAAGCCACGAAAAGGCACGAAAAGCCACAAATGCTTTCCACAGGTCTTGTTTCGAGAGTTTTCGTGTATTTTCGTGGCTAAGATGGCAGCCATCAAAACGCGGCAGTGTTACGGCCAGCTGGTCTCGAACGCTCCTTTTCCCGCGCCGTTTGGAACGGGGAACGATGGTGCGTGCCGCGTGTAGGTGTGGCGAGGGCCGAGCAGCGGCATGGACTCGCATCGTGCTCCACCAATCCTGAAATCGCTCTAGTGCCTGGCCTTCTCGGGCGTGACGTTTTGCCAAATTGAGATCGCGTCCGCTTGCGGCGGCGGGTCACGGAAGTAGTGATTGCCCGTGACCAGGTGCAGTCGGCCATCGCCCATCAGATCGCCGACGGCGCAGGTTGGGTGGTCGCAGGACCCCTTCTCCAGCCAGTAGCGGGCGAATTGACCCGGTGTGGTTTGGTGCAAAACAATCACCGAATCGAGGCCCAGCTTGCCGCGGTCCGGAAAGAGGTTGCGCGGCAGCCAACTGACCGCTGCCACGTCCAGCAGGCCGTCGCCGTCGAGGTCCGCGGCCACGGCGCGCATCACTCCGGGCATCGTCGTCAAGGGGTGATGGACGAAAGGAAACGTGCCCCGATTCTCGAGCCACTGGACGCCGTGAAACGGCTTAAGATAATTACTGTCCATTGAATCGCCATTGGTGTAGAGGACGTCCAGCATGCCGTCGCCGTTGAGGTCCACGAGCTGGATGCCGCTAGAGCCGTAAGCGGGGTGCGGGGCAGAGTAGATCGTCTCCTTGCGGAAATGGCCGTTGCCCTCGTTGAGGAAGGCCACAATCGTTTCGTGCTCCTGGCTGATAAGGGCGACGAAGTCGGGCTTGCCGTCGCCATTTAGGTCGCAGACCGGCACGTGAATGGCCCCGTGCCGGTTATCAACGACGTGCGGCTCAAAAACCGGCTTCGACCAGTCCTTCGTTCGGTTCTCCAGGTAGAGGATTTCCCCGGTTTTGCGCCAGCCGAAGACGGCGACCACCAGGTCGAGCTTGCCGTCGCCGTTGAAGTCGGCCGCCTGCACGTCGGCCACGCGCCCCAAGCCTTCGAGGAGCGGTATGGCCGTGAAGGCGCCGTCGGCCGAGCCACGCAGCCAAACGACGCTGCCCCCGCGCGCATCGGTCGGATAAAAGCTCCCAAGACAGGCGACGATCACGTCCAGATTGCCGTCGCCGTCGAGGTCCACCACTTCGGCATGACACGGGACCGGCAGCTTGGCCAAAACGCGCCATCCCGGATTGGTCTCGTACGGCCGCAACACGCTGACCTCCCCCGAGCGCATGTCGCAGCTCAGCACGTCTAACCGCTTCTTATCGAAGAGGTGAACGAGGTTCACGTTGGCAACCGCGGGGAAAACGCCCGCGTCAGCCGGTCGAAAGCCGCGGCGGTTGAAACGTATGGGTGGCTCGCCGGGAGCATCTTCGGGGCGGGGCAGGGGCATTTCCAGAGGCGCTCGGGTCTCGTAGTAGCGGACAACGCTTTCTAGGGAGGGATAAGGCGAAGCCAGCGCCGAATCGCGCAGAAAGTCGTAGCCCTGTTTGATTTCTTTGCGCCAGGCCGAGCGGGGGAAGGTGTCGGGCGGTGGATAGGCGTGACAGTTGCCGCAGAGCGCATGCACCTGCTCCGCGCTGGCTTCCGCGACAGCGGCCGGCACGGCCGGCGCGGGGCCTTCCTCCTCGGAGGGCGTAGCGGCAAGTGGCCGGACCATGACCCAGGCGCTCACGCCAAATACCGCCGCAGCCAGACCGATGAACCCCAGGACGCGCGTCATTATCCGCCTTCTTTCCCGGACCCTCGGCCCGTGTGCTGGTAGTAATCGGCCAGAGCGGCGCGGCTCGCCTCGTGTCAAGGGTCGTGGCTCAGGGCGCTGTTCAGCAAGTTCAGCCCGTCTTTTTCCAGGCCATTTTGCAGCAAATATAAGCCCATTCGATAACGCGGCTCTGTCTTGTCAGGCGCGGCCAGGACGTCGCTACGCAATTGGGCGATCCGGCCATCCCGGATCTCCAGTTGACGGAGCCGGCCCTTCACCCGCGTGGACTCCTCGGCGTTTCCGCCTGCCTCCTCCAGGCAACGCAGGAGAAACCGATGCGCATCCAGATTGCTCGTGTCCGCGACGACCGCTCGCCGAAAATACGATTCGGCCGCAATGGTCTTTCCTTCCCGCAGTGCGAGTCGGCCCCGCTCAACCAGGACGTCGGCCCGCGCAGGCTGCTCGGCCAGCAAAGCGTCCAAAACTTGCCGTGCATCTGCGAAACGCCCCAGGTCTTGCCAGCACCGCCCCAAGCCGAGGACTACGTCCGGACTTTTTTGTCCGCGTTCGTACAGCCAACCGTATGCCTCCATGGCCCTTTCGATTTGTCCGATGTGTTCGTTGGCCTCCGCCCAAATCAGCCGGACCTCCAAGGAGCTGGGCTGGAGGTCCATCGCACGCCGCGCGTCTTCCAGGGCATTGTCCCATTTCTCCATTCCGCCCCAAATCCGCGCTCGCCACGCCAGGGCCCTGGGATGCCGCGGACGCGCCTCCAGCAAATCGCCGAGACAAAGCAACGCGTCGTCGAAACGCCCCTGGCTCTGGTAGTTCCGCGCCAGGGCTTCGAGCAGGACGATCGAGTCCCCATCGCCTTTCTCCAGGCGGGCCCGTACCCAGAATTCCTTCTCACCCAGTTCGCCGCGTTCGGCCTGCAAAAGGACCCGCTCCAGGGAAGTCGCAGGCGTCTGGCCGAGAAGGCGGTCGACCTCGTTGAGATCGTACTCGGCAGCCTCCGGATCACCTGCCCGGCGTTTAGCCTGGGCGGCAAGCAGACGGGCCTCGGCGTCCGAAGGGCGGATGCGCAGATAATCGTCCAACATCCGTCCGGCTTCCTCGAAGCGCAAGTCAGCCATCAGGTCCTTGGCAGTAAGGAGTTGCTGACGTGTCCGCCAGTCCAGACCAAACAGACCGCCGCAGACTTCGGCGAGGACGAGCACTCCGAGCGCGACAAACCAACGGCGTCCTTTACCGAATGATGTGTTTTGCAATGTTGAATCCCAGTCAACAAAGTTCCATGCAACAGTCAGGATAAAGAAGACAGTGGGCCGGCGAAGATCAGGCCGGGGAGTGGGGGCAAATCCCAATTGGGTGGGAGGGCACGCACACCGGACAACTGGAAGGCGTTGTGGCGCCTTCAGCACCGGCGTTACTATCCATGCTAGCGCTAGGATATGAAAAATCGATGAGGCATAAATGAGAGTCAACGGTGGCAAGGGGTCCGGCTCACCGACCGGAGCGCAGCTCAGCAGCACCTTCTCATCGATGTGGGACCGCAGCAGGAAACTTTACGGCCAGCTGGTCTCGAACGCTCCTTTTCCCGAACCGTAGACGAGATCGCCGAAGCGCTGCCACTGATCGCGCTTTTGGTTGCTCATCGGCGGCAACTCAAGCACGTCCAAGTTTTCCTCCAGCTCGGCGAGCGAGGGCGGCGCTGTCAGCACCACGTGCACCGCCCGTTGAGCGAGGCAAAACCTATAACAATCAGAGGCGGTTGGCGGCGTGCCGGGCCAGTCCGCATGCGGCTCAAGCAGCGTGCCCCAGCGTGTCGCCGTGAACGCGACGACGGGCGTTCGCGCCTTGGCCGCAGCGGGGAACACTTCGTGCTCCGCCTTGCGATGGGCCATGTTGAACCGGTGCATGAGCACATCAACGCGGGGATCGACCGCCAGACGCTTGGCCAGCAACCGATCGTGTGCGGTCGCCCCAACGAACCGCAGCCAGCCGCTTTCTTTCCAGTGCCCCAATTCGTCGAGCACGCCGTTCTTGCCAAAGATCGCATCCGGGTTGTCGCCCGGATGAACGTATTCGATGAAGAAAACGTCAATCACCCCGATACCCAAAAGGCCAGCCAGTTTTCGCCGCGCCGCCCGCAATCCGGCGACCCGCCGGCTGCCGCTCCCGGTAGCCACGATGATTTGCTCGCGCTTCCGCGGGATCAGCGAGGCCAGTTCTTTGATGAACGACGTATTGCCAGGCCCGTAGAAGAAGAAGTAATTGATCCCACCCGCGAACGCCCGACTCACGCACCCCGGAATCTGCTTCGTTCCCGCGGCGAGTCCCAGGCAACTTGCCGGAGTGCCGTCGAGAGTTGTGAGACGCCGCTTGGCAGAGAAGTTGAGAGGCTGCATAGAACCGATGTTGTAGCCAACCCGCCAACGCGAGCAAGGGTTCGCCTCCATGCCGGCGATGGTTTGATGCAACAAAGGCGGAATCGCTTCAACGTATCGTGAAACGAATATACAACCAGCGCGTTGCTGAAAGTCAGGGTGCTGGGGATGGTGCGATCCTCAAGGCTCTCGAGCCGCGGCACGAACTAGCGCCTCTGGCGGGCAGAGTTCCAGCGTGTTTTCCGAAGCAGGGAGGTGACGAACAGACCTCTGGTGCCACGCCTGCTTCCGCTGGTCCTGCTTTTCCGTTGTCGAGCACAGATGTGAAGCGTTCCCGGATACGCTCCCGCGCGGAGCGCGGGAGCCAGGAATACACTTTCAGCACATTGCTATGATTGACTTTGAGATTAGGTCACAGCAACGGTAGTTCGGACAGCCACCGCAGGACTGTATGGTGGTTGGGCAGTAAGGGACTCTGCGGCGGCAAGCCTGTCCTGCTTCTGTCGGTAAGTACACGCGTAAAGACCGTGCGCACCCGCATCAGCAGCATTGTTCGCCAGGGCCAACAGACCCCCCAATCGCGCCGGCCGCACCCAGGGCCACCTCTCCGAGTCGGCCCAGGAAGCCACGCCGCGAGGCGCTGGCCGCCGAGGCAAGCGCTTCCGCCGACTTGCCAATCTTCTCAAACATGACGCACCTCCTTCAGGTTACTAGGTTCCGCTCGGCTCGCGAGAGCCTAGCACGCTCTGTGACAGACAAACGTTGCGTTACGTCGGCAAAGCCGGTCCGAGGAGAGACAACCACAAAAGACCCGGTAGCAGTATGGGGGGAATGCCGCCGTTGCCTTCGGGGTCGCCAGAGCCATGACCCCCAGGGCCGCCCCGCCCGCCAGACGGGCGAAGCGACCGAAGAACCCGCGCCGCGAGACGCTGGCTTCGGATGCCAGTGTTTCCGCCGACTTGCCAATCTTCTTAAACATGACGCACCTCCTTCAGGTTGGAACTGGAAATAGACTCTTCCGACGCGTCTTCCTCTGCTCCCGATGCTTTGCTCTCGGCCTGTCCTTCGGGCGCTCCAACCGGAGCGGGCAATCTGTGCAACTTAGGTTTTGCACCGGCTTGCGGTCAAAGAGTGAAGCGACAGTGATAATTACGAAACGAGGCCACGGGCTAGGTGTGGAAGCAACCAAACAAGGGGCACACCATGCCGTTGGACCTCACGCTAGGCTTGCAACTATTGCAGTTGTTCGTGAGCTTGACGACACTGGAGCCGTTGGGACATTCGTAGTTACAAGAAAAGTTCCGGCTCGGTCCCCCTTGCGTCTGCTTTGGCAGGACGAGCATCCCTCCGAGCACGCCTGCGACGCCCAAGGCGGCATGCCCAACCCGGCCGAGGAATCCTCGCCGCGACACGGTCAGCTTGCTCGCCATCTGTTCAGCCGTTCGGCCGATCTTCTCAAACATTATGGACCTCCTTCAGGTTGGAACTGAGAATCGATTCTTTCAAAGCGCCTTCCTCTGCTCCCGATGCATTGCTCTCGGCATGTCCGTTCATCGCTTCGTCCCAGGCGCCGGCGAGGACATAGGCGATGTGCCGTTTGTTACTGATGATGCCTTTGGAGGCGACCACGCCCTTCTCGTCGATCAGGAAAGCGAAGGGCGTGGCGAACACCTCGTACTTCTTGGACAGCTCCAGACCGTCTTGATGGAGGAGAGGGAAAGGGACTGGTGTCTTCGCGGCCCACTGGCGGGTTTCCTCGGCCTTACCGCGGTTGACCACCAGCACCTGGAGTTGGCCGTTGCTCACGCGGCCGAGTTCGGGCAAGATGCGCTCGCACGGCCCGCAGCCGGTCTGCGTGAAAGCCAGGAGGATGCGCCGCCCTGCAAAGTCGTGCAGGGAGATTTGCGGTCCCGAGACGCTCGGCAGCGTAAAGTCGGGGGCCTTCTTGCCCGGCTTGAGACCGCTGCGGCCCAAGCGGCTGGGCATCGTTGCCTCCAGTTGCTCCAGCCGCCAACGGAGCAGCCCGAGGACGCGTAGCGTGCCCAGCAACAGGAAGCCGAGGAAGAGAGCCACGGCCCACAAGGCGATGTTGGATGCCAGCCAAAAGGGATTCATGAATGATCTCTCCGCTGATTAGGAGTCGGCTCGATGCGCAGGCGCGCAGACCGAGCGCCGGGGCGATGCTGGGCCGGTGAGGCTTCTGCTTGGCGGCGGGCCCTCACCGGCGGCTTTGCTTCTTCGTACGTGGTCCGTGATCAGGGATTCGTAGGAACCGACGACGGCACGCTATTCAAGGCCCCTCTCCTTTGGACGCGTCCTCGCTGACATCAGCGGACGTTACACCCGGGGAGGGCCGCTTTTATCCGCTCGCGCCCCGCCTTGGAAACTTTCGTTTTCCCCAAGTAGAGGTTTTGCAGTTTCGTCAGCCTCTGGAGGTGGACCAACCCGGCATCGGTAACCCGGGTCCCAGTCAGCCAGAGATGCCCTAGTTCGGTTAGTCCCTCGAGGTTTTCCAACCCACGATTGGTTACCTGGGTGCCAATGAGGTCCAGACCATAAAGACGCTTCAAACCCTTGAGGTGTACCAGTCCCGCATCGGTTACGCGTGAACAGTCAAGCAGGACCAGGCCTTGGAGTTCCGTCAGCGCTTCAAGGTGTTCCAGCCCCGTATCGGTGACATAGCGGTTACGCTCCAGCTCGATGCGATGAACCCAAAACGCCTCTCGAGGCAAGTCCACGGCTTCAGCTACCCTTGTCCACTCCCCTCCTCCGACGGGCATGGTCAGCACTTCCCCACCAATCTCTAAGATCCATTCCGCCGCCCTCCGGCGCGTACTTTCGGGCTCGCTCTGGTAGCCCTCCAGGCTCACCTTCACAACTTGCTTGTCATCCCGACGAATGGTCACCAGCTCCCAATGGACCGGCCTGTTACCCTTGCTGGCCTGGACCTGATACCGACCTGGGGCCAGGCGCTCCTCCTGCGAACCGGTCCCCGCGATGACCAGCCCTTCATCTCCCTCAATCGTAACCTTGACCTGAGGGTCACTGACTTCCACCACCAGGGTACCCACGTCCGGGGTCTGGCTGCGCTGCACCGTGGCGACGAACTGCGTGATCCCGGTAGCCTCCGTTACGCCCAGTCCCGTGACGACTATCAGCAGGATGAGCGCGGCTATCGTCCTGCGACGGCGACGCACCCCCCTTTGTGCCTGGGGGTGGCAAATCCTTCCAGGGCGCGGGGCATCGGCACGGCAGAGGGCTGCTGCAAATGCGCTAGATGCTGTCCCAGCAGGTCGGCCACCCCGGCGGCGGATTGAAACCGGTCAGCCGCGTCCTTGGCGTGCAGCTTGGCGACGATGGCGGCCAGCCAGTCGGGGACCTCGGGGTTGCTCTCCCGGATCGGCCGGGGCGTGTCCTCGCAGACGCGCTTGAGCACGGCCAGAGTCGTGATAGCCCGGAACGGCACCCGACCGGTACACATCGCGTACAGCACGCTGCCCAGACTGAAGAGGTCGGCGCGCTGGTCCACCGGTTCGCCGGCCGCCTGCTCCGGCGCCATGTACTGCGGCGTGCCGGCCACGACCCCGCTTTGCGACAAGCTGGCGTCGTCGGCCGCCCGCGCCAAGCCGAAGTCCGTAAGCCTGACCCGCTCCACACCATTCTCCAACAGGATGTTGGAGGGTTTGACGTCGCGGTGAATCAAGCCCTGGGCGTGGGCCGCGGCTAAGCCGGCTGCCGTTTGCATGCCGATACGCAAGATCTCCTTCAGCTCCAGCGGCCCGCTCCGGTCGAGCCGTTCCTGGAGCGATATGCCGGCGACGTATTCCATCGCCAAATAGGGTAGGCCGTGCGCTTCCTCGACGGCATGGATATCGACGACATGGTCATTGCGAATAGCCGCCGCTGCCCGCGCCTCCCGGGCGAAGCGCTTGCGGGCGGTGGCATTGGTCGCCAGCTGCGGGGCCATCACCTTGACCGCGACCACCCGGTGCAGCTTATCATCGAAGGCCCGCAGCACCACGCCCATCCCGCCCCGGCCGATGCATTCGAGTACCTCAAAATGGCCCAGGCGGCCCAGGGAGTCCGGCCGCTGTGAAGGGGCCAGGAAATCGAGAGAATTGCCGTTGTCCAGACCAGACGGTTCCGCGGGCGTGTCCGTAGGGCACGCTTGGCCTTCGAGATCCTCGACCGCGCGTTGGATGGCAGGCGTTTGGAGGAATCCGCCCGCCTCTGCGTGCGAATCGAGCAGCGCCTCGACCCGCTTGCGCAAGGCGGCGTCGCCGGAGCAGGCTTCGTCCAGGTAAGCTGCCCGTTCAGCGGGACTGCTCTTTTCGAGCGTGGCCGCAAAGACCGTCTCTTCGGTCATTGCCGAACTCCCAGCGGAAAGCCTTGCGTCATCGCCTTCACCCTTCAATGCGAAATCGAAGGCGCAATCATTCCACCCCTGGTTGATTTTTTTCTACTTTGGAGGGTCCGGCCGGTGCGCCGGCATCGGCCCGGCTGATTTCTTGATGGAGCCAGGCGCGGGCGTAGGCCCAGTACCGGTTCGCGGTAGTAGGCGAGATGTCAAGGACCTGGGCCGCCTGCTCGACCGTCAGGCCCGCGAAGTGGCGCAGCTTGACCAGTTCGGCCTTGACTGGGTCTTTCGCCGCCAGTTTGTTCAGCCCGTCATCCAGCGCCAACAGATCCTCGCCGAGTTCGGGTGCGGCCAATTGCACTTCGTCGAGGTCCTGACGAACCAGGCCGCCGCCGTGTTTCTGACTGCTTTTGCGACGGGCGCTCTCAATGAGGATGCGGCGCATGGCCTCCGCCGCCGCGGCGAAGAAGTGGCCACGGCTGTCCCAGTGCGGCTCCTGGCCGACGTCCACCAGCCGCAGGTAGGCCTCGTGAACCAGCGCGGTGGCTTGAAGGGTTTGCCCGGGCTTTTCCTGGGCCAGCCGCTGGGCAGCCAGTTTGCGCAGTTCGTCGTAGACCAGCGGCAAGAGCTTCTCCGCTGCGAGTGGATCGCCTCGATCGATGGATGAAAGGATGTGCGTGAGATCGTGCATTGGCGTAGATCATAACCGCTTGGACGAGCGTTGGCCATTACCTGCCCTGGCTCGAAAATTAAGCATCCATGAGAACTGCTTGGCCGGCACTTGGCTGCTTTCCCCAAGTCCTGTTAAACTCGGTCACACTGGGACAAGGCCACATTTCTCTTCGCAAGGGATTCAGCCATGAGACTCACCCCAATGCCAGACGCAGTGTTCGCTCTCCTACTCTTGCTAGGTCTTTCCTTGGATAGTCAAGCCGCTCCCGCTCCTGACGAAGTCGAGGCCGCTAAGAGCAAGCTGGCAGCCATGAAAAGCAAGCTGCCGGAATTGGTTAAGGAGTGCCTTGGCGACGAAAAACTTTGGCCCGTTAAGTTCAAGGGCAAGATAAGCTCCCTGCGCCTTATTAGCCCCAACGAAGCCAAACTGACTATCCGCCTCGATTATGTGCCGCCAGAAACGACGGACACGCCGCCACCGGGCGCTGGCGGAGGCGGCCGAGGCGCAGCGGGAGGACCGGGATTTAGGTCCCTTCAAACCGCAAACCAAGTGGTCTTTGTTTACTTGAAATTCTTTGACGGCGCCTGGACCACGCATCAAAGCGGGCTTGCCGCTTCGGCGATATTCCAAAACGGAATTAATCACTTGATGGCGGCAATAGACGAGGTTTCAGAACAGAAGTAGCGAACATACAAGGTTTGATAAGAAAAGCCCGGGGGCGATCGGGGCCGGATCTTGGGCCCCTTCGCCCCCGGGCTCGCCGGCTTGCCGCTCATCACTGGAAGAGTTGGGGCGCGAATTCGTTGAGGTAGTGCCGCCAGTTGATCCAGGTGTGGCCGCCGCCGCTGACGTGCAACTCGTGCTTGATGTCGTGCCGCTTCAGCATTTCCGCCAGAGCCTTCGAGCCGGCCAAAGTGAAGTCCTTGTCGCCGACGCTGATTGAGAAGAGCTTTACCGCCTTGTTGACTTTGCCCGAGTCCTTGAAGAACGCCTCGTTCCGCTTCTCGAACTCCTCGGCGTTCTGGCCGATGCCGGCGCTCCAGACGGCCACGTAGGCGAACTGGTCGGGGTGCGTGGTGACGACGCGCAGCGTCTGGCCGCCGCCCATCGACAGGCCGGCGATGGCCCGATGCTCGCTGCCCGCCAGCACGCGGTAGTTTTTCTCGACGTAAGGAATGATGTCCTTGAGCAGTTCGTTGGTGAAACGGTCCTGGGCGGCGGCCATGGCGGCGACGACCTCGGGGGAGGGCCTCTCGCCGGGCGTGAAGCGCGGCAGATTGGTCGGCCGCGGCAGGCTGCCGTTGGGCATGACCACGAGCATCGGCCGGGCCTTCTTTTCCGTCAGCAGGTTATCGAGGATGAAGCCGGCGCGGCCAATGGTGCTCCAGCCAGAATCCTCGTCGCCGCCGCCGTGGAGCAGGTACAGGACGGGGTAGCGCTCCTTGCCGGCGTCGTAGCCGGGCGGCGTGTAGACGTGCATGCGCCGCTGCGCGTCCAGCGTGGACGACTGATACCAGACCTGTCGGACCTCGCCGTGCGGGACCTTACGGTTCTCCTCAAACTCGGCCTCCTTGCCCGGGACGAAGAACATGTTGTCCAAGCCGGCGACGCCCTGCTTGATGGTGGGGTTCTTCGGGTCCAGCGTTTTGACGCCATCCACCTGGAAACCGTAGCTGTAGAAGTCAGGTATCAGTGGTCCGACGGTGACAGACCAAACGCCTTCGCCGTCCTTCTCCAGCTTCATGGGCCCGGGCGCCGTCACCCAGTCCCCAAACGTTGTCACCTCGGAAGCCTTCGGGGCGTAGATGCGGAGAGTCACCTTCTTATCCGGGTGCACCTCCGGCGAAACGAGCCGGTCGTTCGGGGTCGGCTCCCGCCTCGGCGGCTGGGCGGCGACCGGCTGGGGCGCCGCGCCGGCAAGGGCCAAGAGGCCGGCTAGAGCGAGGGGGATGAAGTTATGCCGCACCATGAGATCCTGCTCCTTCCTAACAAGGGCCTCGAGAGAGAAGGCCGCCCCAAGGCGGGCTGGCCCACATCGTGAAAACGATTACGAAGAAAGGCAGTTTTCCAGCTAGGCAAGGGCTATGACCCTGCATTTTTCATTCTAGCCGCGGCTCGACTTTTTTATTGAAAACGCCCTCGCTCTTATTTATATTCAATTGACCTGCCTGATCGACTTGCTCAGCGTTTGCCAACCCGCCTTGCCTGAGGTTTCCAACAATGGATGTCGTTCGACGTTGCCGTCCGCTACGGTGTTGGACGGCCGTGTTAGTCGCTTGGCTGGCCCTATCGCCGCTTCAGGCGGCTGAACCCGGGCTTTCGCGTCCTTCGGCAGAGGAATCGGCTACAAAGGTGGATGCCGCGCTTGTCCGCGGTCTGTCCCCCGACATTCGTTTGCCTGGATTGGTAGACGACGAATCCTTTCTCCGCCGCGTATCCCTGGATCTTACCGGCAAGCTTCCGGATCCTGACGCGCTGCTACGCTTCGTTGGCGAAAGAGCGGCAAACAAGCGGGCCAAAATGGTCGATGATCTGGTGGCGAGCGATGCCTTTGCCGTCAACTGGGCCCGCTATTGGCGTGACACGGTCACTTACCACACGCCGGCCAGCGCCAATTACCTTCGCTGGAAGCTCTTCGACGACTGGTGGACCGCTCAAATACGCCGCAACCGGCCCTGGAATGAAATTGTCACATCCCTAGTCACGGCCAGCGGTATCAACGACGAAACGGCCCCGGTCAATTATCTCACGGCCATGTACGGCAACCCCGCCGAAATTGCTGCGACGACCAGTCGCGTCTTTCTGGGCGTGCAGATCCAATGCGCCGAGTGCCACAACGCCAAGACCGAACCGTGGAAACGTGAGCAGTTCCACGAATTGGCTGCCTTCTTCGGTCGGGCCAAGATCATTCAGCATAAGGACGTGGATGGCCGCGGCACTCCTTACGCCATCGAGAGCCGGTCCGACGGGCAATATCGCATGACCGACAAGAAGGAACCCCTTCACCTGATCCCGATGCAGCCGCGCTTCCTCACCGGTGAAGCCGTTAGTATCGAGGCCAACGACGAGGACCGCCGCACGGCCCTCGCTCGATTCCTCACTAGCCCCAAGAACCCCTGGTTCGCCAAGTGCTACGTCAACCGGATTTGGACCGCCCTATTGGGTTGGGGATTCTATCCCTCCGTCACGGATATTGGCTCAGACGCTGAGCCGCTCCGGCATAAAGCGGTGCTGGAACTCTTGGAGAAGGACTGGATCGCCAGTGGCTACGATATTAAGTGGTTGTTCCGCACGATCACGTTGACCAGCGCGTATCAGCGGACGCATCAGGGGCTGCCGTCGTTGGCACTTCCGCTGCCGGCGGTCTGCCCGGCACGGTTGCGGGCCGAACAGGTTTTCGAAGCGTTGCAGAAGGCGCTCGGTTTCGACGAAAATGACAAGAAAATCCCTTCGCCCGCTCCCGGCTCCGCCCCCGCGGTTCAGCGGCATACCGGCTTGCGCAACATGGTTTATCAGGCGTTTAAGGAAAACCCTTCGACGCCGCAGCAAGAGGTCCACGGGACCATCCCGCAGGCCCTGCTCATGATGAACAGCGCCCTGGTGCACGTCTACACGTCGGCTCAGGGCAAGACCCTTCTGGCAGACCTGCTCGCCAAAGGGCAAACCGATGAACAGATCCTGACAGCGCTGTACGAGCGGGTGTTGGCCCGCAAGCCGACGGCGGAAGAAAAGGCAACCTGCCAGCGCTTCATTCGGAAGGTCGGCGACCGTACGGAAGCCCTGGAGGACGTCCTGTGGGCGCTCGTCAATTCAACGGAGTTCTTGATTAAGAAATAACACGCCATGACCTCTCCCCTGCAAACGTGCGTCAAGGTCCATGTAAATGCCGGCGGCGCCGTCAACCGCCGCGGTTTCATGCGCTGGGTTGCCGCCGGCAGCGGTGCCATCGGCGGCCTCCGCTGGAGCGATTATCTCAGCGCCTTTGCCGGCGAACTAAAACAACAAAAGCGCGCCTGCATTCTGCTTTGGATGGCCGGCGGCCCCAGCCAGTTTGAGACCTTCGACCCCAAGCCGGGAACCGACACACAGGGCCCAACGAAGGCCATTGCCACGAGCGTGCCGGGCATCCAAATTGCCGAGCATTGGTCACGAACCGCCAAGGTTATGAACGATCTTGCCATTATTCGTTCAATGACCGGCAAGGAGGGCAACCATGGCCGGGCGACGTATTTGCTGCACACCAGCTACCCGCCGTCGGGCGGCATCGTCCACCCCGGTTTCGGTTCGCTCGTTGCGCAGCAACTCGGTGAGGCGGACTTCGATCTTCCCCATTTTGTTAGCATCTCGGGACAAACCATTGGGCCCAGTTTCCTCGACACGCGCTATTCTCCGTTTGTCGTGACCGACCCGAACCAGCCACCGGACAACCTTGTTCCGCCCCTGCATAAAAAACGCCAGAACCGACGGCTAGAGCTGATGAAGGAACTTGAAGCCCCCTTCGCTAAGACGGGGGCCGGTGCGCTAGTCAAAGAGCATCAGACCCTCTATGACCAGACGGCGCAAATGGTCCTCAGCCCGCGGGTGCGGGCATTCAACCTCGACCAAGAATCGGAGCGGACGCGTGACCTCTACGGGCGATCGGCATTCGGCCAAGGCTGCTTAATGGCCCGCCGTCTCATTGAAGCGGGCGTGACATTTGTCGAAGTGCAATCGAACGGCTGGGACACGCACGGCAATGAATTGGCTGCATTGAAAAAGCTTATTCCGCCAGTCGATCAAGGGACAGCGACGCTGCTGGCGGACCTGAAGACGCGCGGTCTCCTCGATAGGACGCTAGTGATATGGATGGGCGAATTCGGCCGCATGCCACGCATTAATGTGACCGCGGGACGGGACCATTACCCGCACGCATTCAACGTGGGCTTGGCCGGCGCCGGGGTGCGGGGCGGCCGCGTCATTGGGTCAACGGACAAGGATGGCGTGGAGATCGCCGAGCGGCCGGTCTCTGTGCCGGACCTGTTCTGCACCTTCTGCCAGGCGCTGGGCATCAACCCACGCGAAGAGAACCAGAGCAACGTCGGCCGGCCGCTCAAGATCGTGGAGACGGGTCAAGCGGTCGAAGAGCTGTTTCGTTCGTGACCCTTCGCACAAGCACGCTCAGCCTTTAACAAGTTCTAACGGTTCTCTGAACGTTACCCTTAAGGAAGTCGCCATCATGCGCGGATTGGGCTTTGTTGTGGCTCTCGGATTTGCCTGCGCCGCGTTAGCGGCCGACGTGGAGAGCCGCCAATTGACACATTACGTGCCGCAAGACCTCCTCGAGACCGTAGTTCGCAAGGAGGACTGGACTGAGGTCACGTTGCCTGTCAAAGGCGAAGTCCGCAAGGGAGATGTAGTGCGCGTTTGGGCCGGTGGCAGCATCGACCGTGGCAACAGCGACCGGCCTGGCCAGAACGTCAACGGCCCCGACGGAATTCCTCTATCTCAGGCAAATAGCGAGAAACCGGATTTCGCCCTGTCCGCCGAACCGGGCCACACCTATGCCTTATTATTCAAGACGGAATCGACCGGACCCACGAAGTGTCTGCCGGCCGGTAAGCCTCTCGAAATCAAGCTGGACAAAGATAAAGAGAAGATCTGGATCGGCTTCAACGACGAGAAAGGCCGCTACCAAGACAACCATCTGGGCAAAGGCAATCGCCACGAACTCGATCCCCTGTGGGTGCGCATCGAAGTGGTTCGAATCACGGTTGATTGATTATTTTAGGGCCAAGGCGAAAGACGCGATGCGGAGAAAAGCAGATCCGGGCAATGGGGGTCCGGCGCTGCCAAGCCACGTCAGGGCTTACGAAGCACTTCTTTGGCGTCTCCATCATTCATCACGCTGGCACAATGAGGTTTTCCATTCTTTCTAAGAATTGAAGCAATCGTCGAAGGGTGTCATCGCTTTCATCGGCACCGAGCTACCTGCTATGGCGGCGGACCAAACGTCGCCCGGCCACTAGAAAAAAAGCTCCGCGAAACCGTTTCCAGGGCAGCGGTTAGCTTGCTGGACTGGGAGTCGTGCCAAGGGGCGTCGGATCCTTCGTCCAATGATCATCCTGTAAATTGCGGCCGCCTTCTGCAGTACGTCGTGGAGTGATCTTCACATAAGTGGGAGCACTGATAAAACTTCCCGCCAAGAGCGCTTGCCCCACCTTGAATTCGAGAGCTTTCTTGGCATAGCCAGGAGGCACGAACCCGAATCCCTTCTCAGCTAACTCTAGATCAGACAGGTTATTCATTTTCATCAAGCAAAGGTTGTCACACTGGGTGAGCAGACTGGGGTTAAGCCGACTGGGACGTTGACTGACGATGACCAAGAACAACCCGAATTTCCGGCCTTCCGATGCAATGCGAACCAAGACTTCACTTACATCCGCTTCTAGGCCTGTTTTAGGCTCGGCTGGTGCTAGGTTATGCGCTTCGTCTATGACGATGAAGCAGGGAAGCCTATTATCCGCTTCTTTGGGCTTCTCCATCGCGTCAATCCATTTCTGCTTGGATTCGTCCCAAAGTGAGTTCAGAGTGACGTGGGCGACCAGGAGCTTGTCACCCGTCGTTTTCAAACTTCCAAGGTCAATGCAAGCTGATCTGTGTCGGCTGCCACTGCTCAATAAACCCCCAACGACTCTCTCAGTTGAACGTTCTATGGCTATCCCCGGTCGGTCCCACAACTCGCGCCCCCTCATTTCCTTCACCGCGCCCTCAACCCTTGCCAAAGCAGACCTCGAAAATTGCTTGTATTGATTGTTGAACGCAACCCTGGGCCATAACTTGGGATCTCCGGACGGGTCATCAGTTCTCTTGGCCCTGAGAAGCCAAGTAACTGCCTCTTCTAGCTTCTCTAAGGTTAAGCCCACGCCAAAGATTCTCCTGCTTTCCTCCCCCTGCTCACGAATTTGGCCGATCGCCAGGTACTTTTCCGGCGTGTCTTTTTCAGAAAATCCCAAGTATCCGGCTTGGGACCTTGCATTTAGGTCAGCCCACGTGAGAGATATCCGACTTGTCCTGGCTTTTTTGTGTTCAAGCGCGATGGAACTACGGTCGGAAAGAATCTCAAATCCGATCGCTTCCCACCTACGACTGAATTCTTCAAGGGTGTCGTCTTTGCCAAATCCAGCAACCAAGTGCTTAGATTTCCAGGCTCCTTTTTCGATCTCGCTCAATTTGACGAAGTCTGAATTTGGGTCAAAGATTACGACTCGCGCAAGTGTCTTTGAAAGCAGCTCTTCGAGAAACCGGCCCAGCATGAATGATTTGCCTGAACCAGACTGGGCGATTATGGCGGTGTGCGCCTTGAGGCCTCCTGGGATCAGGTTCACTGGGACTTGCGTCGGATAATCCTTCAGCCATCCCAGATGGAGCGGCAGAGACATAGCATCCCCCAACCCTTCCTAAACCCCGGAAAACGCAAACCAGGGCTAGCGGCGCTCGCCACAAACACCCCGCCCCCTGGCTTGGAATGGTTCTGGGTCATTCCCTCTGCGGTGGTGAGTATCCGGCTTGGGTTTGGTGGAGTCAAAGGAAAAGCGTGATAGAAGGTTGGGTTGGATGACGGGGACCGTTTCAGGGACAAACAAGAGAGCCATCATCCTTTGAGATAAACCGGGGATAATGGTAAATCACGGGAGCCCACGGTGCCGTATCGGCCGTCGGTGATCCGAAAGGGCGGCAAGCTTTTCTCGGTTGGCCGGCACAGATCTTCTTCGCAGACCACCTACTGTTAGGTGTGTGGGGGGGGTGAAATGAAACGCAAATCGCGGGCGACACTTGAGTATAGTGAGCCGGAGAGCTCTTCGGTAGCGCCGTAGCAAAAAAACCGGTGGCGGGGTCACGAGACCAGCTCCGAGCGCGGTGTTTTTGTGCAGCTGGACCCTCTGGCCCAAGTGATGACCCTGTCCTCCACACGTCAAGGTCAGTTTTTGGGGGGATGCCGGTGCCTGTTTACGCAGCGAAAGCGGGCCGGTTGCGGTTGGACATCGCCGGGGGAACTTTCGCTGACCGCTAACGCCTCTTCGGAGCTCCGGACGGTTGCGGGGCTGGGGACGATCGGGACTTCTCGGCCTCGGGTAACTCAAGCCTGTCGCCTGGAGCGTGACGCGTCGCCGCGCCCGCCGAATTGGCTA
>JBJMQT010000131.1:0-39570 GCA_045802525.1 Gemmataceae bacterium
AATGCGCCGACCTGGTCGAGAGCGCCATGGACTCCTTTCATTTTCGGCTGCGCGTGCTCGATCCGGACTTGAAGCGCGTTGGGTTCGGCCACGCCAAGGACAAGGGCGGACGCACTGTCAGCGTCGTCGACGTCACCAGCGGCGTAGGGCTGGCTCATGTCCAGTTTTATCCCGTCGATAAGCAGAAAGATGTGACGCTTGCCTTCCAGGGGAACGAGGTGCCGGACCCGATTCCGGACGCCAAACAAAAAGTTGCCGGTTTTCCCATCACCGTGCTTTTCCCCTGGAACATGAAAATCAAGAATGTCAGAGCCAAACTCTTTGTCGAAGACCCGGAAGCGGAGGTCGAGGCCTGGGTCTCAACGCCCGAGAAGCCTTTGGGCACAGGTACATTGGGCAACAATATGATTTACCTGATTGCCAAGGAGCCCCTCAAGCCGGGCGCCACGTATCGGTGCGAGGTCACAGCCGACGTTAACGGCAAATCTTGGAAGCAGTCGGCTAGCTTTTCCACACGGCCCGGCGACATGATTGATTCCGGTTTAGAGGCCAAGGTCCTCCAGAAGGTCAACGCTTTCCGCAAGAATGCCGGTCTCGATCCGGTCGTTCTCAATGCCGAGCTATCCAAGGGGTGCCTGGCGCACGCCCAGTATTTGAGCAAAAATAACGAATTCCTCATAGCAAAAGGACATAGCCAGACCGTTGAAGACCCCAAGCTGTCCGGCTTCACGGAAGAAGGAAACAAGGCCGGCAAAGGGGCGTTGATCGGTTTTGATCCTAATGATCCGACCCTGGTTATCGATTATTGGATGGGACTGTATTATTCTCGTTTCTCCCTTTTGGACCCACTGCTAAAGGAGATCGGTTTCAGCGCGGTCAAGGATCCCGCCAATGGCTGGACCGCCGTGCTGGCTCGCAAGCGAACTTCTGAAAGCACCAAGAGTCCCCTTGTGTTCTATCCCGCCGATCAGCAAACGGATGTACCTTTGGCGTATACGTTGGCTATGCAGGAGAGCCCTGACCCCATTCCGGAAAGCAAGGATAAGCAAGCGGGCTTTCCGATTACCGCTCTCTTTCCCGACTCGGCTCGGGTTAAAGACGCGTCCGGGCTTCTCCTTGACGAAAAAGGCAAGGAAGTGCCGGCGTGGTTTTCGAGCCGGGAGCAGCCGGTGGCCGCCGGCCGAGGGGCCAATGCGCTCTGTCTCATTGCCAAGCATCCGCTAGAGCCCAAGACCACTTATACCGTTACACTGCGGGCGAAAGTCAACGACGAACCGTGGAAGCGTTCTTGGAGCTTTACGACGGAGGATAATCCCCTGCTCAACAGGGAACTTCTCGAGACCAAGATGTTGGAAAAGATCAACGCCTATCGCAAGATCTTGAGTCTGACGCCGGTCAAGGGCTTCGATCCCGTCCTCTCCAAAGGTTGCCAGGCTCATGCGGAATACCTGGTGAAAAACAGCCATGACCCCTCGACCGCCGGCTTAGGCATGCACAATGAGGATCCCAAGCTGCCCGGCTACAGCAAGCACGGCGAGCGCGCCGGCAAGAATTCCGTCATCGCCAGCGTCGAGCCGTTGCCGTCGATTGATTCCTGGATGGCCACGCCGTTTCATCGGCGGCCGTTCTTGAACCCGGACCTTAAGCGCATCGGCCTGGGCTTCGCGCTGGGCGGCAAATTTGGCCGCATCACCGTTCTCGATACCGGGACCGGTGTGGGCAGCGACAAGCCGATCATTTTCCCCGGCGAAAAGCAGCGCGATGTGCCGTTGGCGTATTTGCAAGGAGAGCGCCCCGATCCGATCCCTGGGAGCGACGAAAAGACAGCCGGCTATCCCGTCACGGTGACTTTTCCGGCCAGCGCTTCCGTCAAGCAAGTCACCGCGGTCTTGAAGGATGCCGGGGGCAAGGAACATGCTTTTTGGCTGTCGTCTCCCGAACGCCCCTTTGATCCGCGAACGCAACGCAATACCGTGTGCTTGATCGCGAAGGCGCCGCTCAAGCCGAGCACCGCTTATACGGTAACGCTCAAGGCGGAAGTCAACGGGACAGAATGGAAGAAGACATGGAGCTTTGTGACGGCCAAGAGGTAATTCAATAGATTCGAACCAACCAGCGCGGTTTTAGACGGCTTGTTCAATCCAACCGCCGCCTAAGACTCGGTCGCCGTCATAGAAGACCACCGCCTGGCCGGGCGTAACCGCGGTTTGCGGCTCAGCGAAATCGACGCGCGCACCCCCGTCGGACAGGGCCCGAACCGTAGCCCGAGTTGCCTGATGGCGATAACGAATCTTCACCAAACAGTTCAGCGGCGTTGTCGGTGGCTGGTCGATTAGCCAGTTGACCTGTGATGCCATTAGGCCCGGCGCCAGCAATTCCTCACGATTGCCGAGGACCACTTCATTGGTCGAAGGGACGATGCGCAATACATAGCGCCGCTCGCCGGCGGCGTAACCGAGGCCCTTGCGCTGACCGATCGTGAATTTTTCAATGCCATCGTGGTCAGCCAGTTTGTTGCCGGCTGTGTCGACGAAGCTGCCGGCAGTCGCCAATTCGGGCCGGCGCTTCCGGATCAGGCCGGCATGATCGCCGTCGGGGACGAAACAAATCTCTACGCTGTCCGGCTTCTCGGAGACCGGCAGGCCGGCGGATCGGGCTAGCGCGCGCACCTGATCCTTGCGATAGCCGCCGATGGGAAAGAGCAGCCGCCCCAGAATGGCGCGCTTGATCCCGTAAAGGACGTAGGACTGATCCTTGTCGGGATCCAAACCGCGATGCAGGTGTGCCTCGTCGCCGGCATGCACGATCTGGGCATAATGCCCCGTGGCGATATAGTCGGCGCCGAGTTGTTTGCCATAGGACCAGAGCTTGCCGAACTTAAGCCAATTGTTGCAAACGACGCAGGGATTGGGCGTGCGCCCGGCAAGGTATTCGTCGGCAAAGTAATCGATGATGCGGTCGAAATCGCCTTCGAAATCGAGCGCGTAAAACGGCATATCGAGCAAGTCGGCTACCCGGCGGGCGTCGCCGGCATCGAGGGCGCTGCAGCAACCCTTCTTGTGTGCGGGACCTTCTTCTTCCGCGCCGTGAGCGCCTGTGCGCATGAAGAGGCCGATGACTTCGTAGCCTTGTTCCTTGAGCAGATACGCGGACACCGAACTATCCACGCCCCCGCTCATGGCCAGGACAACCCGTGCCGCCATGATGCCGTTCCTTCGGAAAAAACTGAGTGCCTGTTATCAGTATAAGCGGGCGCGTGTGGGACCGCCAAGGTTATGGGGATCGCGGATGCAGGAGCCTGAATGCAAACAGCCCAGTGGAACGGTAGCGTCCACTGGGCTGGGATTTTTTCACTACGATTGTTCTGGCCTACATAGGAGGCTTGGCCGCATCGCCGGCAGGCGGGTTTGTGACGGGCGGACTGGCGGCGGCGCCTGTCCCGGCAGCCGGCGCGGCCGCAGGCGCAGCGGCCTTGGTCTGCGGCGTGGGCGGCTTGGCTTCGTAGTTGCTGTAATCCATATAGAGAAATATGCACCCGGCGATCATGCCCACGAGCGAAACGGCCAACAGCCCGGTGTAGGCGTCGGGCCGCGGCTTGGCCTCAGGCAATGGATCGGCGAGACGTCCTCGACTTCGTGTGGTAGCCATGAGCTGGCCCATCCCCCTTCTCGAATAGAAATCTCAAGTACAAATCTTGGTAGAACCGGTGGAGCAGACGTTTCCGTCTGCTTGCTAATGAGCAGACAGAAATGTCTACTCCACCGAACTGCAAATCACCGTAGACCGTTTAGCCGCCGCCGAGAATCTTGCTGGCGGCGTGATCTCCTTCTTGAATCGTGCCCAGCGGCCGGGAGACCGGCTTAGCCACGGCAGCGTGCGGCCAAACTTCCATGATCCGAACCTTGGCGAGATATTTGGCCGACGGCTCCAAACGGTAAACTTCAAGAGTGTGGCCTTTAGCCAGGCCCGAATCGCTGCCGATGCTCAATGTTATCAAACCCGAGGTGGCGTCCACTTTCTTAACCAGCCCTTCGACGTTTTCCGGAGGCGGATTCTCGGATGCTACGGTTGTATCGCGGCCGCCCGAGCCGCCCTTAATGCGTAGTTCCTGAATCGTTTTTTCCATGGTTTTCAAATTATTGACGAGTTGCTCATTGCGGGTCTTAAAGGATTTCGCTTCGATATCGGCGCTGACGCGGGCATCGTGGAGGTTGCTGGTTTCCTTGACCAACTCGTTGATGCGCTTCTGCATGCCGTCTTTTTGCTTGGCCAGGATTTTGACTTCCTCGGCGCTGCGATCGCGGTCGGTGGTGATGCTGTTAATGGTGGCCTCGGCCTGGGCTACCTTCTGAACTTCCTTCTGAAACTTGTCATCGTCCGCCTTTTGGCGGGCAACGGCCTGTGCCAACTGATCTTGAGCAGCTTTCAGCTCCTTGGCCACGACTTCAACGCGGCCGGCCGCGGCGCTGGAGGCGTCATTGGCTTCTTTTTGGTAAGCCTGCACGCTGGCCTGGGCCACTTGAAGCTCGGATTCGAACTTCTTGGCGGCCACTTGCCAATTGGTCCGGGCGGAAAAGACCATGAGGACCAAGGCGCCGGTAATAATGCTGAACACGAGATTGAAGAAGACGAGTGTCTTGCCGAGAACGGTCATGTTTTCCCCCTTGCCCCAAACGCTCAAGCCCCGCGACCAGCCGGCAGCCCACACTGCCGTCTTGCCTGGGGGGTAATGTTGCGCCAACGGCCCCGGTTTCCCCCGAAATTAAAGCGGGGCGGGACTATGCCGCGGCGATGTGAGATTGTCAACTACAGTTTTCAGGTCACGGCTGACGGGCTACGCCGGTCTTTTCTAGTTCCTTGACCCGCTCTTCCAGTTGCTTGTTCCGCTCCGCCAGAAGGGCGCGCTCGACTTCGTAATCGCGGGTTCGGGCTCGCAGGTCGCCGTCGTAGATGCCCTTGTCCACGTCCCGGTGAATAATCGCGTCTTCGATTTTCCGGGCTTTAGCGTGTTCGCTAGCCAGGCGTTCCCGTAATCCCTTGTCGCCGATCAACAAGGCCGTAATACGAGCATTGTCCTTGTGCGCCTTGTCAATGTCCAGCATTACTTGGTGAATTGAGTCCTGGGTCTTGCTGATTTCGCCCAGTTGCATCTTAATCGAACGCATGGGGTTGCCATTGCGGTCTTTGGCTGCCTGGAAGAGAGGCAGCCAGTTGGACTGCGGATTGGGATCCATGACCACCGCGCCGTCTTTGACGACTACTTCTTTGCAATTCTGGTCGCCGTCTTGCAGTTGGGCGAGTTGAGCGCGATAGGTTGCTTGAGCGGACGCTCGGAAGTTTTCCAGTCCAAAGAGGCGGGACGGTTCTGCGCCGTATCGCGCTTCCGCGATGGCGAGACCGTTCAGGCGATCCTTGATCTTATCCGTGAGCGCTTGCACCTTCCCGGGGGTGCCATCGGGCCCGGCCTTGCCCGTCCAGTTAACGCGCTGCGTATAAAGACCCATGGCCCAAGCGGCGCCGGCAAGGGCGAGAACCAAGTTCAAGAAGATCAACACTTTGCCGAAAGTGGTCATAAGCACATCTCTCTTTTTGCGAGTCACTTAGGAATCGCGACCCACACCAACTCTTTTAGCGTTTCTTGGACTCTTCCAAATCGCGGATGCGTTTCTCTAGCTGTAGATTGGTCCGCCCTAAATCGCGAAGGTCTTTGAGGGCTTTGTACATGACGTCTTCCAATTCCGTTTGCTCCTTGAGCCGGGTATTCGTTTCTTCCCGGGCCGAGGCCAATTGTTTCTCGACGTCTTGGCGCTCTTGATCGCGCGTCTTGACGAGGCGCTGCTGCTTGTCGCGTTCGGCTTCTTGAATGCCGAGCTGGTTTTTTTGGTAGCGAAGTTGATCCGCTAAATTGCGCGCCTGAGCGACCAGAATCCGCTGTTGATCGACGAAAGTGTCCAAATCGCGTTGCTTGGCAACGCCGACGTCGAGGATCATCTTTTGCAACGAAACAAATTGATCGTCAATCGCATGGATCAGAGCCGCCAGGCCGACCACGGCTTTGACTCGTTGAAAAGAGGGGGAATCCCAGGAATTGGGTTGCTGGCCCGCGGCAGGCGGCTCCTCGAAGCGGTCCCTGAGGCAAAATAGCAAATGGGCGACCGCTTGCTTACGCTCTTCAATATTGCGCTTGTGGGCCGAGCCTCCTTCGGCCGTGGAACTTTCCTGCACCGCCTGATTAAAGGCCTGGTCGAATTTGGCTTGTAGAGTCTCCGTAAGCTTGCTTTTCTCGGGGTCGCCAAGCGGCTTGCCTTCCGCATTGATGCTTTGAAGGGCGTTGCGAAGCTCCTCCCGTTCTTGAATGGTCGATGCCAAGGGGAGCAGGACATACGCTAATTTTTGATGGGGTGCCGCCAAGGCGGCCTGGCCCAGGTCGAAGCCGTCGATCAACTTAACGACTATGCTGGAGTCATTTATTCTATTCTGGAGTTCCGATTTTACGCGATTGACTTCCTCGACTTGCGTCTTTGCATTAGTACTGCTGCCCACTATGGCCGTCTGCGTCTTATTGCTAATATCCTTGACGATGGGATTGCCATCGGGATCGATTTCCGTGTCATCAAGAGGCAATCCCTCGATGGCTCGTTCGTGCAGAAAAACGGCATAGGTCCATTGATGGCGAGCTTGCCAATCCATTACCGCCAAGGCCACGAAGCCGATGGCACCAAGCACGTTCAAGATCGCGAGGAGCTTGCCAAAAAGCGACATGTAGACTTATCCTGGAAAGACCGGGACGAAAGGCGCCCACGACATATAGAAAGGCCTACATGATTGTTACCGATCCCACGGCCAATGCACAAGATAAAATGTCTCCTTGCGTAAAATTCCATGGCAAAACAGGCAAAAGACTCACAGTTTAGCCTTTTGTCAGTTGTCCGTGGTCCGTTGTCAGTTGTTTAGGATCAGTAGATCAATGGCTATGAAGGAAGTTCGCAATTCGGGAATTGTTTCGGTAAAGCTAAATGTCTGGCCAATCGGATTAACCGAAATAACCCTTGCATGTCGCTTTATTCTCCACGTCGGCTCCTTGGTCCTGTAAGGTGTTTGTCCCTGACAACTGACAACGGACAACGGACTACTTGCTGAAATCCCCGCTTTTGCCAAGCATGAACGTGGGCTAGGATATAGAATTGGTGCGAGCCGAATGGGCGGGCCGGGGCAGTGGCCATCGGAAGTTTTGACCCTTGGCACAAAGCATTTCGGCGGCGGGCGAATAATTCGCCCGGACCGATAAGCGTCGGCGGAGAATGGACATGGCGCTCGAGACATCGAGTCAGCCCTTGCAAACCATCGGCAACTACGACCTTTTGGACAAGGTCGCCGAAGGCGGCATGGGCTCCATCTATAAGGGACGCAATCGCGAAACCGGCCAGATCGTCGCTCTCAAAGTGATGCCTTCTCATATGGCCGGCAATGCGGTTTTGCTCAAACGCTTCGAGCAAGAATTCCGCGCGGCCAGCTTGCTCGACCATCCCAATATTGTTCGCGCCCTGGACTATGGCGAAGCCGGGTCCAGTCCCTACCTCGTCATGGAGTTTGTCGACGGGGAATCGCTGGGCCAGAAGCTGGAACGCGACGGCAAGATGCCGGAAAACGAGGCGATCAAAATCATCGCCCAGGTCGCTCAAGGGCTGCACCGGGCTCACAAGCAGGGGATGATCCACCGCGACGTCAAGCCGGACAATATCCTGGTGACGCCCGACGGCACCGCCAAGCTGGCGGACCTCGGCTTAGTAAAAGAGGTCGAGGCCGACCTCAACCTAACGCGCACCGGCCGCGGCCTGGGCACGCCGCACTTCATGGCCCCCGAACAATTCCGCAATGCCAAAAACGCCGACGCCCGCTGCGACATTTATTCGCTCGGCGCCACGCTCTACATGATGGTCACGGGCGACTTGCCGTTTAAATCCAACGGCCCGCTCGACGCCTGGATGAAAAAGATTCACAACGAGATTACGGCGCCGGGCAAGGTTAACCCCGAGCTCTCCGAGCGCGTCGATTGGGCGATTCGTCGAGCGATGAGCGCCGATCCGGAAAAGCGGCCGGTCTCCTGTCGCGAGTTCGTGGAAGACCTGACCGGGCACAGCACGCGCAAGGTCACGCCCGCAGACAGCGGTTCCAACCAGAACGATGTTTGGTACTTGGTTTACAAGGATGAATTGGGCGTCATGCATACGGTCAAGGGCACGACCGCGGCCATCCGCCGCTCGCTCAAAGAAGGGTTGCTCGGGGATGCCGCCAATGTGCGGGCCAGCCGAGGCAAGACCGGCCCGTTCGATCCGGTTCGGAGCTATCCAGAATTTCGCGATCTGGTGGTTACTCCGACCCCGGCCTCGAACCATTCCGGGTTCAGGCCAGTCAGCCATTCCAGTCGCCCGGGCACGCCAACCGAAACGCTGGTGGCCAAACCGCTCCCGACTCCGCCGCCGCTGGCTTTACCTTCGGAAATGCCTAATTCCGTGCATATCCCGCTCGAGACGGCGAGAGCCAACCCCCTTGAAGGGCTTAAGTGGATAGCGGTGCTCCTCGCTATTGCCGCCTCCACGGCTTATTTGGCGTTTCACTGGCTGCCGAAATAGAAACAACCAGAAGTTTCGGGAGACAGTTGAACTCGCCGCCTTTTGGTCGCATTCTAGCGACGAAAATACTCGAAAACAGACCCGTGGAAAGCATTTGCGGGTTTTTGAGTCTTTTCGTGGCTTTTGAAGCTCTCGGCCCCTGACCCTCTGGCCCAAGTGACCCACCCTCTGGTCCCACCAACACTGCGCCAGAGGGTGATCAATAATTGAACACCTGATGCCGACTTGCGCCCTTTCGTTGTCTTGGGCGTCTTTCCTTCGAAGGTGGCCAACGTCGGGCTCGAAGGTGGCCAGCGTCGCACCAAGGTGGCCCCGCAGTTGGCCTGGCCCCCTTTGATTTTGAGAATCTTTGGGCAGCCTAAACCTTGAACGCGGTCCCGCAAGCCGAAGTGCTAAGGAACATTTGCGTCGCTCCACGGCGGGAATGCCCTGCGTTTTTCCGGATTGCCGGGCGTCCTTGACGGGGAATTCCTGACCAGCTAGATTTACTCATCGCCACTTCGCGAATAATTCCTGCCCTAACTACGCTGCATCATGCACATTCTGGATATCTTTTCCAAACACCGGACAACGTTCAGCTTTGAGTTCTTTCCGCCAAAGTCGGATAAAGGGGCGGAAGAACTGTTCGTTACCATCGCGGAACTGCAGGAATTGCGGCCCTCATTCGTTTCCGTCACCTACGGCGCCGGCGGCGCGACTCGCGATCGGACTCACGATCTGGTGGTCAGGATCGGCAAGGAGACCAATTTAACGGCCGTCTCGCACTTGACTTGCGTATGTCATTCCTGCGAAGAGTTGACCGAAGTCCTGGACCGTTACGCGGCTGCCGGCGTTGAAAATATCCTGGCCTTGGGCGGCGATCTACCTCGCGAAAGGCCTAATTATGACCGATCGCAGGACGCTTTCCGCTATGCCGAGGACTTGGTCCGATTCATCCGGTCGCGTCCCAACGCTCCCGATCCCCGCGGCTTTGGAATCGGCGTAGCGGGCTTTCCCGAAGGGCACCCGGCGACGCCCAACCGGTTCAAGGAGGTGGAATACCTCAAGCGCAAAGTCGACGCCGGCGCGGATTACATCTGCACCCAACTATTCTTCGACAATCGCGACTTTTACGATTTCCGCGACCGCTGCGATTTGGCAGGCATTCGGGTCCCCATCCTGGCCGGCATCATGCCGATTACGTCGAAAGCAGGCATGGAGGCGATGGCCCAGTTGGCTCTTGGATGTCGATTCCCGGCAGCGCTTTTGCGCGCCGTCGGTCGCTGCGGCGAAGACACGGCGGTCTCCCGGGTAGGCGTCCACTGGGCCACCGAGCAATGCCGCGATCTTTTAGACAATGGCGTTCGCGGTATCCACTTCTACACGCTCAACCGCTCCCATGCGACTCGGCGGATTTACGAAAACCTGGGCGTTACCGACTCAGCGGCGCTGCGCATTTAAGCCGCCCGGGCTTTTGGCCAGGAATCTTCCCAGGTCACTTCTTGCCTAGCAATTCGCGCTTTTGTTTTACAAACTTGAGATGGTGATCGACGTGGCCGGCATAGTCTTCGACCAATTCCCCAAGGCGAACAGTGCCGCGTTCATTGTGCGTGCCATGGCGCTCGAACGCCGCGTCCGGCAATTGACGAAGGATGCGGCCCATTTGGGCCCGGTTCAGCTCGAACAGCTTGAGCACATCCTCTAACGGCTCCTTGTCGTAAAAAAGGCTTTTGGCGAATTGAGTTTCATCGTAACCGATGAGGAGAGGGTTATTTTCCGCGATGATGCGCTTCATGCGATGCGTGGCAATGAGATCGGAATCAAGAAGATGGACGACAATTTGGTTAATGGACCATGTTCCGTGAATGGGAAAAGCATGAAGGTCTTGTGGCCCCAGGCCCTTGATGGCGGCCCGAATTTGCTCGGCACCTTGGAGAAACCTTTCAATAACCGCTCGATTCATGGGAGTACCTTTCTATAGCGACGTGCTGAATAAGGCATAACGAAATCGCTGACAGGTAAGAGAGCAATTGGTTCGCGGTAAAGGAAGAATAAGAACTTACTAAGGCTTTGGCTCCCGGTAAATCGCACCGCCTTTCATCACGAATCGGACTTTCCGCAGGCTCTCGATCTGCTTCGTTGGATCGCCTTCAACGGCCACTAAATCCGCCAGCAACCCCGGCTTGATGGCGCCCAGGCGATCATCCAGATGCAAGACCTTTGCGGCAATCGAAGTGGCGGCAAGAAGAGCCGGGGCCGGTTTCATGCCGCAGTCCACCAGCAGCTCCAGTTCGCGCGTCTCGTCGCCGTGAGCGAAGACGCCGACGTCGCTGCCGTTGACAATCGTGACGCCGGCCGCCAGGGCCGCTTTAAAGCTGGCACGTTTCACCTTCAGCCGTTCCGGTTCAGCGTCCACGCCTTTCTTCCAACCGCGATAACGGGCCATGGCCTCGCTGGCAGCGATCGTGGGACAGAGCGCGACCCCCCGATTAGCCATCAAACGGAAGACCTCCTCATCGCCTTCATCGCCGTGTTCAATCGTTGTCACACCGGCCAGCGCCGCCCGCCGCATGCCCTCGGCCGTCGTGGCATGAGCTGACACCGGACAACCGGCGGACTTGGCCGTCTCAACGATGAGCTTCAACTCATCCACCGAGAAGCTGGCCTTCGCTGTACCGGTCGGACCCCAATAATAGTCGGCATAGACCTTGATCCAATCCGCGCCATGCCCGATCTGATCGCGGACGACTTTACGCAGAGCATCGGCGCCGTCGGCTTCCTCCGCGCCCTGCGGAACGCGGAAACCGGGATTGAAGCCCTTGGGCGCATAACTGCCGGTCGCGACGATGGCCTTGGTGACCACGAGCATCCGCGGTCCGGGAATGATGCCCTCGTTGATGGCCTGTTTGAGGCCGACATCGGCATAGCCGGCCCCTTCGGTCCCCAGGTCGCGGATCGTCGTGAAGCCGGCCATCAACGTGTTGCGGGCATGGTTAGTCGCCCGGCACACGCGGAGGGTCAAAGACTCTTTGAGCACTTGATCATTCCAGGTGGCTTCGTCGTATGGATGCAACAACAGATGCGAATGGGCTTCGATCAATCCGGGCAAGAGCGTCGTGCCGGGCAACTCGATGACGCGAGCGTCAGTGGCGGTTTCGATTTCGCTGGATGGCCCCACTTTTTCGATGCGTTCGCCGCGAACGAGAACCGACCAGCCCTCGTGGGCTTGCTGATTGACGCCGTCAAATACACGGGCCGGCTTGAGCAAGATCAGGCGGGCCGTTTCTTGAGGTTTCTTATTTTCAGACGGCTTTGCTGGGCCGGTCTGCGACGTTTCTCGTGCCGACGGACTTTGCTGGGCGAGACCGAGCGTGACCGATAGAAGACACAATCCGGCCAAACCGATGCGTCTCATGGACCACCTCCTCGAGTACAAATTCATTCACTCCCGTCGGCAAGCCCGCCCCGTGCCAATCGTTTCAGGACTTGAATTTGGCCGGCATGGTAGATATCGTGTGCCGCAATCCCCGATATAAGCGCTGCATTGCTTACTTTGCTGCCCGGAGGCGTTTCATGCAAGTCTGCGGGATTCATGGCCGCGATCGCCGCCCGCATTTGCCGATGGGTCTCCTCGAGCAATTGCACTTCCGCTCGCCAAGCTTGTGCCGATTTTGTCACGGGACGATCAAACCAGTTGGAACCTTTCAATACAAACGACCCGCGTTTTTCACCCAGTAATCGGCGGCGAACGATGTACTTCCAGTAGGCCGTATGAACGACGATTTCCCAGATATTGTGCCGTCCCGGCGCCGGTCGCCATACCGCCTCTTCAACCTCTAGCCGGCGAATACAGCCGCGCAGGTTGGGGCCATGCCACGCCTTTTTGTCGAAAGCTTCGTCGATTATTTGCAAAAGAAGAGCGAGTTCCGGCTTGGCTTGACGATTCAGCATCACCGATCTCGGTCTGAAGAAGCGGATCGCACCCGGCGAGCCGGCGGCTGCTTGTCGCGCAGAATCGGCAATCCTATCCGGTCAAGCCAGCGCCGGCCCAATTCGAAAACGCCGGCCGCGGCCGCCAAGGCAATAATGAAAATCGTCCCTTTTACGCCACGCCCTGAGCTGCTGTCGACTCTGTATCCAAGGGTATCGAGAGTTAAGATGATTACAGCGCCCACACCGAGGACGGTGGCCAGGGCAAGAAGAAGGAGCAACCAACCCGTCCAGGTCAACTTGAAGAGGTCGAGGTGCATGAACTCTGGTAGCTTTTGCGGCATGGCGGTTTCATTGATTCAAAACTAATTGAAAAAGTGACTCAGGATTGCCGAATAACAGGATAAACGGTTTTTGTTTCACTTCAACCCCGGGCGGGGGCATCGCCAGCCCGACTTCGTGCTTGGCTCCCGAACACTAAACGAGCAATTCACCTTGCCAAATTGTAATAGCCTGGCCGGTCAAAAACACGCGCTCTCCCGCGACTCGTACGCCGACCACGCCGCCCCGGGCTGACGCCTGGTAGCCGGTCATTTCATCCTTGCCCAGACGCATGTGCCAATAGGGCGCCAGTGAACAGTGAGCCGACCCGGTCACAGGGTCTTCGTCAACTCCGGCTGCCGGTGCGAAAAACCGCGATACGAAATCGAATTCCGGCGTGGAAGCACGGCTGGTGACAATTACGCCCTGCACGGGGAGTTGGCTCAAGCGCTTGAAATCCGGCCGAAGCCCACGCACTTGTTCTTCCGAAGAAAACTCGAGCAAGTAATAAAAGCGGCTTCGGCCCACAAAAATAGCTTCCGCGCCCAAGGCCTCGGCCAACCCGGCGGGCGGTGCAGCAGGCAGGGCAGGGGTGGAGGGAAAATCGAGTTCCACACGGTTGCCTGCCCGCCGGGCGGTCAGCAAACCGCTCCGTGTATGAAAGCGGGCTGATTGACCGGCAGGCAGAATCTCGCGCTCCCACAAGACATGAGCGCTTGCCAGCGTAGCATGGCCGCATAAATCCACCTCGGTCGTGGGCGTGAACCAGCGCAGATCGAAGCCATCGGGCCGAAGGTTGAGTTGCCGTCCCACCGCCTGCTTCCAGGCATCGTCTCGGCCATGGTCAAGCAAGCAAACGGCAGCCGGATTGCCTGTAAATGGTTTACTGGCAAACGCATCCACCTGAACGAGCGGCAATCGCGGAAGCATGCAAGCAACTCCTGGCGGCTAGAAACATTCTGGTGGCCGATGGGTCCCACCCTACATGGGCGTATTCCGTCTTCACCAAACGGGTGCATATCCCAGTTGACGCCGCAGGAGGCCGATCTGACCGGCATGGACGGCCTCATGTTGGGCGCACCAAAGGAGCGACCACAATTTGGTCTTGGCAAGGCGATGCGGTTTCAAAACCGGTTCATCGAGATCCCGCTCCTCCAGGCCGGGAAGCTCGCGAAGCGTTTGCTCGTGCACCCGATCCAGGACAGCTCGGATCGCCGTTTGGTTCGGGTAAATAGCGGGATCGGCGACCGGTGCCGAAAAGCGTTCGAAAGGAGCCTGAAACGCCAGGGGAATCAATTCTTCGTCGCCGGGTCGCTGGCCCCGGATCCGAACCCGGGCTAACCAATGTTCCGCGACGGCTATATGGCCGACCTGCCAGGCGATATGGGTGATGCCGCCCGGCGGCTGGCGGTACCAGTCCGCTTCTTTCGTCTCCTCGAGTAGACTCAACATATATCTGCGAGCAAAAGTGATTTGCTCAATGGCGAGCTGCAACCGCGACATGCCAATTCTCCACCCCGTGCCGATTTGAGTAGATCCCGCTGGAAACATCCCTGTCTGCCGACTAACGCTCAGTGCTTTTGAAACATCTTATGGCTCCGGTCCCCTCGCGATAGCAGGTAAGCCATCAAGTCCGCAATTTCATCCTCCTTGAAGGAGTCGAGCAGGCCCGTCGGCATCATAGAGATCTTCGACTTCTCCACGGATTCCACCTTCTTATGGCTCACGATTACCAGCCCGTTGGGGTCGAGCATGTTGGTCATCACGGACATTTTGTCGCCGTCGTAATTGACAATCCGGCCGGTCACCGTCTTGCCGTCGGTAGTGGTGAGGATGACGGCCGCGTATTGATCGCTGATCTCCTTGCTGGGCTCGATGATGGACTCTAACAAATCGCGGACGCCAAAACGGCCTGAGGCGATCGTCAAATCAGGCCCTTGCGCGCCCCCCTCGTTGTCGAAACGGTGGCAAGCGAAACAGCTGGCTTCGCCAAACAGGCGCCTGCCTCGATCGAAGTCACGCTGGGTCAGCGCTTTCTCCACGATGGGCACAAGCTCGTCAACTTTCCATTGCTTGACGAAGGGCCGTTCCTTGCCGACGATCGCGGCCATCGCCACGGGCTTGGCCTCCAGGATGGGGCGCAGTTCTTCTTTCTCTTTGGGGGTCAGGGTGGCGACGGCATCGTCTTTCATTAGGCGCAAGAACCCTTGCAGGCTCGCGCCACCCTTGAAATTAGCGGCTTTCAAGTACCAACCGAAATACGCCGCCCGCTCCGCCGGCGACCAGCCCGTCTCCAGCACGCGCAGGGACTTGGCGTACTCCAATTGTTCTTCCTGGGTGGGGGCATCGGCCAGCAATTTGAGGGTCTTAGCGGCGACGCCGGGCGCTTCCAAATAGACCAAAAGTTGGCACAACTCGGCGTTCATTTCCCGGCCCTTCGCCGGGTACAGCGGATCGAAGCGCTGGATGAGCTTGGCCCGCGCGGCTCGTTCGGGCCAGCCCATTCGATTGAAAAGAACCGAGTAAACGCGCAGTAAATCCAGTCGCTGTGACTCGGTTAACTTCTCCCAATCAATCCGTTCAAGCGCCTGAAGGATAGGCCCCTTGAGCGCTGCGCCGGGCACCGGTTCGGCGGGTTTTCTCGGATGATGGAATGGATCTTGGCCGGTCGCTCGCACCAAGGCCAATAAGGCGTAAATAGAACAAACCGGGTCGGACTCCTTCAAAGCCCGTTCTTGCCATTCCTTCGGATCCTGATGCTCGACGGCGACGCGCGCGGCATAGCGGATAAAGCGATCCTCATGGCTGAGATACGGCCAGGCCATTTCAACCGCCTTGGGATCCCGATGGCCGTGAAATGCTTCTAATTGACGACGCACTTCGTGGAGCGGACCCGGATCAGGTTCATTTTTGGCGTCAAGAACGGGTTCCTTGCCGGTATAAGTGACGCGATAAAGCCCGGACTGAGTCTTGCGGCCGCCGATGGTGAAATAGAGAGCCCCATCTTTTCGGTTGACGACCACGTCGGTCAACGGCAGCGGCGATCCATTGAGGAATTCTTCAATCTCCGCCTTATACGCCGCTCCATAAGGCGTCAGGTGCAGGGCGTAAAGCTTACCGTAGCTCCAATCGCACATGAACAAGGCGTCTTGGTACTTTGCCGGAAACCGAGCGCCGTAGCCGAAGCACATGCCGGTCGGCGAACCGGGACCGACGTTAAAAATGGCGGGTACGCTGTCAGGATAATACGGACGCCATTTGCCGGCGCCGTTGCGCCAGCCGAACTCGCTGCCGCTGCTCACCAGGCAGACGCGCGTCGGCCGATACCACGGCGTGTTCATATCCCATTCCATGTCGGCGTCGTAGGTGAACAAGTCGCCGTGGCGGTTAAAAGCGGCATCGAATTCGTTGCGGAAGCCGGTGCTGACGAGCTCCCAATTCTTGCCGTCGGGATCGATATTGTAGATGCAGCCGCCCGGCCCCAAGACGCCGGCCATGAACCCGTTGCCGTCGCGCAGGCGCGGCAACAGATGATCTTCTCCCCACAGTGTCGGCACACGCGAGCCCGCCAGCGGGCTTACCATTTTGGTCATGTTGCCACAGACGATGTACAGCGACTTGCCGTCCGGCGCCAAGAGGATCGCATGCGGTCCGTGCTCGCCGCCTCCTTCCATCTCGCGCAGCAGTTCCGGATTGTCGTAGGTCTCGCCGTCGTCATGTGAACGAGCGCGGTAGAGGCCGCGTTTATACTTGTGTCCTTCGTTGACCATGACATACAAGCTGTCGAACGCCCACAAGAGGCCGTGCGCTTCGCCGAGCGGCAAGTCGAGCTTTTCAATTTTGGTATCCGCCGGCAAACCACCCAGCGCCGGCGGCGTAATCCGATAGAGCGGGCCATATTGGTCCGAAACAATCAGCCTCCCCTTGGGATCGACGCACAGGTTGACCCACGAGCCCTGTATGTCCTTGGGCACCGAGTAGAGCAGTTCGGCTTTGAAGTCCTTGATGACTTTGAGAGCCTCGGCCGGCGTGGCCGTTTGCATTTTGGCGCGGGCATCCAGAGGCAACGTTGCGTCATTCAGAGAACCCCAGGGCTGCTCGCCGAACTTGGCAACGACGGTGGCCGGTTTCCATTCTTTGGCGTCAAAACCGGCGTTTTGCCAGCCTTTAGACTCCTTCTCTGTCGCCTGCCAGGACGTATCGGTCACAATCGCTGTCGTCTTCTTATCGGCGCTTTCCATGACGAGCCGCACCAGCAGGCCGGCCGCCCCGTCGACGTTATACCCCTTGACGGCAACGACATGCTTGCCCTTGCCGGTCTTGTTCGTGGCCGTGATGAAGCGATCTGTCACATCTTTGATTGCCGGCGATTCCCACTCGTTATGCTCCAGCACTTCTTTACCATCGAGATAGAGTGTCAGCGAATTGTCACACGCCGCATGCACAGTGACCGAGGCAATCGGGCTGGTGATTTCAAACTCTTTGCGAAAGTAAACCGTTTGCCCGTCCTTCGGTTTATCACCTAGCCATATCCAGGCCGGAGCGGAAACCGTCGGAAGAGTTGGCATCTTCGGCGCGGACTTATCATCTCCAAGGACCGGCAGGAAAAGAATCAGCGCAAGCCCAATAGCGGAGACGGGTCGTATCACGGTGATGCTCCAATGGCATGGTAAAAAGCAGTTGCTGGGAATTGTATCGCATTGCGGGCAGGACGGCAGCTAAATGGAGGCCGTTGCCCAATCGGGGACTGGTACGCTCGCTTACGGCAGCTCCACAACGCGAATCCGGTGATTTTCGGTATCGGCGATGAAAAGGCGGCCCGAACCGTCTAGGGCGCACCCATGCGGCCGGCCGAGGCCGGCTTTGATTGCGGGGCCGCCGTCGCCGCCGGAACCTTTGCGGCCGCCGGCAACCGTTGTGATCATCCCGTTCTTGCCATCGATGCGGCGAATGGCGTGGTTTTCCGTGTCGACTACGAAAACGTTGCCGGCCGCATCACAAGCTACGCCCTTGGGACCGTTAAAGGCCGCTTTGAGCGCGGGTCCGCCATCGCCGCTGTAGCCCTTTTCCCCGCTGCCGGCAAACGCGGCGATCGTGCCCTCATGGTCAATCTTGCGGATGCTGTTGCCTTCGCGCTCACAGACGTAGGTGTTCCCCTTGCCATCAATGCAAACGGCCCGGGCCCCGATGATAACGGCCTTGGTCGCAGGGCCGCCGTTGCCGACGTTTGAGCGGTCGATCTTGCCCTGCTGCTTGCCTACGCCGGCAAACGTGGAGATTTTTCCTGTTTTCAAATCCAGCCGCCGGATGCGACCATCCGCCACGTCGGCGATGAGCAAGCCGCCGTGACCGTCCATGCAGCAGTCATGCGGTTCGCGGAGAGAGGCTTCGACTGCCGGCCCGCCGTCGCCGGCATAGATCTTCTTGCCGTTGCCGGTCACGGTGCTGATCGTTCCGGTGCGCCCATCCACCTTACGGACGACGGCATTGATGCGATCGACAATGTACAAATTGCGGTCGGCGTCGAGGGCCAGGGCATACGGTTCGTTGAGCGTTGCTTTGGTCGCGTGGCCGCCATCGCCGCTGTAACCCTTTCTGCCGCACCCGGCGACGGTGCAGATGATTCCGGTTTTCAAATCTATTTTGCGAACGCTATGGTTCAACGTGTCGGCAATGTAACAGGCGTCGGTCCTGTCGAAGATGCAGTAGGAAGGCTCATTGAATTGGGCGGAAATCGCCTTGCCGCCGTCGCCGCTGTAACCCGGTTTGCCGGTCCCGGCGAAAGTAGAAATAGTGCCGGAGTCGCCGGCCAGGATGGCCAGTCCGAGAAATAGGGGATACATGAATATAGACCTCCGGGATTATTCGAGCAGGATCGGGAGTTTCTTCTCCCATGTACTCGGGGGAGAGCGCAGGGTGAGGGGGTTAGAATCCCTTGCGAAAACACGACATTGTTGCGCCAACCCGGCCCCCTCACCCCCAACCCCTCTCCCCCGAGTACGGGGGAGAGGGGAGACTTAGGGCATGTATCCTACTCCAGTCACCCGTGGCAACACCCCGCCTTGGCTGCCGCCTTTTTCGCCGAGGGCGGCACGTCGTTGGCCGGATTGGCAGTGAAAAAGCCATTGGGCTTGAGCATGAACCCGATGTAAGCCGTCGGCATGACGGGGTAATCTTCCGGCCTTGGAATATGCGTGTGGCCGAAGGTATACCAAAGGACGACATCGGTATTGGCGATGGGACGGTCCTGTTCGGTCCAGCGCGGCAAGCCATCGCCGCCCTGACTTTGGTTGGGATAGTTGCCGGCTGCGTGTCGTTCTTCTTCCTGGTACGGCGTCACCCAAACATGGTGATCGACGAAGCCGGCGCGCTTGCGCCACCAGGCGTTCTTGGACGCGAACGGAAAACAGTTGTCGCCGGGAAAGAACTTGTAGCCAACCGGCTCGCCCACGGCATTGCGAACCTGCGGATTGACTATCTTCCAGGCGCGCGCGGTCTCCACATTCAGATGGGCCCGCGCCTGCTTTTCGGTTTCTAGCGGCGTCATCCGCGCGCGAAACGCATTCTCAAACGGGTTGGCCGGACCCGTTTCGTCGGGAACCACGTCGACTTGGTAGACCGAGTTGGCCGTCCCGTCGAGATCGATATCGAGCCGGACGTTGAAGAAGTGCTGATGGTTCGGCGCGTAGAGCTGGGGCGCGATAGCCGCGCCATAGCGCGGCTTCTCGCCCGGCTGGAGAGCGCCCAGCGATAAGACGCCCGTCAGCTTGACCTCGAATTGAATGTTGCCGTCTTGATATAGATACCAGAAAAAGCCGTATTCGTAATTCTCGACGGTCGCAATTGAAGAGATCACCAGACGCCTCGAACGGCGTACTTCCGGGGTGTTCAGACGGCGGTCGGTGTGCTTCCAAAGGATGCCGTAGTCTTCTTCATGCATGCAGACGGCGTTCTTGATGGTCAGCGGTTCGCCGCGGCTCGTGCACAGGTGGCCGTCGAAATACTTGATGAAGCCGAGACAGTCGCACCCCAACTCCAGGCTGTTCGCACACATGCCCAGGCCATATTCCCCGGCGTCGAACGCGTTTTTGCGGGCTTGCTGCGGGGCCGGATCGCCGTAGGGAACCACCATTTCCGAGAGGGAGGCGCGATAAAGAACCGAGCGGTCTTTGTCTTGATCTCGGTACCGGAGATGATGCAGCGTCAGCCCTTCACGAGCGCTGAAACCGATGACAAAGCTCCACTTTTGCCACTTTACTTGGTAGCCGTCCACCGCGAAGCTCGGCCCCTCGGCCTGGTTAATCTCCAGCGGCTTGATATCTTTGCGGAAATTCGTGACCCGGTCGGCGGCATAATTGCATTGCTGGGGCGGCAGCGGCCAATGGCCGTACTCTTCGACGCGGATTACTTTCATCTCGTTGAGATCGACCACAGGGCGCAGTCCCTCAATGGGCTTGGCGTAGCCGTTGTCGGTCGGATCCTGGCGCACGAAGCATAACGGGCGGGCCAGCCGCCGCGTGCGATCTTCCTCGCTCCCGTAATTGCCTGCGCTCCAGATATCAACCATTACGAGGCTGGTGTTGTCCATGCCGTAGTGCTTCTTCAAAGCGACCTTGAACTCCGGACTGGCCAACACGGCCTGCTCGCATTCGACTTGCTCGTCGGTGGTCATGGTCGGTTGGACGCCAGGGGTATGGGTCCAAGAGAGGATTTTGCGGTCGGCCAGCGAAAGCGTCGTTTCGTAACAAGAATTGGTGCCGTTATCAAACAAGACGGCACGAGCTTCCCGGCGAATGGGTTCCGAGCCGGAAAATCGGTGGACCGATTCTTTGGGCGGTTCCTTGAGGCTCACCGACACAAACCGGGTGGTGCGCGTGATCTTGCCGGCATCCTTCAATAGGGAAACCGCCACATGGACTTCTTGCGGAGTCAATGGTTCCAGGGGATGTCTGATCGATTCGGCCATGGTAGATACCTCACCTTTGAATTCTGTTTAGCTGCTAAACGGGTTGCGCATCACGCTCGTGCCCGGCTCGGGCCGCGAGTTCTTCGGGGGCGGCGGAAATCAGTCGGCGGCGGGCAAGCCCCCCATAGTAGGCCAGTCCGACGGCGTAGAGAATCAGGGTCAGCCACAGAACTTTACTTTCATTGAGCGAGCCGTAAACACCGGCCGCGAATAGGCTCATGAGAAGAACTAGCGCGGGCAGCACCGGGTAGAACGGCACTTTGTACGGCCGCGGCATGTGCGGATCCCGCCAGCGTAAAATGAATAGGCATGCCATGGCCAAGACATACCAGATCAGCGCCGTGAGGTTGCAAGTCAGAACGGCGACCAATATGGCTTTCTCGTCAAAGTACCCCCAAACGACAAAACCGGCGACGACCAGACTCCAGAAGAAAATGGAAACGTCGGGGGTGCGGCGTGTGGAATGGACATGGCCGAGGACGCCGGGCAGGTAACCCGCCCGGCCTAGCGCGAAGGATTGACGACTGACCGCGTAGATCATGCCGTTGTAGCTGACGATCATGCCAAAGATCGCCACCACCGAGAAGACGATCAAGTGCGTGGATTCCGGCCATACCTCGCCATAAACGAAAGGCAACGGGTACGACATGTCGTCTGCCCCGGTTTTCATGTAGTCTTTGCCTGCGCCCGCAGTGAAAAACCATGTTAATAAAACCAGGACTACCAACGTGATTTGCGCCAGGGTCAATCCGCGCGGTATCGTCTTGTGCGGTTCACGCGCTTCCTCGGGCGCCAGGGCGACCGTTTCAATCATCACCAGCCACCAAATGGCGAACGGAATCGCTTTGAGCACGCCTATCCAACCGTCGGTCAAAAGGGGCTGCGTGAGGATGCGTTCCAACCGAACGCCGGGAATGCACGCGATCCAGAACCAGACCAGGGCGCCGATCGCCCCGTAGGTCATCCACTCCATTAGGTGGGCCTGGAGCTTGCTGCCCAGCCATTGCACCAGGGCAAAGAGTAGCACGGTGGCCAGACCGGCGAGCGTTGTAACCAGCTTTGCATCGAGGTCGCGGGCAAAGAGATTAAGGACGTAGTAGATGTAACCGCCGGTGGCGATGGCGGTGCCTATTGTGGCGAAGAGAGCCTCCAAAAACATCGACCAACCCATGATGAACCCGAACGCCGGCCCCACGGCTCGCCGGCCGTAGGCCAGCGGCCCGCCGGCAAAAGGCATGGCCACCGACAATTCGCTCAGGGCCAGCACCCACATCAGGTAGAGCGCGCAGACGAACAGCGACGCCAACAGCATGCCGATCGGGCCGCCTTCTTTGAGCCCTTGATTCCAGCCGAAGTATTCGCCGGTGATGACAACGCCCACGCCCAGCGCCCAGATGTGCAAAACGCCCATCGGCTTTCTAAGGGCATGGTCCTTCAAATACTGACGTTCTTCGGGCCGCAGCGCGTCGGCCTTGACATGAGCATCGCTCACGACCTCGGCCACCACCAAGTCCAGCTCGGATGGTCGGCCGAGGGGGGAATCGCTATTAGCGACCATAAGGCGGTCTCGAAGAGAAATTCAAGGAGCGTTGCGGGCATGCCTATGGTAGTGCCCAGCGGCGCGTCGTGAAAACAAAAACCAATAGAACGGGTATTATTCCATCGGCCGGCAGGCTGCGGTCTGGGAACGAGATAACAAACCCGCTTACGATTTCGATTTTTTTGCATTCTGATATTGACATTCTTTTAGAGCTTTTGTCAGCGATGGCGGCGGCGACGCGTCCTGGGCCGACGCCTCCAACGTGACCGGCGACAATGTTTTGTCCCAAACCGAATCGACGTACGATAAAGACGGCAAAGTCATTCTGGTCACAGATCGCGAACGCAACCACGATGAGACGACCACCGGCGCGCTGGGCAATCCGACCACCGCTCCCAAGGCCCGCGTCTCTTACACCGCCTCGTATTACGACCCGGCCAATCGCTTGACCGGCTCCGTTGATGTGGGCACCAATGGTGGCACGGCCTGGACGCGACCGAGCAGCGTGCCCACCGCATCGGATACCGTCCTCGTCACGCTCACCGGCTACAACGCAGCCGGGTGGGTCAACTCCATCACCGACCCGCGCGGCATCGTCGAGCAGAAAAGTTACGACAACCTCGGCGAACTCACCCAAACCATCGAAGCCTACACCAACGGCTCGCCCACTACGACGACCAACAAGACAACGAACTACACCTATGACGGCGACGGGCATATGCTGACGCTCCAAGCCGTGGAGACCGGCGGCGCATCGGAGACGACCAAGTGGATCTACGGCGTCACCACAACCGGCGGCAGCGATGTCAACTCCAACAGCATCCTGGCCACAGTCCAGTATCCCGACCCGAGCACCGGCTCGCCCAGCAGCACTTACCAAGAGTCATACACCGTCAACGCGCTAGGCGAGCAGAAAACCTTGACAGACCGCGCGGGCAATGTCCATACGTTGACGTACGACATTCTCGGCCGCGTGACCTCTGATGCCATTACGACGTTAGCCACGGGCTTCGACGGCGCGGTCCGCCGAATCCAGACCGCCTATGACACGCAGGGGAATCCGTATCTGGTCACCAGCTACGATGCCGCCACGGCCGGCAACATCGTCAACCAGGTGCAGCGCGCTTACAACGGCCTAGGCCAAATGACCCAAGAATGGCAAGCGCACTCGGGCGCTGTCGTCACCGGCACGACGCCCAGCGTGCAATACGCCTATAGCCTCATGAGCGGCGGCGCGAATCACAGCCGTTTGACGAGCATCACGTATCCCAACGGCAAAGTCCTGACTTACAACTATTCGACCGGTCTCAACGACTCCATCAGTCGCCTGTCGTCCTTGAGCGATACAAGCGGCACGCTCGAGTCGTACGATTATCTGGGCCTCGATACGATAGTCCGGCGCGCCCACCCGCAACCCGGCATTGATCTCACCTACATCAAGCAAGGGGCCGAGGGCAACGGCGACGCCGGCGACCAATACACCGGCTTAGATCGTTTCGGCAGAGTCGTCGATCAACGCTGGATCAAGACCAGCACCGGCACAGCCACGGACCGCTTCAAATATGGCTATGATCGCGATTCGAACGCCCTTTATCGAGACAATCTTGTCAACAGCGCCTTTGGCGAACTGTATCATGTCAACGGCGCGAGCAACGGCTATGATAATCTAAACCAACTTTCTGGATTCCTACGCGGCGTTCTCTCCGACACCAACAGCGACGGCATCCCCGACACCGTTGCTAGCGCCTCGCATAGCCAGACCTTCACGCCCGACGCGATGGGCAACTTCTCAAGCGTCACCACCGATGGCACCGCCGTCAACCGCACCCACAACCAGCAAAATGAAGTAACCGGCGTCGGGGCCAACACGCTCGTCTTCGACAAAAACGGCAACATGACGACTGACGGGCAAGGCCGAACGCTTGTCTACGATGCGTGGAATAGGCTGGTGGCTGTCAAGAACGGCGGCACGACGTTGGCCAGCTACAAGATCGACGGCACAGGCCGCCGAATTGTCGAAACCGCCGGCACAAACGCGCGTGATCTATACTTCGACGGCTGGAATGTGCTCGAAGAACGGCTCAACGGGGCTAGCACCGCCGACATGCAGTATGTCTGGAATCCCCTAGAGACAAACTCGCTAGTCCTACGCGACCGCAGCACCGCCCACAATGGAACGCTTGATGAACGCCTTTGGGTCCAGCAAGACGCCAATGGCGATGTGACGGCGTTGATCAACAGTAGCGGCTCTGTAGTGGAGCGCTACGCTTACGACCCATACGGCCTGGTCACCTACCTAAACGCCAGCTGGGGCTCGATAAGCAGCAGCGGCTACGCCGCCAATTACCTCTACCAAGGCGAGCGGCTGGACCCGGCAACGGGTTTGCTTCACATGGAGCGCCGCGACTATTCGCCGACGCTCCAGCGGTTTGTCGGGGTCGATCCGTCGGGTTATGGCGCGGGCGACAGCAGTCTGTACAGATTCGTTGGCAATAGTCCAGCTGACAGCCAGGACCCCACCGGCCAGTATCAAGCCACCAGACTCGACAATGGAGCAACGGTACTCCGAGCTCAGGGAGCCATTTTCCTCTTGCCCCCGCCGCCATCACAAGCTTCCCAGCCTACGAAGAGCCACCTCGAAAACGTCGTTGACGGTTTCCTGGAAATTCCGCGTTGGGGAGAGGACACCGTAAGCGCCCTTTATCACGTCTATAACGGCGATCCCCAGAATTTCCATCCTCGCAGCGGGTTAGGAAGTCAGGCATTTGCAGCGACCCCTGAGGAAGCGATGGCGATCATGGGCAACGCTATGCTGGATACCGCCACGCTTGGTGTCAGGCCGCTGGAAAAGGCTGGCGAAATGGCAGGCAATGGCGATTTCTCGGGGCTTGAGAACGCCGCGGGCGGCTTCATGTTCATGGCGGCAATTGGCGATGCGGCTCAAATAAGACGAGGAGGACCAGTTGCTGCACCCGAACCGGCTCTTCCCGAAAACACCTCGATTGTCCCCGAACCTCAGGGTTCAAGCTCAGGCAACTTCGTCATTGAGTCCCCGACGCAGCCGTCGAGCCCCGGGAATTTTGTTATTGATTCGCCTACTGGAGCGAATCCCCAACCCCTTTACCATGGCAGCCCCTTGCCACCTAGCACTATCTTTGGAGGAGGCATTCGACCACCGGGCACTAACTTGGACTTAGATGCCCATATCGCTGGCTCGCTCGACAGCGGTTATGTATCAGGCTCAATTAGTCCCGATGCTGCCGCACCGTTCGCGGGCGAAGGAGGATGGGTATACGAATACGACCGGCCCCCGGACTCTGTCGATGTTGACGAATATATAGGCGGTTATGGGCCGTATGGAAACGAGGGAGAGTTTGCGACCCCTCACCCAATCGATCCTTCTACAATTTCAGGAGGCCATCCCGTCGGACCCGGCGAAGAGATAATTCCGGGAGAATTCAAACCGAACCCAGGGTACAGGGGGCCAAGGTGAGCGTACACTATTTGAATACTTTGGATTACTCCGGACATCTAGAAGGATGTTCGGTGACACACCCTGATGTGCCTCCATGGGAATTGGAATTCGAAAATGAATCATTGGGGAGGATTTCATTCCCAGGACCTGACCTCTTTGAGTGTCTTTCTAAACTACGCATTTGGCTCGACAAGAAGGGTTGTCGAATAATATGTAACGGTGCGAGAATTGACACATGGGCCTCCAGCATGTCGCGCGGCATGGGGGGCGCACGGAAAGTCTACGTGACCCAAATGGGATTAAGCACTACCAAAGAGGATCTTGTGCCAATTTTCGGAGAAACTGGACCAGACAGAATTGCGTCAGTTGAAGAGCAGGCTGCTTATCACCAAAGGTGGTTGGAGAGTTTGAAATGAGCGAATCACTCAATCCCTCTGAAGGTGCGATTAAGGAGGCAAGGAAATTTCCCAACGGTTGGGTGTATGAAATTGACCCAAGGTACGATTGTCACAATTATATCCCGCCCCAAGCAATTAAAGGTGCTTGGAAGGTTGATAAGGATGGCAATATCGTTGGACAGTTTATTCCTAATCCTAACTATGAAATAAATATCCTAGTCAAAGGATAAAGTCTGAAAAAACAGATCGGGAGAAAATCAAAGGGGACGGGAAAACAAAAAGAGGACATCGTCAATTAGGGTTGGCATCACTCCGTGTCCTGGCAAAATTGGCTTCCTGCCAAGCTGGCGGCGAAGAAAAGGGCACTTTACGCAAGTTTCGTCGCCGCGCAAAGTTGCAGATTAATCTGTAAGTTCCATCTCTTCAGCCCCGTCGGCCCAAAAATTCTTTCCATTTCTTTCCACGGGGGGTCAGGCGAAATGGAGAGAACCAATTCGGAGGGGCTTTCCCGGCGAGCTAGACCTTGGGTTTCGTTTTTCAACCCAAAGTTCCGTTTTTCACCAGGTAATTCCGTTTTTCATCGGGGGTGGATGGGGGATGAAAAACGGAAAACGGTTGCTCGTTTTACATCTCTTCCCCCTTTACCAAGCTTTCCTGACGCAAGGACCCTGTGGCTCAAGCGCCCCACCCTCTAGACCCGCACACATTGAGCTAGAGGGTAGAGGGTGGGTGATCGATTCTTGATCAGCTTGCGCGCTTTCGTTGTCTTTCATTTGAAGGCTGCCAACGTCGGACCAAGGGGGCCAACACGTTGGCCGCCTTCGAATCTAGGCAGAGTGGAAAGTGTAAACCCAGTGTGCCAACGTACCCCGGCCTGTGTGCCAAGCTACCGCCGTCAGTGTGCCAGGCTACTACCCCAGTATGCCACCAGAATTGGCACACTGGGGGGTACTAGACGCATGGGCGGTGCACCGCCCGCGCCAGAGGGTGATCAATAATTGAACACCTGATGCCGACTTGCGCTGGGACGGACTTAGTATCCTTCCGGATGCAGCAAGCTCTCCAGCAGTTCGTCCGGCGCGGGGGCGTATTCCTTGGGCTCCATTGTCGAACTGGCTCGTCCCTGGCTTAGGCTTCTTACTTTGTCGGCGTAGTCGAACATGGTTCGCAGCGGGACGGTCGCTTCGATCAAGCGGAGCTTGCCTCGGGTGAGAAGCTGGGAGATTTCGGCCCGGCGAGCGTTCAAGTCCGAAGTGACGGGACCGAGGAATTCCTCCGGAACCATTACCTCCAGGCGCATGACCGGCTCCAGGAGCACGATGTTGTTCTTCATCGCCTTGTGCACGGCGTCGGCGCCGGCGGCCACGAAAGCAGTCTCGCTGGACGTTTGCAAATCCATCTCGGCATCGACAATGGTGGCCTTGACGTTCATCACCGGATAGCCGAGTTCACCGGAGGAAAGGGCGCCGCGAATGCCTTGTTCAGCGGCGGCGAGGTAGAGAGGCAAAACGCGGTCCGGCTTGATCCGGCTGGCGACGGTGACCGGATGCTCGCCCTTATGGGGCTCAAGCTCGACGGTGATCTTGCCAAACCACCCGGTGCCGCCTGCTTGGCGATTGAACTCGCCTTCAACGCGCACGGGACGCCGAATCGTCTCCCGATAACTGACGCGCGGCTTTTTCACCCGCACTTTCAGCCGAAAATCCCGCTCCATGCGATGTTTCTTGATCTCAAGATGCAATACGCCCATGCCGCTCATGAGCGTTTGGCCCGTCTCCCGGTCCTCTTGCCACGAAAACGTCGGGTCTTCGCGACGCAGGAGATTGAGCGTGTCGATGAGTTTTTGCTTGTCGGCGGAGGAATCCGGTTCGATTCCCTGACTCACGACCGCCTCGGCAAAGTGAATGGGTTCGAGCAAAATGGGATGCTGCGTCTCGCAAAGGGTGTCGCCGGTAATGGAATCCTTGAGGCCAATGACGGCGACAATGTCGCCGGCTTGCGATTGCGGAATTTCTTCGCGCTGTTTTTCCGGGTCGGCGTGGATGTGATAGAGCTTGGCTAAGAGTTCTTTGCAATCCTTGCCCGGGTTCCACACGCGACTGCTGGCTTTGAGCGTGCCGGAATAGACGCGGATGAAATACAGTTCGCCATGCGTATCCGCGACGATCTTGAAGACGAGCCCGCAAAACGGCTCTTTGGGATCGGGTTTACGCCTTTCTTCCTTGCCCGGCTTTCGCGGATTGCTGCCCACGACGGGCGGGCGATCGGCCGGGCTGGGCAAATACCAGCAGACGGCATCCAAGAGCGGTTGAATGCCAATGTGTTCACGTCCGGAGCCGCACAGGACCGGCTGAATGAGCCGCTTGAGAGTCTGTTCACGAATGGCGGTGCGAATGGCCGTGGCGGGAATCGCGCGGCCTTCCAGATAGGCGCTCGTCAGCAAGTCTTGGGGATCATTTTCGGTCAACAAATTAAACAGGTGTTCGCGCGCCGTCTGGGCGGCCGCCTTCATTTCATCGGGAATGGGTTCTTGGCGAAAGCTCCTGCCGAAGTCCTTGGGTTCAAAATAGAGGGCATGCATTTCAACTAGATCGATAATGCCAAGGAAGGGGGTCGGACTGTCTTTGGGGGAACCGCTGCCGATGGGAAGCACAAGCGGTATGGGCCGGGCTTCAAGGCGTTCGCGAATTTCTTCAACGGCGTTTTCGAAATTAGCCCCGACGACGTCCATTTTGTTGATGAATGCCAACCGCGGCACCTGGTATTTGTCCGCCTGCCGCCAGACCGTTTCCGATTGAGCCTCGACGCCCTTTTGCGCATCAAAGACGACGACGCAGCCGTCGAGCACGCGCAGTGAGCGCTCGACTTCGGCCGTGAAATCCACATGGCCCGGCGTATCGATCAAATTGATTGTGTAGTCGCGCCACGATAGAGGGACGCAGGCGCTATAGATGGTGATGCCGCGTTCCTGTTCTTCCTCGTCATAATCGGTGGTGGTATTGCCCGCGTCCACGGCGCCCAGGCGGTGGGTCGCGCCGGCGTAATAGAGAATGTGCTCGGTCGTCGTGGTCTTGCCCGCGTCGATATGAGCGATGATGCCCAGATTGCGAATGTTGCTTAGCTCAATCGTAGCCATTTTCCGTCCGAAGAGGGGAAAAGTAAACGAACCACAGAGACACTGAAAGCACAGAGAAAAACACCACAGAGATCAGATTAAGGGAACTTATAACAGCACGGAAGATATCTTCCGAAGCCATTTCTCTATTTCCCTAATCCTCTGTGTATTTTTCTCTGTGCTCTCTGCGCCTCTGTGGTTCGTTGCCAGCGAATCGGCTTACCACGCGAAGTGGGCGAAGGCCTTGTTGGACTCGGCCATCTTGGTAGTGTTTTCGCGTTTGGTCATGGCTTCGCCTTCACGGCGGTAGGCGGCCATGAATTCGTCAGCCAGACGCATCGACATGGCCCGGCCGGCTTTAGCGCGCGCGGCGCCGATGATCCAGCGGATGGCCAGGCTGCGCTGCCGCGTTCGATTGACTTGCATGGGCACTTGATAGGTCGCCCCGCCGACGCGCTTGGAGCGCACTTCAACGGTCGGCTTAACATGTTCAACCGCCTGCGTGAAGACTTCCAGCGGATTGACGTCGGGCATGCGCTTCTTGATCTGGTCGAGGGCCCCGTAAAAGATGCGCATGGCCGTCGCCTTCTTGCCTTGCCACATCAGGCAGTTGACGAACTTGCTGGCCAGTTCGGAATGGTAACGGGGATCCGGTTTCAGTGTTTCGGCGCTGGCGGTTCGCTTACCCATGATGCGTTCCTGTTATCAAAAGAAGACAAGTCTCAACTTTAGGGTGGGACGAGTCTTCGAGTCTCACCTTTCTCTTGGGAATGATGGTGGGACTCGAAGACTCGTCCCACCCTACCCGCTATCCTGACGATGGTCGAGCAGGCTTCACCTGTGCTAATTCATCGACGGCTCCGGGATCAACCGAAGCATGGTGGGCGCGTCCACGGCCCTGACCTGGCCGCTTGGCTCAAAACTTAATTGATTGGCCTGGCCACAGCCGGGGCAGGGCACATGCACCTGGGCAAGGTTCTGCTCCGGAGCGGAATATAACAGCATTCCTCTGCATTGCACGGTCACGGCGACCGGCTGCCCGCAATGACAGCAGGTAAAGTCGAGGTTAACTTTCAATTCCATCATGACGATTTTCGATTCTCGAAAGGACCCGTGACCGGAGCGATCACGCGAGTAACCGGGAACATCTGGAATCCAAAAATCGCAGCGTTTACTTACCTTCGCGCTTGGCGCCGTATTTGGAACGGGCCTGTTTGCGATCGGCGACGCCCTGGGAATCGAGGACGCCGCGGATGATGTGATAGCGAACCCCGGGCAAGTCACGAACCCTCCCGCCCCGGACCAGCACGATAGAATGCTCTTGTAGGTTGTGACCTTCGCCGGGGATGTAAGCCGTGACTTCGACTCCATTGGAAAGACGGACGCGCGCCACCTTCCGCAAGGCCGAGTTGGGCTTTTTGGGCGTCATGATTTTAACTTGGAGGCAGACCCCCTTTTTCTGCGGGCAACCATGCAAGGCAGGATGCTTAGGCCTGCGGTACTGCTGCGTGCGCGGCTTGCGTACCAGCTGGTTGATCGTCGGCATGCACTACTCCTGAAAGCCGGCCAATTTCGCTCCGGCATGATCTGAAATTCTGGCGTCTGCCCCAAAGCGCGCTTCGCGAAACAATCAGAATATTGCTACCTATGGCCGGGGTCAAGATGCAATACCCCGGAGTCGCCAACCCTAGCAATTTCAATCCCAGGTAAACTTGGGACTGAGACGGCTGATTCGGTCTATTCGGCGCTTGCCGCGGCGGTCTCCAATTGGCCAGAGGCAGTTTCTTCGCCGTTGCCGGTGGGCGCCAAGACTTCGCTGGGCTGAACGTTGAGGCGGACCTCCGCTTCCTGATGCGTCCTGAATCCGGTTCCGGCTGGAACCAAGTGACCCAAAATCACATTTTCCTTGAGGCCCACCAAGTAGTCCACCTTGCCGGCCAACGCGGCCTCGGTCAAGACCTTCGTCGTTTCCTGGAAGCTGGCAGCCGAGATGAAGCTGTCCGACTGCACCGCGGCCTTGGTTATGCCCAGAAGCTGAGTGCTGCACGTTGCCGGCGTCGGCGACGTATGGGTCGGCGGCTTCTTGCCGTCGATTTCCAGACGAGCGCGCTCGTCTTCGTACGCTTCCTTGCTGACAATCTTGCCCATCTCAAACTTGGAGTCGCCGGGATCTTTGATCCTCACGCAGTCCTTGAGCCGTTCGTTGACGGCGCGGAAAGCGAACTTGTCGATGACCGAGCCGGGCAGCAGTCCCGTATCGCCCATCGTCTCGACTTTCACCTTGCGGAGCATTTGCGAGACGATGTTTTCGATGTGCTTGTCGTCGATGTCCACGCGCTGACTGCGGTAGACGCTCTGGACTTCGCGCACCAGGTAGTTTTGCACAGCCTCAATGCCGCTGATCCGCAGGATGTCGTGGGGGACGAGCGGCCCGGCGACCAGGGCGTCGCCCTCGCGCACGCGGTCGTTGGTGTGCACGCGCAAGTGCTTGCCGGGCGGCACTTGATGTTCTCGTTCTTCGGCGCCGGGAATCGGCCGGCCCTGCTCGTCGGTCGGCTGAATCCAGATGATGCGCTTGCCGCGTTTGCGGTCGCCGATGCGAATAATGCCGGCCACTTCCGCCATGACAGCCGGATCGCGCGGACGGCGCGCCTCAAAGATCTCGGTAACGCGAGGCAAGCCGCCGGTGATGTCTTGCGTGCCGGCGACTTCACGCGGCGTCTTGGCCAGCAACGTGCCGGCCGAAACCTTCTGCCCCTCGCGGACTTCAAGATGCGCTTTTTCGGGCATTGAGAAGAAGGCCAAGTGCTGGCCGCGATCGTCGTCGATGAAGATCTGCGGATGCAAGTCGCCCTTATGCTCCATGATGACCCAACGCTCGGCGCCGGTCGCCTGATCGCGCTCTTTGCGGAGCGTATCGCCTTCCACAATGTCCTCGAAGCGGACCTTGCCGCCCACGTCGGCCAAGATGGGGATAATATGCGGATCCCACTTGCACAGCACCTGCCCGGGCTGAACCTGTTGGCCTTCATCGACGAGGAGGATGGATCCGTTGGGCACGCCGAAGGTCTCCACTACCCGGTCGCGCGGCCCAAGCAGCTCGACAATGCCGTTGCGGGTAAGTGCGATTCGTTCATTGCGATCGTTGGTGACTGCAATAATGTTAAGGAAGCGGATGGCGCCGGCTTTGCGTGCCTTGACCTCGCTTTCATCGACGGACCGCTTAACCACGCCGCCGATGTGGAACGTACGCATCGTCAATTGCGTGCCCGGTTCGCCGATAGACTGAGCGGCGATTATGCCGACCGCCATGCCTTCTTCAACGAGATTGCCTGTCGCCAAGTCCATGCCATAACACAATCGGCAAACGCCCAGCGGCGCCTGGCAAGTCATGGGGCTGCGGACCAGAATCTTATCAAGACCGAGCAATTCAATCTTGCGCGCTTGTTCCCAGCTGATCATTTCGTTTTCACCGACGATGATTTCGTCGGTCACCGGGTTGGCAATCGTATTGCGGCTGACCCGCCCGCGAATGGACTCGCTAAGAGGCCGTTCGATTTCCTCGCCCTTATAGACGACGCCCTTGCTGATGCCCTGAGTAGACCCGCAATCGTGCAACGTGATGACGACGTTTTGAGCCACGTCGGCTAGCTTGCGCGTCAGATATCCGGAATCCGCCGTCTTCAGAGCCGTATCAGCCAAACCCTTGCGAGCGCCGTGGGTGGAGCTGAAATACTCCAGCACGCTCAGACCTTCGCGGAAATTGGCCTTAATCGGCGTTTCGATAATCGTTCCGTTAGGCTTAGCCATCAGGCCGCGCATACCGGCCAATTGGCGAATTTGTTCGATGCCGCCGCGGGCGCCCGAGATTGCCATCAAATAAATCGGGTTCAAGTGGGGCGTGCCGTCGCGGCGATCGTTGGCGAGATCCAACATCATCTGCTTGGTGATTTCATCGCGGGCATGCGTCCACAAGTCGATGACGTTGTTGTAGCGCTCGACCTCGGTGATGTTGCCCTTCTGGTATTGTTTGGTGAAATACTCGACTTTCTTTTCAGTATCGCGGAGGACCGCTTCTTTGTTGGCCGGGGTTCGCAAGTCGTCGGTGGCAAAGCTCAAACCGCTGCGAGTTGATTCGCGGAAGCCCAGGTCTTTCATGCGGTCAAGCAAGTCGATCGTTTGCCGCCGGCCGAGCACCTGATAACAGTCAGCGATGATGCGTGCCAAATGCTTGCTCGATAGAGACAAGTCGTAGTAAGCCATACGCGGCTTGAGAATGTCGTTAAAGAGCACCCGGCCCACTGTGGTTTCGACTAGCCCGTTGGCCTTGCGGTTAATCACTTCGACTCGCGTTTTGTCCTTGTCGATCTTCACTTCACTGATGACTTCCTTGCCCACGGGCAAGCGAACTCGGATGCGAGCGTGTACGCCGACTTTTTTCTCGGCGTAGGCAAGGAATACCTCGGCAGGGCTGGAGAACACCATGCCTTCGCCGGCTTCCCCGGATTCGCCCAAGTCGCCGCGCGTTGCTGTTAGGTAATAGCAGCCCATGACGATGTCCTGCGACGGACTGATAATGGGCTGCCCGTTGGCCGGGCTGAAAATGTTGTTCGTAGACATCATCAGGACCGTAGCTTCAACCTGCGCTTCAATTGACAAAGGCAAGTGCACGGCCATTTGGTCGCCGTCAAAGTCGGCATTGAAGCCCTTGCAAACCAAGGGATGCACGCGGATCGCGTTGCCCTCGATGAGCGTCGGCTCGAATGCTTGGATGCCCATGCGATGCAACGTCGGGGCCCGGTTTAACAGGACCGGATGGTTCTTAATGACCTCTTCCAAGATGTCCCAAACTTGATCGTCCTTGCGTTCGAGCATTTTCTTGGCCGATTTGATCGTATCGGCGTGGCCCAACTCCTTCAGCCGGCGAATGATGAACGGCTGGAAGAGTTCGAGCGCGATCTTCTTGGGCAGGCCGCATTGATGCAGTTTCAGTTCGGGACCCACGACGATAACCGACCTTGCCGAATAGTCCACGCGCTTGCCGAGCAAGTTTTCGCGGAACCGGCCCTGCTTGCCCTTGATCATGTCGGTGAGCGATTTGAGCGGGCGATTGCTCGATCCAAGGACCGGGCGCTTGCAACGGTTGTTGTCGAAGAGCGCGTCCACGGACTGCTGGAGCATGCGCTTCTCGTTGCGAATGATGACCTCCGGGGCATTGAGGTCCACGAGCTTCTTAAGGCGGTTATTGCGGTTGATAATGCGGCGATAGAGGTCGTTGAGATCGCTGGTGGCAAAGTTGCCCGAATCGAGTAAAACGAGCGGCCGCAAGTCGGGCGGAATGACCGGGATGCATTCCAGAACCATCCACTCGGGCTTATTCTGCGGGCCGCCCAAACCGCTATCACGCAGGGACTCGACGACCTTGAGCCGTTTGACGAGGTCGCGTTGCTTTTGTTTGGACGGCTTTTTGCCCGTTTCGTCCTTTCGGTTTTCGTCTTCCAGTTTTTGGCGTAGATCGATGGACAGCTCCACAAGGTCGAGGCGCTCGAGCAGTTTCTTGACCGCCTCGGCGCCCATCTCGGCTGCGAAGGTGTCGCCATATTGTTCGCGGGCCTTGCGGAAGTCATCCTCTGTCAGAAGTTGACGTTCCTTGAGCGGCGTTTCGCCGGGATCGACCACCACGTAATCCTGGAAGTAGATGATCTTTTCCAGGCTGGTGGTTTTCATTTCCAGCAAGGTGCCGAGCCGGCTGGGCATGGCTTTGAAAAACCAGATGTGAACGACGGGCGCGGCCAGCTCGATATGGCCCATGCGCTTGCGGCGCACGCGGGAATGGGTCACTTTGACGCCGCAGCGATCGCAGATCATGCCTTTATATTTCATCCCGCGGTATTTCCCGCAGGCACATTCCCAGTCTTTTTCCGGGCCGAAGATCCGCTCGCAAAACAGGCCATCCTTCTCGGGACGGTAAGTTCGGTAGTTAATCGTTTCCGGCTTTTTGACTTCACCGAAGGACCAACTGCGAATATCATGCGGGCTGGCCAGGCTGATGCGCACCGCACCATAGTCGTTGATACGGTCATAATTCACGTCACCGGCACTCATGGCACGCACTCCTAAGGAAGGGACGCAAATAAACGCGGGGCGGCGTAAGACAAAAACAAGCAGGGGCGCCGGCCGCAATCTCGGGCCGTCGCCTTTTCATCGAGGCGTCAGAGCTTACATGGATAGTGGTATCAAGAAGCGAAAAACATCGGGTCTGGACGCAAGCGTCCCAGGGATCTCGGGCAGTTTGGCCGCACTCGTTGTAAGGAATCTTTGTAAAGCAAGGGGGAAGATGCGCATAATACTATAGTAAACCATGATTAGTTTGCTCTTGCAATAAGAAAATCCATTTTCTGGCACGAAATTTGGTACTCGTAGATTACATCGATTGATTCCACGGATCGCAGGAAACAAAAGCAAGCGCCTTTGGAACTTAGGGCTTTATTTGCTGTTCCACCATCTGGTTGCTGCCGGTTTAGCCGCGTCCATTCGTAAGATCCGTGGACAATTCTCTATCGCTAGACCCGTTTCTTTTCCAATTGCATATTCAGAGCTAAGCCACGAATTTCGTTGGTGAGCACGTCGAAGCTGGCAGGAGTGCCGGCTTCAAGCGTGTTTTCTCCCTTCACCATCGATTCGTAGATTTTGGTACGGCCTTCGACGTCGTCAGACTTAACCGTGAGCAGCTCCTGGAGGATATAGGCGGCCCCATAAGCTTCCAGCGCCCACACTTCCATTTCTCCGAAGCGCTGGCCGCCGAACCGCGCCTTGCCGCCCAATGGTTGTTGGGTGATCAACGAGTACGGTCCAGTCGCCCGAGCGTGCACCTTGTCGTCGACTAAGTGATGCAGCTTGAGCATGTAAATGTATCCGACGGTCACGGCTTGCTCGAACCGATCGCCGGTCCGGCCGTCATATAGATAGGATTTGCCGCTTTCGGGGATACCGGCTTCCTTGAGGCACTTGCGGATCTCCTCCTCGCTGGCCCCGTCAAAGACCGGAGTAATCGCCTTAAAGCCCAGCTTCTGGGCCGCCCAGCCAAGGTGGGTTTCGAGAATCTGGCCCACGTTCATGCGACTGGGGACGCCGAGCGGGTTGAGCAAGATGTCCACCGGCGTGCCGTCGGCGAGGTAAGGCATGTCTTCCATGGGTAGAATCTTAGAAATTACGCCTTTGTTGCCGTGCCGGCCAGCCATCTTATCGCCCACTGAGATCTGGCGCTTGGTCGCGACATAAACCTTCACCATCTGCTGCACGCCGCTGGGCAGTTCGTCGCCGCGCTTCAGCGAATTCAACTTGCGCTCCTTCTCGTCGAGCAAGAACAGGATTCGCTCGTTGTGGCGGCCGTAGACTTCTGCGCTGTGTTTTTGCCGTTCGGGAGAACGGATGTCCAGGTGATCCAGCTTGAAAGTGATGGCCTGCTCGATGGTGGCCTTGTCGTCTTTTTCAGCGCCCAGCACCTTGTTTGTGACATTGTCCCGGAGTTCCTTCTTGTCCAGGACGCCCAACAATTCCTGAATCATTGCCCGGAACTGTTCGGCAATCTGCTTGTTGAAGCGGTTCTCGGTATCCTTTTGCTCTTTGTCGAACGCCTTGCGCTCATCCTCTGTCATGGAGGCTCGGCGGCTGAAGCGCTGGGTCTCGATGACAATCCCTTCGACGCCGGAGGGCACTTCAAGGCTGTCGTTCTTAACGTCTTCTCCGGCTCGGCCAAAGATCGCGTGCAACAGTTTTTCTTCGGGAGTTAGTTCGCTCTTGCTCTTGGGCGAAACCTTGCCGACCAGAATATCGCCCGGCTGAACGAAGGTCCCAATGCGGACGATGCCGTATTCGTCCAGATTATTCAGTGCCTTGGGCGAAACGTTAGGAATGTCGCGGGTGAACTCTTCCTTGCCCAGTTTCGTCTCGCGAATTTCGATCTCGAACTCTTCGATGTGGATCGAGGTATAGGTGTCGTCCATCACTAGCTTTTCGCTGATGATGATGGCGTCTTCGAAGTTATAACCGTCCCAGGACATGAACGCGACCAGCACGTTGCGGCCCAGGGACAACTCGCCGTGAAACGTTGCCGCTCCGTCCGCGAGTACTTGGCCCTTCTTGACCTTCTGGCCCATGCGGACGATGGGCTTCTGATTAAGGCAAGTGTGTTCGTTTAGGCCCGTGAACTTGCGAAGCACGTATTCCCGCTCATCAACGCGAATGTGCTGAGCATCGACGAATGTGACCGTGCCTGATTTTTCGGAACGGATGACCATGCCGCTGTTGTGAGCGACGTCTTTCTCGAGGCCGGTGGATACGAGGGCCGGTTCGGTGACCAAGAGCGGAACCGCCTGGCGCTGCATATTCGAGCCCATAAGCGCCCGGTTAGCGTCGTCGTGTTCGAGAAACGGAATGAGGCCTGCGGATACGCCGACCATCTGCTTGGGGGAGATGTCGATATGCTGTACAGTCTCCGAACCGACGTAGCCGAAATCGCCGCCAAAGCGAGCAATGACGCGTTCGGGGGCAATCTTCTCGTGGTCCGTGCCGGTGTCGGCCGGGGCGAGGTAGGCCAGCGACTCTTCGTCGGCGCGCAGCCAGCGAACGTCGTTGGTGAGCTTCTTCTTATGCACGCCGCGATAAGGCGTGATCAAGAAGCCATATTCATCCACTCGCGCATAAATGCTCAAGTGAGAAATTAAACCAATGTTGGTCCCTTCAGGCGTCTCGATCGGGCAAATGCGGCCATAGTGGGAAATATGGACGTCGCGCACGTCGAAGCCGGCTCGCTTGCGGTTAAGGCCGCCCGGCCCGAGGGCGGATAGACGCCGTTCATGCGTCAATTGCGAAAGCGGGTTGGTTTGGTCCACCACCTGGCTCAGTTCGCCGCGGCCGAAGAAGTACTCAATGGCGGCAGAAATGCTCTTGGGATTGATGAGCGTGCGCGGCGACATATCTTGCTGGTCGCGAATGCTCATGCGCTCCTGCACGGTCCGGCGCAGCTTGAGAAAACCTTTGCGCAGCTCGTCGGCGGCCAACTCGTCGATCGTGCGAACACGGCGATTGCCGAGATGGTCGATATCGTCGATGTGTCCCTCGCCGGCTCGAAGCTTAAGGATATAGCGAATCGCATTCAAGTAGTCGAGCGACCTCAGCGTCATTTCCGATTCGGCGATGTCCTGATCGAACTTGCGATTGATGCGGAAACGGCCGACCTTGCCCAGACGATAGCGATTGGGATCCTGGAACTTTTCACGGAAGAGTTCCTTGGCTTTTTCCAATTGCGCCGGATTGCCCGGACGAAGACGCTGATAGATCTTCAGCAGCGCTTCTTCGTGTGTTGACGTCGGATCGTCCTTGATCGAGGCCTGGATGAGCGGATCTTTGATGTGCCCGATCGTCACTTCCTTAACGCCGGTCGCGGAGATCTTATCGAGCAATTCTTTGGTCAGCTTATCGCCGTGCTCGGCGTAAACCTCGCCGGTCTCCGGATCAATGACGTCACCGACCACCAATTGTTCTTCTAGTTTAGCCCGGTTGGCCGCGGTCAGCTTGATGTCCTCGGTGGGATAAAAGGCCTTGAAGATATCGGCATTGGTTGAATAGATCGGATCCATGGCGCGCAGGAGCGTCATGGCGGAGAATTTGCCGCTCTGATCGATGCGCACGCCCAGCGCGTCTTTCTTGGTGACATTGATTTCGATCCAGCTGCCGCGCTCGGGGATTATCCGGCAACTGTGCAGCTTGCGCTCGCTGGCCTCTGTTTCGACGACAAAATCAACGCCAGGTGAGCGGTGCAATTGGCTAACGACGACACGCTCAGCGCCATTGATGATAAACTCGCCGCCGCCGATCATGATCGGCATGTCGCCCAAATAGACTTCTTCCTCGACGGGCTGTTCCTTGTTGAGGCGCAGCCAAACGCGAAAAGGACGTCCGTAGGTCAGGCGCAGTTGCCGGCATTCGTCCGGTCCATAGCGCGGTTTGCCCAGCTCATAGCGCAGGTATTGAAGGTTCAGGGTCTTGTCGTAGCTTTCGATCGGGAAAATTTCCCGTAAGACGCCTTCGAGCCCGCTGGCCGTGCGCTTCTCGGGCAAAGTATCCAACTGCAGGAAGCGCTCATAAGAGCGGACCTGGATGTCGCAGAGCGGCGGCACTTCGGTGGCGTCGCCGAATCGGCCAAAGTTTC
>JBJMQT010000132.1:0-125663 GCA_045802525.1 Gemmataceae bacterium
CCGGACCGTTATTTGGGCAAAGCTCTAGTCTTTGATCTCGCATGGATGGACGGCGGGCTTGACAGGGACAAAAAGAACGGCGGCTTTTCTGTGTCCGTGAAAAGCAGTCGCGGTAAAAGAATATCTGGATTCCTGAAGAATGGCCTGTGGTTCGGCTTCACTGAGGAGATGGGGCAGAGGATCCTGAAGTTGGCGAATGATCACATCCCAGGCGGGAGGCTTAGGTCAGATCACGTTTATCACGTCTATCTTTGCTGTGCCATCATTTCGCCGAACAAACAGTCAGTAACAACACTAGTCTCCACCGACCCTTCAATTGAAGCCATGATTTATCGAGTCGGATTTTACAATGGCCTTGGCGAAATCGTTTGTACTGTTGAAGAATAATGGAATTGAATAATCACTTTACGCTTGCGCCCGCTGATTCGTCCCATTCCACCTTCTTCAAAGCATTGTCGGTCGCCAACTGCATTTCTCATGCCTTGTTGATTTGCTGGGTTAGAAGAGTGGTATTTCTGAAAGCTGCTAGATTAATGTCAAGAGGTTCTTCCTCCTTCCAATAGTCTGTCATAGATTTGCCACGACGCCGTGAAAGCATGTCCCTCGCCACACCCCACGAATTGCAACAACCTCTTACCACACTGCGTTCCGTTTCCTCTACGCGCCAGGACCAATTGCGCCGCCTCCATATCACCACCATCGCCGATCTGCTCTTTCACTTCCCGCGCTCCTATGAAGATTTGACCGACGTCCGGCCTATCGCCAAGCTGTCTGCTGACGCGATTCAAACCGTTCAGGGCGAGGTGGTGGACATCGCGGGGGATCATTTGCCTACGGGAAAGACCGTCGTGCGCATTGTGCTGAGCGACGACGGCAAGAATAGCTTGGAAGGCGTCTGGTTCAATCAGCCGTGGGCCGCCCGGCCTTATCGGTATGGCCAGCGCGTGGCCTTTAGCGGCAAGCCGAAGTGGTATCGTGACCATTGGCAAATGAATAGCCCTCGCGCGCAAATCCTCGATAAGCAAACGCCCGGCGAAGCTGTTGAACCGAATCTCGGCATCGTGCCGATGTATCCGTTAACCGAGGATCTCCGGGTTGAGGATCTGAGGCCCCTCGTTCGCCAAGCGCTGGATCAGTATGCGGACAAGGTGCCGGAGCGACTGCCGGCGGCCTTGCGCGATCAGCGGGAACTGCCCGGGGTCCACGACGCGCTGCGCGCCATTCATTTCCCTGCGACGTTGCCCGACGCCAAGGCAGCCCGGCGGCGCTTTGTGTACGAGGAGTTTCTGCTTCTTCAGTTAGCCCTGGCCTTGCGCCGCCGGGAGACGCGCGACCGGCAAATGGCGCCGCGCTTGCCGGTAACCAAGACGATTGATGAGCACATTCGCCGGTTGTTCCCTTTCCAGCTCACGGCGGATCAAAATCAGGTCGTCGCCGAGGTCGTCAAGGATCTGGCCAGCGATCGGCCCATGCAGCGTCTGCTCCAGGCCGACGTCGGCGCGGGCAAGACCGCCGTCGCCGTCTACGCCTTGTTGACAACCGTGGCCAACAAGCATCAAGCGGCCTTGATGGCGCCCACCGAAGTCCTCGCTCGCCAGCACTATCGCATTTTCGAGCGCTACCTGGCCAAAAGCCGGGTACGAAGGCTTTTGCTGACCGGCGCTCTTTCCGCGCGCCAGCGCCGGGAAGCGTTGGCTGCTATCAAAGCCGGCGAGATCGATCTGGTGGTCGGCACGCAAGCGCTCATTCAAGAGGATGTTCGATTCGCCCGGCTGGGCCTCGTCGTCATCGATGAGCAACACAAGTTCGGCGTCGAGCAGCGCGCCAGTTTCCGTAAACTCGGCGTCGAACCGCACTATCTGGTTATGACGGCAACTCCCATTCCACGCACGCTGGCACTGACCGTCTTTGGCGACCTCGACGTTTCCACGATCCGCGAACTGCCGCCCGGACGCCATCCAACCGTGACCCGCTGGGTGACGGCCAAACAACGTGAAGGCCTGTATGCCAAACTGCGCGAAGAGCTCAAGCAGGGAAAACAAGGCTATGTAGTCTGTCCGCTCGTCGAGGAAAGCGAGACGCTGGACGTCAAGGCGGCGGTGCAGACTCAAGCGGAATTGCAAGCCGGACCGTTCCGCGACTTTCGCGTCGGCCTCATTCACGGCCGCATGGAAGAGACCGAAAAAGACGCCGTCATGCAGGCATTTCGAGACAAGCAGATCGACCTACTTGTCAGCACAACGGTGGTCGAGGTCGGCGTCGATGTGGCCAATGCCACGCTCCTTGTGGTCGAACATGCGGAGCGGTTTGGCGTCTCGCAGTTACATCAACTGCGCGGCCGGATAAGTCGAGGAAGTGTTCCAGGGCAGTGCTACCTTTTTGCCGAACCAGCCTCGCCGGAAACGAAGGACCGCTTGCGGGCCTTTGTCCGAACGAACGATGGCTTTGCCCTGGCGGAAGAGGATGCCCGGCTGCGCGGCGGGGGCGAGCTTTTCGGCACCCGGCAGCATGGCCTGGGAGAACTGCGCTTTGCCGACCCCCTCAAGGACCAGGAGACCTTGCGCCAGGCGCGCCATGATGCCTTCGCGCTGGTGCTAGACGACGCAACATTGACCCGGCCCGAACACGCGCTTTTGCGTCAGGAAGTCATAGAGAGATACGGCAGAACGTTGGAACTCGCGGAGATTGGCTGAACTCGTTCAATGTCTGTAAGGCTACCCATCTTAGGGAGGTGATCAAGAATTGAGCACATGACGCCGACCGCCGCTAGGCGGCCGACCGGCTGAAGCCGTGACTCCAACCCGCTGGTCAATGGCTCGCGGCTAAACGGAAGCTAAACCTGATAACCCTGCTGCTGCTGCTGGGGCGCCTCAATTTTGGCGAGCACGTGGCTGAGGCATTCCAGGTCTTCTTCAGCGAGGCGGTCAAGCAGCTTGTTGATGGCGCCCAGGTAAAGCGTCTGATGCTCTTGAAGCGCTCGTTCGCCTTCCCCGGTCAGACAGACGTCAATTTTCCGTTTATCGCGGGGATTGATTTGACAGGAGATGAGGGGATGATCGCGTTCTTCCAGAGAGCGGATGACGCGCGACATTTGCGCGGGTAGGACGCCCAAAATGCGCTGAATGTCACCAACGATCATGGTGCCCTGGCCTTGCAAGATGACCAGAGTAAGGAACTCCGTTTCCTTCAGGTCGCCCAGACGCCGCCGAGCGCGGGGCAGGTCGAGGCAAAACTGCGTGGCCAAATTAAATATGCCGTGTGCGATTTGCTCGACTCGAATCAGCGTTCCAGTGGCGACCATGGCGTGTTTTCACCTCGTACTGGCAGGCACGGTTAGGAACCTTTCCTTGTCCGGGTAAAAACGTCCTGTAGGAAGGATCAATGAAACTTTAATAAACCTACAGGGGCTGACACCAGGGCGTCAATGCGTTTCGCCCAGTACGCCCAAATCGCCTGGCCGGTGGTTCGGATAATGCAAATAAGAGGAGTTGTGAGGCTTGCTAAGACGAGATGGCTGTTGCTCCGGGCTTGCATCTGGGCAGTTCTTCGACATTGGCGTGAGGAACCGTATCTCTGGGGAACGCGGCGAAGGGTTTCGCTTCTATTCAACTGATACCGGCTGCTGCGCAAGCCGACGGCGGCGCCAGGCTAGCAAGAATTCGACCGCCATCGGTAAGACCGAAATGAAAATAATGGCGAAGATTACGAAGTGGAAGTTGCGTTTGACGGGACCGGAATTGCCGAAAACAAATCCAACGAAGAGACACGTCCCAACCCAGCCAACTCCTCCGACGACGTTGTATAACCAAAACTTTCTGTAATTCATGCGTCCGATGCCGGCCACGAATGGGGCAAACGTGCGAACTATGGGGATGAAGCGTGCAATGATGATCGTTTTGCCACCGTACTTGGCATAGAAATCCTGTGTGCGAATCAGGTGCTTCTTATTGAAAAGGCGAGACTTATCGGATTGAAAGGCGCGCACGCCGAATTTCTGGCCCAAGAAGTAATTGACGCTGTCCCCCGCTACGGCCGCCGCAATCATGAGAACCAGGAGCCCGTACAAAGAAATCGGGGATCCATCCCAGGCGGCAATGGCGCCCGCCGTGAATAGAAGCGAGTCGCCAGGCAGAATGGGGGTAACAACGAGACCTGTCTCGCAAAAGACTATTAAGAACATCACCACGTAGAACCAGGGTCCCAAGGTCTCGACCCACATCTTGAGCACTTGGTCGAGGTTCAAGAAGAAATCCAGAAACGGTTGCAAGACTTCCATGCGCACATCTCGGCAATGGTAAAACCTGTGGATGAAAAAGCCCACAGGAATCGTCCTGTGGGCCCTACAAGGCTAGGCATGCCACTTAATCTTTGAGCCACCCCGTCTTTTGTCAAGCTAAGTTTTTCTCACGGTTAGCGGACGGGTCCAACGAGCAGCTTTATATCCAGATGGGAAGTGTGTTGCTCGGCCCTCTGGACCAGTGAAATTGCTTTGACGGTCAGAAGCAATGTTTGAGGCCTTTTGGTGAACCCTGTGGACCAAGCGACCCTCCCTCTGGACCCACCAACATTGAGCTACAGGGTCAGAGGGTAAGGCTTGGCAACGCGAAAGCGCCCCCGGCCAGCGGGCTACTTCTTAACGTGCTTAAGGACAACGAGCACCAGGTTGCCGCCTTCCTTGGTGGCAAACTCGGTGGGCCGTTTTTCTCCCTTTTCATCAATGCAGATTTTGAGATTATCGCCGTCAAGCTCATAGATCCCGAGTCTCTTTTTGTCTTTGTCATTGTCGCTCAGCGTGACAAAATCAATGGCCTTGGGCTTTTTTGAAGGATCGAGCGTGAAGCTGTCCTTCTCTACTTCTTTGCCGTCATTATTGACCGTGATCTTGTCGCCTTCGATTACCAGCACTCTGTTCTCGTCTTTGGTGTCCTCATCGCCTTTGCCCGCTACTTCAAAAGACATCAGCTTCCAAGTCCCCTGAATCTTTTGTTTATCTTCCTTGGCCTTGTCATCTTTAGCGTCGGCGGTCAAATAGCCGCTAAGCGCCAAGACAAGGCCGAAGGAAAGGACAATCCTTGTTCGCATAGGTTAACTCCTGAGGAAAAGAGGGGGGGTTCACTTGACCCGCTTCATCATAATGAGTTCCAGCCCTGTCCGCTCCTTGGTGCTATATTCCGAGGGGCGCATGTCGCCGCCTTCGTCATTGCATACTTTCCATGTATCGCCGTCTAATTCATAGATGCCCAGTTCGGTAAGCGTTTGATCGCCGACTTTCCGCGTCAAGTCGATCGTTTTGGGCTTCTTATCCGGGTCGATCTTAATCGTGTACTCGCTGCGAATCTTGTCCCCCACTTTGATGGTGAGCTTGTCGTCTTTGATGTTAAAGGTCCAATCTTTGTAGGGCTCAACGAGGGTACGGCCTCCGCTCTCGACGGACTCCACCTTCCAGGTTCCTTGGATCTTATCCAGATCGCCGTCCGGGGCAGGGGCGGCGACGAGTGGATTAAGGACCAGAAGGGCTGCCAAATTTGCCAAAATGACCTTGCGCATGGATGTTCCTCCGCTGGACATTTGGGCCGACTCTATCGACTTGGAAGCTTACCGGCCGCTCCGGCAGAAAGAAAGCCGAATTAGGCCGGCGGTTCTCGCTCCTGAACTCCATAAGCAAACTACAATAGGAGCATGGTCAATCCAACCGAAGCAGCCGAATGCCGCGACGAGCGCATCGAGCGCTTATTGCGCTGCTTCCAAATGGCCCACAACCATGAACTGCCCAATCATTTGGTAGCCATTCAAGGACTAGTGCGTCTGCTGAAACTTGAGATGGCCACTCAAATGGACGAGGGATGCCAGGAAATCTTTAGCCGGCTGGAGGCGGCGGCGCAGCGCACCAACGAAGTGATCCGCGCTCTTGCCGCGGCCGGCCGAGTGGGTTCTGATGCCTGTGCCCGAGCGCCGACGTCCATTGAAGAGGCGGCTCGCGAGGCCGGCGCTGCGGTCAACCAGCTTTTTCCTCGAGCCGTCTTAGAGTACGATTTCCCTGTCGAACCCTTGATTACGATTCTGGAGACTTCAGCGCTTAATCAAGTGCTCTACTATCTGATTCGCCGTGCCGCCCAATCGGTTGCCATGCCGGGATCGGTTCATGTCCAGATCGGCGCTCGTAATCAGGATGGTCGATTGGAAATCTGGGTCGCCGACGATGGCCCCGCCCTTTCAGCCCGTGAATGCGAACACGTTTTTGATCCATTCGCCGGAGACCATCGGCAAGAAGCGGCGCGCGGACTCGGTTTGTTTTTGGTTAGCCAATGGGTTCAGTACTGGGGCGGCGAAGTCCGCATTAGTTCCAAAGCGGGCAGCGGAAATGTATTTACCGTAAGTTGTCCGGAAGCGCTCCTTCACGGTCCTTTGCAACAAAACAACGGATCGAGGGCTGCCGAAAAGACGATTGGGACAGCGGACGGCGCCAAATGAGCGAATCGCTACGGCTATTTCTGATCGAAGATGATGACGACATCGCGCTCCTAATCCGTAAAAGCCTCGAACGGGCCGGCCATCAAGTCACCCGGTGCCGCAACGCTTCGGATGCGCTGATCGTTGTCGCGCAAGATTCACCGGATTTAATCATTCTGGACAACGGCCTGCCCGATATGAACGGGCTCGATCTGCTGCAAACGTTTGCCGCTGAAGGCATACTTTCGCCGGTGTTGATGGTCACGCAGAATGAAGCCGCTCATATGGCGACCCGCGTGCTGCACGCCGGCGCCCTCGATTACATGGTCAAGGATTCCAACCTGGCCTTTCTGACCGAATTGCCCAAGCGCGTGCAGGAATCGGTTACGCGCCATCGACTCCAACATATGAATCGCTTGCTTCAGGAGGCGCTTGAGTCCGCCCGCGACGGCATTCTGATCACCGATCTTCAAGGCGCCATCGTCCATGTCAACAAAGCCTTGGAGGCTATGACCGGGTATTCGCGTCCGGAACTGCTTGGCAAGAATGCGCGGTTGCTAAAGAGCAGTCTACACCCCCCTAAGATTTATCAAGAGCTGTGGAAAACAATTCTGGCGCGCTCGAGCTGGCAGGGGGAATTGACCAACCGACGCAAGAACGGCAGCCTGGTTGAGGTGTCGTTGACCGTTTCGCCCATTGTGGACGGCCTCGGCAAAATGACGCATTTTGTGGGCATTCAGCGCGACATCTCCGAACGCAAGCACCTCGAACGCCAGTTGTTGCAAGCCCAGAAAATGCAAAGCGTGGGCACTCTCGCCGGCGGCGTGGCTCACGAATTTAATAATCTCTTGGCGGGAATCAGCGGCTACGCTTCCCTTGGCTTGCGCGAAGCAAGCGGGACTCAAACTCAGCGCGACTACCTGCAACGGATTGTCGACCTCTCTGATCGCGCAGCAAAGCTAACGCGGCAATTGCTCACCTTCGCTCGAAAGCCCGCATTAACGCGCCAACCTTTAAGTATTCATCACCTCGTGAGAAGCACCGCCGAGTTCGTGTCGGACAGCTTGCAATTGGAAGCCGTGATTGATTTCCAAGATCAGGGTTCGGATGAGAAGTGCTTGATGGTGGAGGGGGACGCCAATCAGTTGCAGCAAGCGCTGGTAAATCTTACGCTTAATTCCCGCGATGCTTTGAGGGAGCGAAAAGCGCTGGAAGAAAGGCAAATTAAAGAAAAGCAAGGCAAAACTACCTTGAATGCCGAAGAAGTGAAGCCTTCCGGCCCCTCCCCATCGTTAACGTATCGAGTACGGCATGCGATGGTTGCGAGGGATATACCGGCCTTTCCACAAAACGTGCCGCCCGGCGAATATGTTCTTATCGAAGTTATTGACCAAGGCTGCGGCATGACGGCCGACGTCCTTAGCCAGGCGATCGACCCCTTTTTCACGACGAAGGAAGTAGGACAGGGGACTGGTCTTGGGCTGCCCATGGTTTTTGGCATCGTTCAAGGCCATCAGGGGCATTTAGCCATTACCAGCACGCCGGGACAAGGCACCTGCGTTGCCCTCTATTTGCCATGCTTGATCGGATCCTTGCCGCGTGAGGTTCAGCAGGCGCCTTTCGAAGGCGGCCAAGTGCTCGAACCGGAGACGTCACCTGGCCGCCACATCCTCGTCATCGACGATGAGGAGGCGGTTCTGGACATTGTTCGCCGCTTCCTGGAAATTGCCGGCCATCAAGTCGTTTGTGCCTCCAGCGGCCACGATGGGCTGGATTGGCTAAGTAAATCCAAGGAAATTGAACTCGTTGTCCTAGATTTAATGATGCCTCGCGAAGACACCGCCATTACTTTTCAACGCATTCGTCAGCGCCGCCCCGATCTGCCCGTTCTTCTGTGCACCGGCATGCCGCAGACCCACCCGGCCCCTGACCTTCTGAAAAAGGAAGGCGTAAGCCTAATTCGCAAGCCGTTCAGAATGAACGAGTTATGGTATGCCGTGCGACAGGCGTTCGCCATCGTTGGAGTACCGCCCTCAAGCGGACCGACCGGCTAAGGCCGGGACTCCAACGCGCCGCTACAACGATGTGACCTCATTTCCGCTTTTTTCAAAATACCCCGCCATCCGCTGCGAATAACTTCCTGGGAGGAACAACTCCTTCCGCAACTCGGCGTTGCAATCGATCACCAGTTACATGCAGTGGAAAGGGGTTAGGAAATGTTCAAGAAGCTAGTAGTCGCCTCCCTCGCGGTGTTGGCAGGCCTCATGATTTGGCACAAGACCAGCGTCGGGAGCTACATGAACTTCGCCTGGAAGAAAGCCAAGGCGACGGCCAGCAATTCGGTTCCCTTAGAATGGGAAATCGAACGGTTGCGCGAGGAAGTGGCCAATCTAGTACCTGACATGAAAAAGCAGTTGAGCAGCATCGCCGAGGAAAAGGTGGCGATTGAGCGGCTCGGCAAAGAGATCACCGTTGCCCAGACCAACCTGAAGGACCAGGAAGAAAACATCAAGCAGATGCGGGCCGATCTTAAGGAAATCAAACCGGATCAGGCAACTGTTTCCTACGGTGGAAGCAAGTTTAAGGTCGAGCGCGTGAAAGAAAAACTGGCCCGCGACTGGCAGACGTTCCGCCTCGCCGAAGACAACCTTAAGAATAAGGAGCAGTTGCTCGAGGCGCGTAAGGCATCGCTCGACGCGGCCCTACAGAAGCTGGCCGAAATGAAGACCCGCAAGGAACAGATGGAAGTTGAAGTTGCCAAGCTGGAACTGAAACTGAAGGAGCTCCGCGTGGCCGAAGCCCGCAACAAGTTCCATGTCGATGATAGCCAGCTCTCCAAGTGCCAACAGATGCTCGACGACATCAACGCCCGGATCGACACCGAGATAACCACGAATGCCCTCCAAGGTCAATTTGTCAACGACCAGATTCCGGTCGGCGACAAGGTAAAGGCTGCCAAGGCGATTGAGGAGATCGATCAACGCTACGGCGAAGTGCAATCCGCGAAGGAAGGCAAGTAATTAAGCTCATCGGGGCCGCAGCCGCAAGGAGCGGCTCCGATTATCGGTTGTTAAGGCAGCGCCGATAGACAGTGAATTAACCCGGAGATGGTCGGTGTCCTCCGCCAACGAGGAACTCACAGAGCCACTTGGCGTGGCTCGCGGGAGCTGCGAGCCGGCCTTCTCCGGGATTTTCTTTGGCAGTTAGTAGTTCGTAGTTAGTTGCAATCCCGGGTTTCCTCGCACGATAATAGTGAACATCCGCTGACAACGAACAACGAACAACGAACAACGAACAACGAACAACGAACAACGAACAACGAACAACGAACAACGAACAACGAACAACGAACAACAAACAACGAACAACGAACAAACAATGCTCGGCTTCGCGTGGTTAACCTTGCGGCAAGCGGAGGAGGCTCTAAGGGCGGGACGCCTGGAAGAGGCGCACCGGCTTTTGGGCCAACCTGCCGCTCAAGGCCACAAGCGTGCTTCGGAAATGCTACAGCAAGTGGCTCGCAAGTTTGTCGCACGCGGCCGCCAACGTCTTAACTATGCGGATCCCGAGGCGGCCTGGCACGATCTGCAAATGGCCGAGCAGATGGAGCGAGCCGAGAATGATGCCGGAGAACTAAGGCAGGATCTAATCAAGGCCGGCTTGGCCGAGGCTCGAACTTTGTTGCAGGCCGGCGAACCAGGCCGCGCCGCTGAAGCCCTGGCTCAACTGCGAGACCGGTCGGCTCGCTCCGCGGATATGCAATTGCTCGAAGAGGCGGCCAAGGGATGGTTGACGGCCCGGGAGCTGGCTGCGCGTGGTGAATTCGCTCAAGCCTTGGATGCCGTGCATCGCATTCGCCGATTGGTCCCGGAGCCGGCCCCGGCGCTCAGTATCTTTGAAAATGAGCTGAATCAAAGACAAGAAAGCTTTGCGTCTCTTTTGGTACAATTGCACCGGGCGGTCGAAGCGGGGCGTTGGCACGAGGTTGTGAATATTTCGGAGCAAATTCTGGCCGCGGCGCCCCAGCACCAAGAAGCCCGCAAGGCGCGGGGCCGTGCCTGGAAAGCGGTCGAACCGGCTACGCTCGTAGGCTCAAGGGCGCCGGTGCAGGTGCCCGAAGAATCGCCTTCGGTCTTGCCGGCGCAGCGATATTTGTTGTGGATTGATGGAGTCGGCGGCTTTCTGGTGTGCATGGGCCATCGCATTACCCTCGGCCAAGCCACGCCCGACGCCTATGTGGATGTGCCGTTGTACGCCGATGTATCGCGCCATCATGCTACTCTAACTCGCGATGGTGAAGGGTATCTCCTTGAAGCGGTCCGGCCGATGCAGCTTAACGGCAAGGCAATCGACCGGGCGCTGTTGCGAGCAAATGACCGGATGACGCTGGGAACAAGCTGCCAGCTTCAGTTTCGCCAGCCGGTCGCGGTTAGTACATCGGGAAGGCTCGATATTGTGAGCGGGCACCGCTTGCCCTTAGCTTTAGATGCCGTCCTGTTGATGGCCGATACGTTGATTCTAGGTCCGGGCACGCAATCCCACGTGATGCTGCCTGATTTGAAGCAGCCGGTAATATTTTATCGGCATAAAAGCGGCCTGGGCGTACGCCATGCCGGCAACTTAATCCTGGATGGCCGCAAAGTCGGGGAGCGAGCGGTCCTGGGACCCAAGGCAAGCATCACGGGCGATGATTTCGCCCTGGCTGTCGAGACGGTCGGAAACAGAATGGGGCGGCTGTAAAGCTGTTGAGCAGCGAGCCCCGGCAAGCTCCTAAGGCTACGTGAAACGGGCCCGTGTCGGAATACGGAAGCGGCGTCTGTGAGAGGTGTGGTATGAAATTCACCTACAGTTCCGGTCAACGACCGCTGGACGGCTACACGATCAAGCGTGGCATCGGCCGCGGCGGATTCGGTGAAGTCTATTACGGCGTAAGCGACGGCGGCAAAGAGGTCGGGCTCAAACTGATTCACGGCAATCAGGATGTGGAGTTGCGCGGCGTCGCCCAGTGCCTTAACCTAAAGCATCCGAACCTGGTCAACCTTTATGACATGAAGACCGACCCGCAAGGCGGGCACTGGGTCATCATGGAATACGTCTCCGGCGAGCCGCTCAGCGTCGTCTTGAATCGGCATCCTAAGGGCTTGTCTCCCGAACTTGCCCGCCAATGGTTTCAGGCTTTGGCGCAGGCGGTGGGCTATTTGCACGACCACGGCATCGTTCATCGCGATCTCAAGCCCGGAAACATCTTTTTAGAAAACGGCACGCTGAAGGTAGGCGACTATGGGCTCAGCAAGTTCATCGGCGCCAGCCAACGGTCCGCTCAGACCCAGAGCGTGGGCACCGTGCATTACATGGCCCCCGAGATATCGACGGGCAATTACAATAAGCAAATCGACATCTATGCCTCGGGAATTATTCTTTACGAAATGCTAACCGGCCACGTGCCTTTCGATGGGGAAAGCGCCGGCGAGATTTTGATGAAGCATCTGACGGCGCCTCCGGACCTTAGCAAGGTGCCGGAGGAATTCGTACCGATTTTGGCCAAGGCGCTTTGCAAGAACCCGGCCCATAGATATGCCGGAATTGCGGAAATGGCTCGGGCGGTCGCGGATACCATCCAGGAACCGCAGGTCGCAGTTGCCGCTCCTCACGCCGAAATGCGTTCGCCGGCATCGCCACGGCGGCCCATGGCGGAGCCCGTTCTGACCGTATTGCCCGCCGTCACGCCGCGCGGCCAGCTGGCAGAATTGTGCGGGTCCTTGGCTTTGAGCGCCGTCTTTGCGGCCGTGGGCGTTGCTTTATGGGCAGCCTTGGCCAGGGCCCACGAAGTAAGTGAATTAGGAACATTGTTTTTTCTGACTGTTGGAGCGAGTTGGGCCATTTTGATCCCGGCCAAGTTTTGGGGCGGTAAGCGGGGCGATTCCTGGACTCGCCGGCTCGTTATGATGGCGCTGGGCGCGCTCCTGGGCCTTGGCGCCTTGTATATCGAGGGCTGGGTGCCGCGAACGGCGCTTTCCCAGACCAGCGAAGAACCTCGGCGGCTGGCTCAATTGCTGGCGCCGCTGGGATACTTTGCCCTGGCCTTCTTTGGTCTCCGCTGGTGGCGCATGACCGACCGGAGGCGGAGTCAGTGGTTCAGCTTAGGCCCTATTTTTGCCGCCGGCTGTTGGGGATTGATCTTGCTGGGCATTTGGTCGGATCCCTGGCGCGGTACGCTGGTCCTGAGTATGTCCGCAGCTATTGTCCAGTTAGTAAGCCCTTGGGAGCAACCGCCGCCACCGACTTCGCGGCGCATGCGCTTACGCTATGCCTAAAGCTCCACTGCGGCCTTGCGCCCCAGCGTTGATGCGGGAGGAACCGTGATGCGTCCGACAACCTTTGTATTTTTGGCGATCGTTTGCATTGTGATCGCCTCTATGAATCGTTGGCACTCCGATAAACTGCATGTGCCCGGCGGCGCTTCGCGATCGGGATCGCCGGCATCAAAGGCGAGTTCCAAATCCTCTTTGATCAAAGTCAGTAATAATGGCAAAGAAACTTCTACCTCTTCTGCGGAAATTTCCTTTTGGACCAAGCCTTTCTATGGTCGGACAGAAGAAATTGCTCGCCAGCTAGCCTTGGAAACGGCACAACGAGAATTGATCGGACAATTGGTCAACAGAATGCCTTCGCTCCGCTGGCAGCCATCCGTCAAATATATTGACGAACACGTTAAAGAATCGCTTCCGACAGAAGACCAGGTCGAAGTAGCCGGTCGCCAAATGCAGGGAGTTAGCTTGCTTGTGGAGCTTACAGCCGATGACTTCCGTGAGATTGAGCAGATGGACCGAAATACACGCCGAGACGAGCGCCAAATCTTTCTTGCCCGCATGGTGGCGACTCTTGTAACTATCTGCGCGGCGGTGGCTGGCTATTTCCGGCTAGACGAGGCTACAAAGGGCTATTACACGAACCTTCTCCGACTAGGGTCGCTGGCCGTGATAGGTGCGGTGGGGGCCGGAGTGTGGCTGCTGGCTTAGAAATGGCGGGCTCATTGTTAGTAGCAGCCGGCAAACTCGCTTACAATACTTGAATAGTAACCAGGCGCATCAACCCGGGCACCTTGCCACCAAGCATCCCATGTCTTCCGATAGCGACCGTCTCCTGATTCAGCAAATCCGCAAGGGGGATGCGGGAGCTTGGGAAGCTCTCATTTCACGCTACGAAGGACGATTGCTGGCCTTCGTCGATCGCCGGCTTCACGATCGCGCGGCGAGTGAGGACGTGGTTCAAGAAACATTTATCGGCTTTCTAAACAGCCTTCCCAATTACGACGACCAGCGTGAATTGCAAACGTATCTTTTCACGATTGCGTCTCACAAACTGACGGATCACCTGCGCCGCATCGGCCGGCATCCCCTCCGTTCATTGCCGGAAAGCTCCAGCGACGGTCAAGTCCAGCAGCCGGCTAAAGGGCAAGCCGCCTCCAGCCTTGTTCGCAGCCAAGAACGGCGTGACTTGGAGACCTCCGCCATAAATCGGGCTTTGGGCCAGGTGTTGGAACAATGGCGCGAACGCGGCGATTGGGAGCGGATCAAAGTTCTGGAGCTCCTCTGGGTAAAGGGCTGGGCGAATCGCGACGTGGCCGCTTTTTTGAAAATTAGCGAGCAGCAGGTGGCCAACTTTCGCTTTGCGGCGGTACGCAAACTCTCGGATTCCGTGCGCCATTGCGGCCTATCGCCGGACGTGTTTCCTGAGCTGCTTTGCTCGCCTGAGGGTTGACGGCCGCGTTTCCGGCCCGCACGACCGCTTCGGGCGCGAAACGTACACCCGAAATCGAATCCGCTGGCGTTACCTATTCTATATTGGTTGAATAGGATGAGCTTTGCGTTCCCAGGCCTTATTTGACCTGTTCAACCATGCCCTCGATCTCCCGCGAAATGCTGGACGCCTATCTCGACGACGCGCTTAGCGACCCGGACACGGCGCGCCTGGAGACTGCGCTACGGCAATCCGACCATCTAAGAAAGCAACTGCGCAACGTTATTCAAGAGAGAGATCGCGGCGAACATTCACTCGGGGCAATTTGGCGGAGGGAGCGCTTGAGTTGTCCGACGCGCGAGCAGCTGGGAAGCTACCTCCTGAAAGTGCTTGACGACGACCATATCGACTACATCGCCTTCCATCTTAACACCGTGGGCTGTTCCTTCTGTTTGGCGAATTTCGCGGACTTGCAGGCCCGGCACAAAGAGCCGGCTCCTCAGGCCCAAAAACGCCGACAGCGCTACTTCGAATCGAGTGCGGACTATTTGCGCGTTTGTCGTGAAGAAGAGTAGCCTCTGTGAGGCCCCCACTTCCGGGAAGCCGCATTTGCAGTGATTTTAAGCCAAATTCCTTTAAGGCTAAATGAAAAGCGGTGAAGGATTCTTTCCATTTCTTTCCAAGGGGTGTGACCCCCCCTGAAATGAAATGAAACGGAGCAGAAAAAGATCCCTTCTAAAAGATCCCTTCTAATAGTCAGGTGATCTAGTGGTACGATGTTTTGGGGAGGCCTAGAACCTTCACGCGGTCCCGCCCGCCGACGTGCTACGGGAGCAGGTGCGAAGTATCTGCGGGTGCGAAACGCGGCCCACTCCAGGCCAGCCTATTGGTCGCGATTTTGTCGGGCCTGCTCCACCCTCTGCAAGATGGTACGGACCCACTTCATTACGTCCTCAGGTTTCTTATCGGTTTTCTTGGCGGTAGGCGCTTTGCCGCCAATGCGGATTGATCGGGCAACGTCTTTACCGTTCTGTGTCTCGGCGTCCACAACCACTTGGTCGCCTTCTTTTATGTCTTCAAATTGAATGGCCCTGTCGTCACGGGTGATCTTGGCGTCCTTGGGAACGACATAGGTCTTTTCGGATTCACCTCCCTGGCCGGAAGGACTAGCCACCACAATCTCGCGCTCGGACAAGGCAATGAGCTTTACAGTAGCGGCCGGTCCATCGGCGACGGTGAGCGTCCGCCCTTCGGGTTTGGGCCCGGCAACTTTGATAATGAGCGCCAAGTTCTTATTGTCTCGTTCATCAAAAGTTATCACGGCCTTGCGGTTGACTGTCAAATCATCCGCCGTGAACCGCTCGGAACCAAATAGGACGCGCGTATCTTTGTTCCAGCTAAAAGTGTAGGAGTGGCCGCGGGCTTTACCCTTTCCTTCGAGGATTAACTCGTTTTTCTCGGGATCAACTTTGCTGATAACGCCCCTGATTTCCGCCGCGAAGTCTATCCCAGCCAAAATAAGGATCGTCGACAAACTAAGCATCCATTTGATATAGCTTCTCATGGGGCACCTCTCGTAATGGTCTCTGAGGCATTGCCAAGCCACCAACACCACGTTAAGCAACCGCTATGCCAGGTGGTGCATTGCCGCTTCTTGGCGGGTCCTCTAAATTGATTTATAGAATGAAATCTTCATATTCGGCTCTGGGTTGCACTCCGCCGGCCGAGGCGGAACTGCGCGAGGCATTGCAGAAAGCCGGTTGGCGCATGACCCGCCAGCGGGCGGCGGTCTTCGACTTTTTGCGGTCCGCACCTATTCATCCGACCGCGGAACAGGTCTTCCTTGCAGTGCGCCCGCGTATTCCCAAACTAAGCTTGGCCACGGTCTACAAAGCGCTCGAAGCGCTGGTTAATGCCGGCCTGGTGGGCAAGCTGACCGATCAGGATGGTCGGGCTCATTACGATGGCCGGCGCGATCCGCATTATCACTTTCGCTGCGTTGACACAGGCGAGGTATGCGACCTGCCGATTCCCTTTGACCCAACACTACTCGAAAAGGTGGCGCCGGACTTGGTGGAAAAGTTGCGGCGGTTGGGATTCGACGTTAAAGGCCATCGCCTCGAAATCCTGGGACAAATGGCCCCGGCCAATTCTTCTTGAGCTTCAAATCCCACGGGTTTTTTACAAATCGCGTTGCAAGATATCCGGCCGGAAAAAGTCGGCGCCCTGAATGCGGATGCGCTTGAGCGGCCAGGTCTCCGTAGGCGTTATTTCCACTGGACCATTCTCCGAGACGACAAACGTATCGCAAGAACAGGCCGACGCAACGCTCGCTCGCCAGGTAATGGCCCATCCGGGTTGAAAAAGATCTTCGGTATGGGGAAGCAGCGGCGTTTCTACGACCGCATGCCCGGTGACATGACCTTGCGGGCACAAGAGCCATTCATGCTCGAAACCCGTGAGGAGATACACGCGGCGGCCGGCTGTCAAAACTTCGCGCGGCACGGCGTCGGGCCAGGTCGATGCCAAGTAAGTCGCTGAGACTTTACAGGCGGCATTGTGTTGCCTGCGAAGCTCGGGATCCACCTCGCCTAAAGATACCGTCCGCGTGGCGGTCGCATGGACGCCGTATTTGCGCGCTGTCGCCGTGAGCACGGCGTATTTTTCAACAGGTGTGGAGGTGAAGCTGCTCTGCCTGTAGAGCCGGGATCGGCCGTCAGCCGCCACGCTGATGTTAAGAGGTTGGGCGCCACGGTGCAGCAGGCGGTGGCTTATTTGTCCCGCGATTTCTCGTTCGTTCTCACCGGGTTGCAAAGCTCGACAACAAGCCTCCAGAGCGTGGGCGATAATTTCGCCCAATGCCCGTAAGCAGGCTTGTTCATAAGCGGACAAAGTAGACCGCAGCTGGCGTAGCCGCGTCCTGACCGATTTTAATTGACCAAAGACCGTATCGCAGGCCACGCGACGGCCCTGGCACAGAGTGGTCAAAAGCTGCTCGCGACCCCAATTCCAGGGCCATTCCTTGAGTTGGAATCCCAGGCCATCAAGTTCCTCGTCGAAGAGCCTTTGCGAATCAACATTGGAGGCGATCAGCCAGTGCTGCTCAGTACTGAAATAAAGCGCAGGCTGCTCGCCCGGATCGATTATCCCACGTGCCAGGGCGCCGCTGGTTAACCAGGCGAAGTTTTCCGGTTCAAGGACTAAAAGTCCTTCACAATCAGATTCTTGAATCATTGTGGCGATGCGCGCCTGCTTGGCATCCAGGTCGGCACGGCGATCGGATGCAGGTTGCCGAGCCGGCTCACCGTCAACGGGCGCGGCCTGTTGCATTTGCGTTTCCGCAGGCGCGTTCATGAGGCCTCTCACTCAAGCTCAGAGATTCATTCGGGACTAGGACATTCGAAAGGAAATTGACGACGCCATTTACGACTTGAGAATATCACGGACTGTGCCGGATGCAAGCTCGTCCTGCACCGGTTAAGCCATTATCCCGCCCGCGCTAACAGCGATACGGAGGCCGTCTCAGGAGAAACCATCCTTAAAGACCCTATCTTGTCCACGGCGGCGGAAAGGCGTTTCTTGCATAACGCTGGGCCAGTTCCAGATAGCTGGCGCAGATGGCTTGGGTGCGTTGCATCTCTTCGGCGGTTATTTCACGCACTATCTTGCCAGGGACGCCCATTACAACGGACCGCGGGGGGATGCGCCTTCCTTCGGTCACTACGGAACCCGCCGCGATTAGGCACTCCTCGCCGATTTCGCAGCCCGTCAATAAGAGAGCGCCCATTCCCACTAGGCTGTCACGTCCAATGCGCCGGCCGTGCAAAACGGCGCGATGCCCAACCACAACGCCTTCTTCAATGTCCTGAGGGATTTTATTATCGGTGTGAACAATAGTCCCATCCTGAATATTGACGCGCGGACCGATAGTAATGCGCGCCAGATCCCCCCGAACCACCGACGCGAACCAAATGTTGGCCCCAGGCGACAAGACGACGTCCCCCGTGACTATAACGCCCGGTGCGACATAGAAATCCTGGATTGATTGCATAAAGACGTCCTTACCAGGACGAACGACGCGAACCTGTCACGAAATTGCGCCCGTCCGCCTAGTCGCTGATCATTGTATACGGCGCGGGTGATTGATAAAACACACGCGGCAACGAAATAGGACCGATTTCCACGAGCATGGCTCTGACGTGAGAACCGCCGCTTTATTCTTTCCGTTCGACCTATTCGGGAGCGCCGGCGCCGGGGAAGGCGTCTTGCTCTTGGCTGACGCCCTGCGCGAGATCCTCCAAGACAATCGCCGCGAAAAGGCGCCGACCCGCGCGCGGTCTTACGCCAGAAAAGTCGCTCTTGAAGAGTTTTCCTTCGAGGATTTGCCCTCGTATTACGACTGGCAGGAAAAAGCCCGGGCAGCGATACGGAAATCCCTCGGCAAAGATTTTCTTCTATGGTTCACCGGCAATCATCTCGGCGCTTTGCCTTTGTACGAAGAGCTAAGCGTTCAAGAAGGCGAATCCCTAATCCTCCAGTTCGACGCTCACCTGGATATTCACCATTTCGACGAATGTTCAAAAGAACTGTCGCATGGGAATTTCTTGATGCACTGCTCTTCGCCGTTGCCGACCGTGATTAACGTAGGGCATCGTGAATTGCTCCTCCCTGCGGATCATATTCGCAAGTATTACCGGGACGTCATCCCCGCCGAGCAGTTCACGGCCGATTCGGATGCGGCTCTCATGCTCCTTCAAGAAGCAGCCATCTCCGCGGACCGAGTTTTCATTGACATCGATTGCGATGTCTTCGATCCAGCCTTTTTCCCGGCAGTCAACCATCGTTTGGCCTTTGGCCTCAGCCCGGCTCAAGTGCTGCGGGCAATAAACGCCGTGTGGTCAGAGCGCGTTGTGGGGCTTTCGTTTTCCGAATTCAATCCCGCGAGCGACCGAGACGATTTGTCATTAACCACGTTGATATGGCTAATGGAATACTTGCTGATCAAACGCCATGAATGACTATTCGATGGACCCTCGTCAAAAGGGGTCTCGGGATGCACGCGGCTAAACATATTTGATTTCTTGCATCGTCAGATTCGTGACCTATTCTTCTATTACGTCAAAATCCACGAGGCGCACTAGTATTTAAGCGAGCCGGACAAACGGCAACCGAACTCCGTGGGAAGAAGATACTGTCATGGACCCCTTACACACGCGCCTCTCCACCGCACCAGCGGATCCAAGGACGGGATCCTTCGACCTTGCCGGTTCCAAGCAGGATGTTGCCAGTTCAACACCAGTCCCGCCGCGCAAGCAAACACCTGCCCAAGACAACTCTAAATGCCCCCGTTGCGGGGCTGGGCTAATCAACCCGGAAAGCCTGGGGCTGTGCCAAGCATGCGGATATTTGCGATCTTTGGAAGAAAAGAATCAGCAAACCGCCTTACCGGCAACCACTCGATTGCCGGCCGCTTCGCCGTTGGCTGGTCCAATTAAAATATTGCCCGTGGCACCGGCGCCATCTCCGGCGGGGAATTTGTTGCAGATTCTCAACAATTCGCCATCGTGGCTCTGGAGCCTGTTAGCGGGCATTGCTGTCGTCGGCCTTGTCTCCGTAATGGCTGGTCAATTCTTACCGCCAGATTCGCTGCCTCGAGCCCTGTGGGCCACGATCCAAGCGGTAATCGGCGTGACTGTTGGAGTTTTGACGCAATTTTACGCCGTGCTGAGAGTCTCTGCTAACGACGCGACGTTGGGTGGCCAGCATATCTTTATTTTTTCCGGCCGTCTTTGGGGGCACGTGCTCCGACAACTGCCGAAAACGCGTTGGCTAATCTGGCTGGAAGCCTGGGCTGTAACAGGAGTCGCCGGCGCTGTCTTTGGCATTGGCGGTTTTGGCTACTGGTGGGAGGTTTATCACCCGCACGAAATGGTGAACCAGCAATTAATTGAGGCGGCAACCAGCTGGGAATCGGGAAAAGCGCAGAAGGCCGAGTCAAGCGGGTTCCAACCGGGTGCCGCGGCTTCCTCCGCTTCCGCGGAGAACCGGCCCACCATGCAGGTTGCCATTATCGGCTATGTTCCCGAGGACGACGGCAAGCCGGAAGGACTTGTCATAGCCCGACTGGCAGATGGCAAATGGATCGCAGCGGGAACGGTGCAGCGCGGTTTATTGCCTGAGCAGGCGCTAGAATTAAAGGACCGACTAACCAAACTCGTGCAACCTAAACCGCAAATCCCCAATCTTTTGGTTTCTGGTGCAATCTGGGTTAAACCAGAATTGTTTTGTACCGTCCGCTACTCTTCAATCTCGCGAACCGGCAAGTTGTTGGATCCAAGCTTTAGCGACTTGCTTACCAGTCCGCTCCGCTGAGAAATCCTTGGAATGTTGAGCAGGCTTCGGCAGGAACTGGAAACCCGTCAGAGAAGCGTGCTTTTGCTACGAGCTAACGCGCTCACGATTTGGAACCTCTAAGATCAAATTTCTCGGCAAGCCGCGCTTGCAGCGCAGGATCCTGCATTTGGGCGACGGCTGTAGCGACGCGGTCCTTGACGCGCTCGTTGTGTCGATGTATCGCCAAGGCGGTTAGCGCGGCACTGGCCGTCGTTTTCACAGCAATTTGTTCTATGAGAAAGTCGATAGCGGCGGGCACACGAAGCATGGAAAGGGCTAAAAACACCGCGTCTTGAAGCGAACCCTGCCGTAAGAAAGGCACGCGGTCGCGTAGATATTCAAACGCTTCTGGCCGTCGTGCCTCGCCCAGAGCCAAGGCCGCCCCTTCGCAAATCGCTTCAACGCCGTTTTGTAGAAACTCCCCGACAAATGCGACTGATTCCGGCTCTAGTTGCAAAAGAGCCGTGAAACATTCACAAATGACTTCAGGCTCCTTGTCGCCTGAACGAGCCTTGAACCGCAAAAGAGGCACAGCCGCCATCGATCCGGTCGCTCCCAAGGCCTGAATGGCCGAAACGCGGGCGACCTTCTCCGAGTCAGCCAGCAAATCGGCAAGAAGCGTAATGATGCCACGATAACCCTGGCGAACGAGCCCAAACGCCGCCGTGCCACGCAAGCCCCCCGCCGTATCCTGGCTTCTACCCCAGACGGGCTCCATTTGCACGTAATGAATGGCACGTAGAAAGACGTCGGCCTTATCGTAATCGAGCTTGTTGAGCGCTTCAAGAATGGCATTCTTGGCTCGACATAGTTTGTCGGTCTGCCCCGCGTCATCGATAAATCGGTCGAACGCCGCGACGAGATCGGGGACCAGCTCGGCCATATTGCCCTCCCCGGCAATGGCGGCTGCTTCGGAAACGACAAAGTTCGATGGATCGCATAGAAACTTACGCACCTCGGCAACGCGCGCCGGGGAGGCCGCTTCCTTCTTAAGCAAAGATAGACGAGCCAACCTCGCTTCCACGCCGCGCGCTTTCGCCATAGTCGTTCACGCGATCATTCGGGCCATGATGTTTCTCAGAACGCATGATATCACCGTTGATTTGTCCACTTGACCTGGTAAATCTCCGGATTGCTTTCCTTTGTCAGGTCCCTTTCCAGGGAAGCGCGTTTCCAGTCCTTGGAAGCTTTAAGCCAAATTCTGGGAAGCGTTTATGTTAAGACAAGAGTGTAGTGAATTCCCGGGAAGCTACTATCCACTGGCAAGTTCGTTTCAAGCTGGCTAGAGGGGGGGGTGTGAGGGGTAGTAGAAACGATCTTTCCTAAGCGGCAGAGCCATCTGCACTTGCGAAGAAAAAGATCGTTTCTCAGACTGGCCGAAGCTCGTGAAAAGAACTTTAGGGGGCTTAGAACCTCTTACACGATCCGGCCCGCCGACGTGCTAATTGACAGTTGGGCGACTGACTGCTCAACGAACCCCTTGTCTCGCATACTAAAGTCTGCAGTTTACGTTGCTTGCTTGGCGAGGCGCTAACGTCATTCGCGAATCAGGCTGACTCCGACACCGGAGTTCTTGCGGAAATACGCTTGCAAAGTCTTGAGGTGATGCGGGCAAAGATAGCGGATAGAACTCGGCTTACAACCGGTGCTCAACGGACTTGCATCTAACCACCTGCCATAGCCGGCCAACCGCCGCAGCGCTGCCAAAGCCTTGTAATAACTCAGCTTCTGGGCGTCAACGGGCATGCGTTTTTTGTACTCAAATGCGTACCACATACGCAGCAGCGAGCGCCCAATCGGCAACAGGATCTGATCGAAGAGGGAAGAATCACCGACAGGACAGCAAGCCATCAGCATTAGTGAAGTCGCGAAATCGGCGTGAAAATCGCCGATATCGGCTTCCGGCCAGTCGAGCACGGCTAGCGCGCCATCGGGAGGGCGCATTAAATTCAGAGGATGATAATCCAAATGCAAGATGCTCGGTTTGTCCGGTTCCTGCGGTCGATGTTCTTTCAGCCAGGTTAAGCCGGGAGCAAGGCCGGGCAAATTGTATTCCTCGACCAGCTCTTCAATTTCTTCAAGACGTCGGTTCAAAAAGGATTCGGAGGGAGCCGGAAACTTCTCGGTCGGCAAGCGGTGTAACTTGATCTGGGTCAGCGCCATTTGATACGCGGCAGGCCACAACCAAAGCGGATTGCGCGACAGGAAATCAACAAGGCTTAAGCCCTGGACTTGCTCCATAATGAGAAACGGGCCGCCAAAGAGCGTACAGTCTTCTTCGAGAACCTTGGCGGCCGGCGCGGGAAAACCGTCCGCTATAAGGTGCCGCTGGATTTCAAATTCATGCCAGGCCCGAGGCAAGCCCTGGGGGCTCGAATAAATCCTTATGACAAGGGGTCCGCGCAATTCCTGCGGTTGGTGATCAGCCGCTTCCACTCGAAAGGCGTACGTGTGGGTTTCCCAGCCATTGGGAATATAAGCGGGGCGATCACAAAATCGAATGCTTTTATCTCCGTGTCTTTGTGTCAAATAACCTAATAACGCCTCGCTGACGTCCGCCCCGTTGGCCGGATCGTATTTTCGCAAGACAAACGGGTCTAGTCCGGTTGCCTTTTTGGACCTAGCCGGCGGGGCCGGCCTGAGCGCAACAGCGGTTTGTCCATGATCCAGTTCGTACATATCGTTTCCTGGGTATTCCCACAGGGGGAATCATCCATAAAGTGTAACGACTTCCTTGATGGGTTTTGCGCGACGAGAATGGGCGCGATAACGGCGCGAAAATGTAGCATCAATTCCCGTGAGGGACGATGTTATTCTTCATCGGGCATTACCATTGCAAGCAAACTCCATGCCAATCGTCATGGTTGAGTGGTGAGGTGCGGAGCGCCTGCCTTGCCAAGCCCCCGGACCGGCTCCGAAAACGGCCATTTGCGGGGTCCATTTTTCTGGGTCGCAATAACGCCAAGCATCAAGCAAAACTTTTTTGGTTAACTGCGAAGAAAGAACCAGATAAACGCGACCGGTTTACTTGACTGGCGGCCTAATTCATCCTCTTTGTTGTATAGGTCTATTTTTCGATAATTGGTTGCATCGTTGGCTGGCGGAAATTGATTCTCGCTGAATGAGCCGCGTCCGCTGAACGTGTACCGCCCGGAGTTAGGCGAAAGAATATTGCATGGATATTCCAGCTTTCTTGGCGCGAATTGCCGAGTATCCGCAACTATCAATGCCGCCAGGGCTGGCTTTGCGTGTACTGGAACGGGCCAGTCGCTCCAACTGCGCGCCTTCCGATATGGCGGAATTGATCCGTCAAGATGCCTCGCTGTGCGGCAAATTGCTGCGGACCGTCAACTCGGCACTTTACGGCTTGCCTCAAAAGGTCAGTTCAATCGACCGAGCCCTGGTCCTTTTGGGCGACAAAGCATCACGATCGCTTGCGTTGAGCTTTTCCTTGCCGGCTGTTCAACGCCAAGCCCGGCCAACTTCCCAGACGCGGGATTACTGGAAGCTCTCCGTTGCCGGGGCCATTCTGGCTCGGGATATTGCCGTGAGGATGGGTCGGGTCAGCCCCGAGGAAGACCTCGTGGCCGGATTGCTCCGTGATTTGGGCATCCCCATTCTTCAGCAGATGGCCCCCGAATCGTACACCAAGCTTCTCTCCAAGCCCCCCGAAGTGCTGGCTCACCGCCAATGCGAGTTGGAAGAGGAAACGCTCGGTATTAATCATGCCGAGGTAGCCGCTATCATACTTTCCAAATGGCATTTGCCTGCGGAAATCACCGAGGCCGTTCGGTATCATCACCATCCCGAGAAAGCCGCCGGCCAAACGGACCTCATTCGCCAGCGCGCGGGCGATCTGCGGTTTGCCTCTTTAGTGGCTCAGTTGCAGGTTAGCCCCGCTCAGCCCCGAGTGATGTGTGAGGCCTTATGGCTGGCCCACGAAGAATACGGCATGGACCAGGCGGAACTGCGCAAGTTCCTCGAACCGATAAATAAGAAGGTCCAAGACTTCGCTTCTTTCCTCGACCTTTGCCCCAGCGAGAAATATGTGAGCGTCGTAGCCGGCGCCACGGAAGAATTAGTCAAACTGACGGTCGAGATGAGCGCCGATAATTTGCGCGCTCGCGAAGAGAAGAATCAAGCGGAACGAGAATCTGCCAAGATCCGCGCCTCAATAAAAGGGAAAAGTTCCCGCCGGCTGGAGACGAGCAAGAATCACAAAGTCACGCTCGCCGCGCCGCTGAATGCTGCGCAAGACGCCGGCTTTTCTGGGGAGCAATCTCTGCTCTCCGACAACCAGTTCAAACCCACTGGGCTACCGGACGATTTGCCGCCCGGTTTCCTTACCCCACCGAAACACTTTGGCCATATCGGTTTCTTGGCGGAGTATGAGATTATTGACGTGTTGGGAAGGGGCGGTATGGGGCTGGTTTTCCACGGCCACGATACCTCTTTGGACAGAAAAGTTGCAATTAAGGTTTTGGCGCCTCAGTTGGCGGTAGTGGAGGTCGCCCGCAAGCGCTTTGCCCGCGAGGCTCGTGCCGCGGCGGCGATCCACCACGAACGCGTCGTAACCATATATGCCGTTAGTGAAGCTGCGGGTCTGCCTTACATGGTCATGGAGTTCGTCTCGGGGCGAGCGCTTCAAGACATGGTTGAAGAAGATGGACCGCTGGATTTCAAGTTACTCTTCCAAGTAGCTATTCAGATTTGTGAGGGTCTTCAAGCCGCTCACGCCAGTGGTTTAATCCATCGTGATATCAAGCCGGCCAATATCCTGCTAACCAACGGCGTGCCGCAAGTCAAAATCACCGACTTCGGCTTAGCTCGGGCTGTGGACGACGTGAGCATCACGCAAAAGGGCATCGTCATGGGTACGCCCCAATATATGGCGCCCGAGCAAGCGTCCGGCCAGAATCTAGATCACCGCGCCGATCTCTTTAGCCTGGGCAGTGTCTTGTACACGCTGGCCACGGGCATTCCTCCGTTTGACGCACCTTCGATGGGGGCGGTTATGCGCAGCGTCTGCGAAGATACGCCGCGGCCCATTCGCGAAATGAATCCCAAGATTCCGCATTGGTTCGTTGAAATCATAAAGCGTCTGCATACTAAGAATCCCAACGAGCGATTTCAACATGCGGGCGATGTCCTGGGCGCCTTGCTCCAACACGCCAAACCTCTCGAGCCGGTCTCCAGTCCGGACTTTCTTCTGCCGGTCTAACGCCCCCAATACGTTAGTTGAACCGGCCGCCGCCTCGCCTCGGATGTCTGCGCCAGTCGCTGCTTGGCTCTCTCCTCGATTTGGCCGATGGTGTCGCCGGTACATTTGGGAGCGGCATTCTTGCTATTGGACTCTCCCTTCTTTTTCCTGGGCATTTAGTTACAGTGGTCACTAACCCTCCTCACCTCTGGAAAAGGATGGCTTATGCTACTGGACTTCTATGGCTTGAATTTAGACACCAACCGCGTCACTTTCTATGTCTGGTCGCCCTGGCGAGCGGCCGCTCTAGAACAGCGCCTTTTTGAAAGCATTCGCAGTCTTCCCAAAGTGGAGTCGGAGGAGTTGCCCGACGAGTGGCGCCTTCACATCACGGATGCGAAGACTTGGCGCAACGCCATTCAAGCGGTGTCGCGGGTTCTTAAAGGATGGCAAGAAGACGCCGAACCGGGAAGCGAACGGCGGACATGGCGTTGGCTTCTCGACGGCGATACCGACGCCGACGGCTATGACCACACCAGCGAACCGTTTAGCCTGTGGGGCATTGTCCGCGTGACTTTGGAGCGGGGTGGCCCAGGGGAAGCGGAAAAGGGAGAGGACCTTGACTTAGAGGGGTTTGGCATGCGCTTCTGGGGCAATGGCGGGGAAGGCCGGGGAACCTGACACATTGAAGTCGTATCCGAGCAGCCAGTTATTCATCAAATTGTTTGTTTTCTCATTTCTGCCCCATTTCGTTCCAAAAACGGCGGCTTGAACCGGATTGGAACGGATTATGCACCCTCTCATTTTATTAGCACCAAAAGACAAAATGCGCCCCTTGCAAGGGAGTCAGTCATGATTTTCAGCAATGTAATCCAGAGACTGGCGCCGGTATTAGCCATAATCGGTTTGGTTGGGACGTATGGTTCTGTAACTGGGCAAACGCGGGGTACCGCGGCTCCGGGTCAGGCTGCAACGAGCCCAGCACCCGCGGCGAGTCCGAGCACGTTTAATGGGAGCGGGTTCGGCAATCCAAGCACCTCCTTTGCCGGGCCCTCCGCATTTGGAAATAACGTTTTCGCCGGCAGCCGCAATGTAACCGGCTCCACGAGCAGCGCGACTGCGCCCGGTGCTCCGGGTGGCGGACTAGGCATAGGAATCGCTGGTCCTGGCGCGCCAGTCAATAGCCAAAACGCATCCCCTCCGGGGGGAAGCATAGTCGGACCTGGAAGTTCGGCTCCAGGCGCTCAAATCGGCTCTCCGGGGACCTCAGCTCCTGGCTCAATAATCACTGGTCCGGGTGTTCCACCGCCCGGAAGCCCGTTGCCCGGCAATACAGCGCTAAGCGGCACAGCGCTTGGCAGTGCAACCTCGACTACGGCAAACGCCAACACGTCAAGTGTGTCCGGGGCCTTATTGCCGTCGGGGACTTCCGCCAGCTTATTGACAACCGGCTTTGTCAATCCGGCGTTCCTCGGCATGGGCGGACCAGTCACCTTTCTTCCTATCGGAGCAGTAACCTCATCCGATGCGCCGGGAGTTATAGCAGCTAATGGCAATATCGTTTCAACCGTGCCCTTGAACCAGGCCGGCCCTCTGGTCACTAATCAAACTGTTCCTGCGACCTCTAACGTTTATTCACCCTATTACGCCAGCCCGTATGCCACAGGGGTTATTGGGAGCCCCACCATGCTATTAACGCCGACTGTGCAGGGTGATGGAATAGCCGGTCAGAGGGGGAACGGCCCGGATATCTCAACGGCTCCGGCGAATCCGTTCCGAAGCGCCGGCCAGATCACGGTGAACACTAGCGGCGCTAGGCCCGAAAGTAATTCAGATTCTGCCAACCGTGGAAACTCTTCATCTGGTGGGCTGCGGGCGGAGGTGCAATCTGTTCTAGACCGGTCCTCCAAGATTCAATCTAAGAGCACGATTCTAGTAGGAGTTGAAGGCGGCTCGTTGGTGTTGCGCGGCATAGTTAAGAACGATCATGAGCGCCGGCTGGCCGAGGCGATAGCCCGCTTGACACCTGGAGTGCGGGATTTACGGAACGAACTGGCCGTGCGAACCGAAGCAATCGCTGCCGAAGCAAATCCGTAGGTGAACTGTCAATATTGCGAGGGCTTGAAAAGCAATCGCTCAGTATGAGGAAGGCCTGGGTTGATGCCGGCACGGCGCAGCGCTTGAACGTGGCCGCAAAGCATCCGCCAGTCCGCTATCGTGTCAACATCGTACCACGGCGGCAACAACCCCAATTTCCAGGATGGGTCAGCCAGATGCTTTATGGTCTGGGCAAGGACGTCTGGACTGCCCCAAGAGATGCCCTCGAAAATGGGCGGGGTTCGTCCCGAGCAACCCAACAGGTAATAACCGCCGTCGGATGCCGGGCCCAAGACGACGTCGACCTTTCTCAGCTTCCCAAACGCCTCGTCGATAAAGGCTGTTGGTACGGACGGGCTATCCGCGCCAAGAATTACCAGGCGTTCAACTCCTGCCTGGACCTGATTATCAATGAAACGGGCCAGGCGTTGTCCGAGGTCGCCGTCGCCTTGCGGGATCAAAGTGAAACGAGGATCGAAATGGGTTGTGAAATAGCCCCGGCTTTCGGGCGGATCAAAAACTAAGAAAAGACTATACCGTAGATTTGCCAACCGATTTGTAAGATCAAGAAGTAATGCAGTAGCTACCTCGGCGGCAAATGCCGGCGAAGAATCCGTGGCGAGGCGCGTCTTGACTTTGCCGGCAATCGGCTGTTTGGCGAAGACGGCGAGGACTTCTTGAGGCATGCAGAGATTGTACGCCCCGAGTCTATTTCCGTGGCCCGCGGGTTTGCCGAATCTGATCGGCGACGTATTGCTGATAGCGAGCTTCGAGCCCATTAAAATCGCTTCCAAAAGCCTCGCAGAAATCAGTCAGGCGGTGCTTGGGCGTATTTCGTCCTTCAATGGTTCTTAAGTAAGCGCGCAGAGCTTTAGGGCGTTCTTCCATAAAAAGCTTGAAGAGGGCCCAGCTCTGCGCATATCCCAAGAGCAGCGTTGGCGGGACGGTTTGCCCGTTCCCAGCCCAGGCGTCGCTGGTCACCAAATCGCGCAAAGGCATCAGTTTCTGGCCTGCTTTCACCGATTGAACCAGCGTCTGCAACCGCTCATCGTTGGGCTCGCCAATGCCTTTCCAGGTTCCGTGATCGGTCGGTTCGCAATAGCACGCCAATCCCTCGGCCAACCAGACCGGGACATCGCCGCGACGATTGTGCAGGCCGGTGTTGAAGGCCAGAAGATGGCCCGCCTCATGCATGATTGTGCCGATGTTGACGTCGTTGCGAAAATCCTTGGCCTGACGTTTGGTGGCGCCGGCAGCTCTTTCGCGATCGGAAGGCGAGGCGAAGTTTTTTACGGCATCCTGGATTTTCTGATTTTCTTCAATGAAGACCGGATTGCTGCCAAAGTCGAAAACGACAAGCCGGTTGGTCCGCAAATCGTAAAGCCCTGTAATGGTCGGCGGCATGGACCGGCCGAGATAAGCGTCGAAGCCCGTTTGGGAGTCAAAAATAGCGATTAGCAATTTGTTGGCGGGCCTGACGATTGAAAATCCTTGGCGGCGGAAGTGATCTAGGAATTGATCGTACATCATCTCGCAATGGCGCAAATACGAACGTGTAAAATCGTCGTCCGCATTGCTGAACGCCGTGAAATGCTTGCTGTCAAAACGCGATACCGGCGAAAGTTTTTTCTTGGCTGACAAATCAGCCATTATTTCGCCAAACTCTTCGGTTTCAGCCTCCGGTCCGGCGTGAACGTGGAATGCGGTGGAATACAGGTAGCAGTTGGGATGCTTGTCGTCGTCCACTAACACGAGGCGAAGTGTTTGCTCGTGATAAGGGCTCAAGTCCCAGACGTACTCGCGCGGTTTGCCCTGATCGGGGGGCAAAATAACCGCAGTGGTTTGCCATCCCGAAGCTAAATGGACCTTTTTGGGAATGAAAACGTGTTCGGTTGTTTCGAGGCGGATATCCACCAATGCGTCGCCCTCCTTCTTCCCTGAATGAAAGGCAAACGCATTGCAGCTGAGAGAACTTGCTCTGGGTGAAACGATAAAACTCCGTTCGATCAGTCCGGTCACTCCCGGCGTGCCCCGATCGCTGCTGCAAAGTGCGAAATTGCGACAGGGCCCAGCGCCTCGGGCTGTTGTCAGATAGAAACCTTCCCCTTTCCAACCTTGGAGCGTTCCCAGGTTGAAATCGAAATTGTCGTTAATTGGCTTGGCGGCGATCGGTGAACAAGACAGGAGCATCCACAAAGCAACGTGCATGGTTAACTCGTGTTAAATTGGCAAGGGCGGAATCTCAGCGCAGGGAAATGCCGGCTGAGGGAAACTCGATTAAATATGGGATACAAAAGGCAAACGGTCCAGTTAAGAGCTTGCCTTGTGAGTTAGAAGCCAGGCCTGCCAGCGAGAAGAATGTGGGCGTGTAAAAAAAAAGCGGCTATCCTGGAGAGTCGTTGGCAGTTTTAACGAAGCAACAGGCTTCCTTAACGAATAAAGAGGTGACATGCTGCCTATCCAGGCGGCGGAAATTCTAAGCTTTTGACTACCTTTCCCAAACTCATCTATAATGGAGCGAGGACTCAAGGGGACAAAGTGCCTTTGGAACGCACAAGGTCACCCGTCCAGCGACCCATCCGGGACGAGGCAACCGCCTAACAGGCAAGGATTAATATGGTCACCGCCTCAGCGACTTCATTTCGGAAGCCGGCCGGTCGGCGGCCGGTACGAATCAATTTGCAGGCCATCGCCGGCGTCATTCTCGCCTTGGTGTCGTTTTCTTATTCGGCCTCTGCCCAGGAGGCGGGCGTTGACGGCGTCTTCATCAGTGTGCAGAGTCCGATCACCAGCGAAGTCAAGGATCGGGTCAAGGATGTGACCACCAGGGCCATCCAGCGCTACAAAGACGCGGACGCGGAACGCCCCGCCAATGAACGCAAGGTCTTCAAAATCGTTTACGATTTCAGCCCGGCCAACAACGGGCCGAGCAGTTCGACGGATTTTGGCGCTTGCTTCGAATTGGCCAAGTTCCTTCTGGGCCTTCAAGAAGCAACTTCCATCGCGTTTGTTCACGGCGAAGTCACCGGCCATACCGTGCTTCCGGTGTTGGCTTGCCGTGATATCGTCATGTCTTCAGAGGCGAAGCTGGGCAACCCGCTGCGCGATCAAAAAGACGCCTTGATGGAAAGCGAAAAACAGTTCTATCGCGATATCGCCAAGGACCGCCGCTGCCCGGCGATCGTTCTAAAAATGCTCGATCCCGATATGGTGGTCCTCCGAGCCAAGAAAGTTCGCGACGGAACCAAATGGTTCATCGATTCCCGACTCAAGGACGCTGAGTTTAAGAACGGCATCATCGTAACGGACCCGGACAAACCGGCCGTGGACAGAGGACCCAACACCACTCTCTATACCGCTCAGCAAGCCCTTGACCTGGAGCTTTGCCAAGGCATTCAGGAGAACCGCCAACTCGTTAAAGAGGCCTACCAATTGCCGCTGAGCAGTTTGCGCGAGGACGCGCTGCTGGGCCGCAATCCCAAGGGCTTCCTTATTGAAATCAAAGGACAGCTCAACTCCGCAGAAAGTTACAAAAGGCAGCTCCGCCGGGCGTTGGCTAAGAAAGAAAACGTCATAATCGTCCAGTTGGAATGTACAGGAGGCGATCCCCAGGCCGGTCGCGAATTAGCCGAGTTCTTGAGCAAGCCTGCTGCCGAAGAAGGCGACACCCCTTCTGCCTTGACCATCGCCTACATTCCGGCCAACACCAAGCTTGCGGATGTCGGATTATTTGTAGCCCTGGGCTGCTCAGAAATCATCATGGACAAGGAAGGCACGGAGATCGGCGACCTGGCGAATTTGTCGGCGCCCGATCAGAAAGCGGCACGCGACGCCCTTCTTGATTTAGCGGAGAAACAAGGTTATCCGGCTCTTTTGATCAAGGGCATGTTCGACAAGGAGCTGACGCTTTATCAAGTGGTATCGCGAAGGGGGCTCAGCGAATGGCGCATCATTAGCGGTGAAGAATACGAAGCGGACCGAGGCGGCAAAAACCCTAAATGGAACGGCAATCTAATTAAGCCGGGCGGCCCGCAAGGCAATCTCTTAACGCTCAACGCGGAAGAGGCACAGCGGCTCCACTTGGTTCAGCATGTCGTGGACGGCCTGCCCGAGCTTTATAAGCTTTATGGCTTGACTTCAGCCCAAGTCCGCAAACCAAGCCCCGATTGGTTGGATCGCCTTTCTGACTTCCTCAGAGACCCCTGGACCGGCGCGATTTTAGTCATGTTGGGCATCACGTGCTTGATCCTGGAACTCAAGCTGCCCGGCGTTGGTTTGCCCGGCGTCGTGGCTGCGGTGTGCTTTATTCTGTTCTTTTGGGCTCATCTGGCGGATAGCCCATTCTGGCTGCTGGCTGTTTTGCTGTTCGTACTGGGCCTGATTCTCCTCGGGCTCGAAGTGTTCGTCTTGCCCGGCCTGGGGGTCGCGGGAATCAGCGGTACGGTGCTGGTCGTTCTCAGCTTGGCTTTGGTTACCCTGGAAAAGAAACCGGAAACCCAGGAGGAATGGATCAGTTTTGGGACCACGATGGCCACCTTCGGACTGAGTATGATGGGCGCGGTAGTGGCGGCGCTGACTGTAGCGTGGTATCTTCCATCTATCCCTTACGCCAATCGCCTGGTGTTGAAATCGCCGGCGGATCAAGCGGAGGGGGACGAAACCGCTGCGGACATTGTAGCGCCGCAGCTTGCCGCGATGCTCGGCGCCATCGGCGTGACGATTACCCCGCTCCGGCCGGCCGGCAAAGTCAAGTTTGGGGATGAATACGTCGATGTCGTCACCGAAAGCAGCTATGTCCAGCCCGGCAGTCGCGTACAAGTCATTGAGATCGAGGGCAACCGAATCGTGGTAAAGGAAGTCTAACTTTGTCAGTTGTCAGTAGTCCGTCGTCCGTTGCAAACTCGGAATGGATCTCTGCATGAAATACCGAGATCATCGCAATTGACGACTGACCACGGACTACTGACCACGGACGATTTATTATGGATTCCATGAATCTGACGCTGGCCTATACGCTCATTGCCGTGGGGTTTCTCCTGCTGGCGGCTGAGTTGTTTATTCCGACCAGCGGAACCCTGTTTGTCTTAGCTTTGGCGGCTATAGCGGGGGGCGTCATCATGGCTTTCATGTATGATTCCTCAACGGGCCTGCTTACCTTGGTGGCGGTCGTAATTGCGATGCCGATAGCCGGAAGCGTGCTCCTACATTACTGGCCCAAGACGCCCATGGGTCGGCGTTTGTTTCTAAGCACGCCTCAAGATGATGAAAAAGCCGCCAAGATGCCTGTTCATCTGGAGCTGGAAGCCCTTCGCGGCCGCTTCGGCAAAGCCCTCGGCGCTTTGCGGCCTTCGGGGATCGTCGATTTCGATGGCTGGCGGGTTGATGTCATCACAGAAGGTTTGATGGTGGATTCCGGCCAATGGGTCCGCGTCATGGACGTCAAGGCGGGCAAAGTGGTTGTCCGTCCCGTGGAGAAGCCCAATCTCGACGAATTGGAAAACGCCGACTTTCGCTAAGCATCACCCCTTCGTTCACCAATTCACGTTCGTTTATCGTTACGCACCAATTATGAGTTTTCTGGCAGCCTGAGCGCGCGGGCACGAAAAGTTCAGCAATTGCCCAGCTTGCCGGCTTCGCTGCCTGCTTGTCCTCCAATAATTTGCTATAATGAGCTGCAATTGATTACTACCCATCGTGATGGAGATGCATATGACGCCAGCTCTCTTGGCCGCCAATGGCGCGACCGATGAAGTCGTGAAAAATCTGCCGCTGATCGCAGGCGTGATAATCGCGCTTGTCTTACTGATCTTTTTCGTCATCTTTTTCAGTTTCATGCGCTTGTGGATCCAATGCCTGCTAACGGGCGCCCGCATTGGCATTGTAGATATGATTCGCATGAAGCTGTGCAACGTCGATTACGCGATGGTTGCTCGGCAGAAAATCGCTCTGGTCCAGGCCGGCGTCAAAATGTCCACGCAGGATATGGAGGCGCATTATCTTTCTCGGGGCAACGTCCCCAAAGTGGCGGCTGCCGTTATTGCCGCTCACAAGGCCGGAATGGATTTGCCCTGGCGCGTCGCCGCCGCTATTGACTTGGCCGGCCGTGATGTCCTTGACGCCGTCAAGACCAGCGTTAATCCCAAGGTCATTGATTGTCCCGATCCCGGCAAGGGCCGGCCGACTCTCGATGGCGTTTGCCGAAACGGCATTCAGCTCAAGGCCCGCGCTCGCGTGACGGTGCGGACCAAGCTCGATCGCTTAGTCGGCGGAGCCACCGAGGAAACTATTATCGCCCGCGTTGGCGAAGGCATCGTCAAGGCCATCGGCAGTGCGGAACATCACACGGAAGTCTTGGCCAACCCCAACCTGATTTCGCAGGCCGTTTTGCACAATTCATTAGATTCACAGACGGCCTTCGAGATTGTGTCCATCGACGTGGCGGAAATCGATGTCGGCGCCAATATCGGGGCTAACTTGCAAGCGGATCAGGCTGCCGCCGACCTCCGCGTCGCCCAGGCTCAAGCGGAAAAACGCCGCGCGTTGGCTGTTGCTCAAGAGCAAGAAATGCAGGCCCTGGTCCAAGAAAACCGCGCCAAGGTGGTGCTCGCCGAAGCCGAGGTCCCACTCGCCATCGCCACGGCTTTCCGTGAAGGGCACATGGGCGTCATGGACTATTACAATATTCGCAATCTGCAATCGGACACCGATATGCGGAAGTCGATCGCTAACTCGGGCGGAGGCGGAACCAACGACCGTCCCGATCGATCGACTTCCTGAGACCGGATCTCGGATGAGGTAATACCAGGAATCCGATGCTAGCGAGGGAGCAATCAGACGAACCTCGCTCACGCTTCGGACTGTTCTCAGAGTGTTCGGGAGACGTTGCGATGCAATGGCAAGCGTGGATCGTTCCCGTCATTGCTTTAGGCGTGTGGATTTTAAGTCATCTGCTCAGGGCCAATGAGCAGGACAAGAAAGCTCCGCCTCTAGATCGCCAAAAAGGTAAAGGGCCAGGCGGCCGGCAAAAGGAGCCCCTTACCGACCTGGATCGATTTCTTCGTGAAGTCAACCGCCGCCGTCAGAGCGCCGAAGAGCGACGGACCGGCCCTGTGGCCAGCCCGGCGCCCATCAGTGCGCAGCCTGTCGCGGAACGTCCTCGTCCTTCAACTCCCAAACCGCCGCGCGCCGCGCCGCCCCGTCGCCAGACGGCCAATCGACCGGCTAGCCCACCGCCTCGAAAAACCTCCGCGCAACCGTTTCAACCCGAGCCTTTGACAGTTTTGCCGGCCGATGACCGGCCCGTTCACGCCATACCGCTGCCCGCTTCGGAGCAAGCACCGCTGGCTTTCCCGACTTCCTCGGAAGTTATCCGCATTGCCACGCCTGCCGCGTTAGCTACTCTGGCAAAAATGGCTCCCCCGGTAAAGCAGGTCGGCGACCTCACGGTTCGCTCCCCACTTCTTAAACTGCTCACAACGCGCGAAAGCCTGCAAACCGCCATCATCTTGCGGGAAATCTTCGAGCCGCCGCTTTGCCGCCGCCGCAGGTTGTAACAGACGGCGCGGCATCCGGACCGCTTCCCCGCCAATAGTAAGCTAAACTTTGCCAACGGATGAATTCATCCTGGGTGATGATGCGCCTTAAGGGCGTCGCCTTGCAAGCCGCCTTTTCGCCTGCGGTCAAGAATGTTCGATCGGGCCAAAATCTCGTAGCCGGTTCGCTGCCTTTATGAGAATTCTTGTTGCTGAAGACGATAACGTTTCCCGCCGCTTGCTGAGCGTGACCCTGGGCAAGTGGGGTTATGAAGCCGTTGCCGTGGCCGATGGGCAAGCGGCTTGGCAAGTTCTTGAAGAAGCCGAGTCGCCCAGTCTGGCCATTCTCGACTGGATGATGCCGGGCAAGGATGGCGTTCAGATTTGCCGGGCCCTTCGCCAGCGGCCGGATAAGCCCTATGTCTATTTGATTCTTTTAACTGCCAAGGACCGCAAACAGGACGTTATCGAGGGTCTGGAAGCCGGCGCCGACGACTACCTGGTCAAACCCTTTGATGCCTATGAGCTGAAGGCGCGCCTGAGCGTGGGCTGTCGCATTCTCGCATTGCAACGGCAATTATTGGACACCTGCGACCGCATGCGCGATCAAGCCAAACGGGATGCCTTGACCGGCCTTTATAATTACGGCGCCATTCTCGAAATCTTGGATCGCGAATTCGACCACATCAAGGGCAACCCTACATCGTTGGGCGTGATCATGGCGGATATCGACCATTTCAAACGCATTAACGATACCCTGGGTCACCAGGCGGGGGATGTCGTCTTGCGAGCAATCGGTCGCGAATTAAGCCGAGTGACGCGAGGCCGGGACACTGTCGGGAGATACGGGGGTGAGGAGTTTCTCCTAGTTTGCCCTGCTTGCCTGCCTTGCGAACTCCGCAATTTAGCTGAACGGCTGCGAGCCCAAGTCGGCTCCTTAGAGGTCCTGCACCGCGATAAGACGATTCAGGTCACTATCAGCGTGGGAGCTACGCTGGCCGCCGGCGATGAAATGCGCGATCTGGATGCCGTCGTCAAAGAAGCAGACGACGCCCTATACCGCGCCAAAAAAGGCGGCCGCAATCGTGTCGAGCTAAGCGAAATTGCCGCTCGCCTGGGCTCCTCGGCGCTCAAGACCGCGCCGCCGGCCCTGGTCCTTGACAAAGTACCCCTCCTCTCTTGAGAGTTCCGACCCTTGCGAGCGAAAGTGGCCAAAGCGCGGACATCCGTAAATGTACCATCTGCAAAGGCTTACTGCTAACAGCCAGCTTGGTTTATTAGACAAAACTGGCAGTCCCCTGTTCCCTAGGAATCAAAGTCCCTCTTGCACAGGGCTGATTGCCCTGTGTAGGCATTGCCCTTATTGCGGCTCTGTGTCTATACTGCGCCGGTTTGCTAGGGGAACCGGAACCCTGGAGGGAAGGAGCCCTCATGGAGTTGATCGCCACCGCTGCAGCCCCTAACCCGGTCCCGAGGCTGGCGCCGCCGCTCACTCGGCCCGGACGCCGTCCGCAATTCTCGACCCCCGAACTCTCGTTCGTCATTGTCAATCATCGCCAATGGGGCGCCACAGCCCGGCTGGTGAAGCAACTCCGTCAATCCGTCGCCATGCGACGCGGCCTCGCCGAAATCGTCATAGTCGATAATCATTCGCCGGCTCATCCCCTGGCAGCGCGCTTGCGACGGCTCTCCGCGGTATCGCTGCGCCGATGGGGTCGCAACCGGGGCTTTGCCCGAGGCGTCAACGAAGGGTGCCGGCTCAGCCGGGGCCGGTGGTTTATGTTGCTCAATCCGGATATGACCGCGCCGCCGGGGTTTGTCGACAACCTGTTGGCCTTGGCTCGGAAATATGCTGCCGACCATCCGCGCGCGGGCATCATAGGTCTGAGGCTGTTAAACGAAGACGGCACTATCCAGGGTTCCACCGGTCCCTTTCCCTCCTTGGCCGGAACGCTCGCCCGCCTGGCGCTGCCGCGCACGCGCCGAAAGTATAGCGTTAGCGACGGGGCGGATATCCACTCGGTTTCTTGGGTAACAGGCTGTTGCCTGCTCATGCGGCAAGATTGTTATCGCGATCTGGGCGGACTCGATGAGGACTACTTTCTTTACTACGAGGACGTGGACCTGTGTCTACGCGCTCAGGAGCGCGGCTGGTCAGTCTGGCACGATCCGCGCTTGCAGGTAATCCACCATCGGCCTTTGCACCAGCGAACCGTGCCCGCCCATTTGCGTTTGTTTACGCGCCATGCTCTGCTGACTTACGGGGCCAAGCATTGGCCCGGCTGGCAAGCACGGCTCTTGGCGCGGGTCGTCAAGGTGGAAGCCTGGATGCGCAAGATGCTCGCCAAGCGGCGGGGACAGGGTGAAGCGGCCGACTTGTTTGGGCGTTTAGGGGATGTCGCCCGAGACCTGGCATCTGAACGGCGTGCCCGCGCGCGGAAACGCCTTGATCGGGTCGTGCGCCTGCGGGAGAAACAGGGTGGCCGTTGATCTTTCGATCGTAATACCCAGCCATTTCCGCATCGATTTATTGCAAGCCTGCCTGAAGAGCGTAACAAAGCATGCCCCGCCGGGGACGGAGATTCTCGTCGTCGACGATGGGTCTGTGGACCGCCTTGTTGAAAATACTGCTTATCAATTCCCAGGGGTCGCCTGTCTACGGATTCCCCAGCAAGCTGGATTTGCCATAGCGGCCAATGCCGGCATTCGGGCAGCCCGCCATCCCTTTGTTCAATTGCTCAACGACGATACGGAAGTGACACCCGACTGGGCTAAGGCGCCTTTGGCTTGCTTCGCCAATCCTCTTGTGGCCGCGGTGGCGCCCCTCGTCCTGCGCTGGCCCGGCCTTTCTGGAATGTCAGCGCGCATCGACAGTGCCGGCGATCGTTATTTAATAGGCGGCATCGCCGGCAAGCGCCATCATGGCCAATTGCTGAATCAAGTATGCCTGAAACGTTGCCGCGTCTTCGGCGTCAGCGCTTCCAGCGCGTTTTATCGGCGGGAAGCGGTTTTGAAAGTGGGTGGTTTTCCGGATGTTTTCCGCGCCTATTTTGAAGATGTGGATTTGTCGTTTCGTCTGAATCGGGCCGGATATCAGATCCTATTTGAGCCCGCGTCGTGCATTTTGCACCACGTCGGCGCTTCTCACGGTCAGCCGAGCGGGCGGCTCCTCGAGCAGCAATCTCGCAATGAAGAGCGTGTCTTCTGGCGCAACTTGCCGATTGGGCTCTTATTGGGGACTCTGCCCTTGCACGCAGCCGTCGTGGCAGCGAAAGCGTGGCGGCGCTGGCGGGAAGGCAATCTGCGACCGTTTCTGCGCGGACGCATGGCTGTCTTGCGCGAAATACCAGAGCTAATGCGCCACCGCCGCAGCCTGCGCAACCTTTGGGTCCATGCCGAGCAGCCCTAGCTGGTCAAGCGATGGTTGCGATCCCGACAGCCGTCCGAATGCAGTTAGCGCCTTTGAAGATGTATGAGGGTCTTTGATCCCAGGTTTGCCAATGGGTTGGCCGCTCGGATGGCAACGGAGCTGCCAATCCACCTCCGTGAGCGCCATACTTAATGGTCCCCGTGTTTTCGTTTCATTTCATCCTCCCCCGGACACCCCCGGTAGCAAGGGGTTTGCGTGCATGGTGCGGTCGGGAGTTTGGCAACGAGCAGAATAGTATCAGGGCGTGGCAATAAGGTCGTCAAGAATAACCGCAGGTAAAGTGGAAACACGACGAAAGCCTGGGTCGTTGCTGAGGAACATAGTGCAACTCGAAAACAGGGCTGTGGCCGCGTGCACGGCATCGGGGGTTTTCAAAGCGGGGAAAAGGGCACGCAACCGAGCTGCCTCTTTCAGAATAGGGAGTGTGATAGGCAGCAATCTGGTCTGGGGCTGATGAAAGAGTTGCTCGTAGGCGTTGGCCAAGGCAACGTCTCCATTGCGGAGCGGGCCAATCAAGACTTCGAGCAGCACAAGTTCACTGCTGACCACCTCGATGGTTTTGGCCTGCGCCGCCTGCCAGAGCGGAAGCAAGAGCGGCCCATAAAGCGGATGCTTTTCGACACTGTAGATGACCGCATTGGCATCCACATACACCATCCCGGAGGAGGGCGGCATCAGCGATCCCAAGCGTTGCGCTCCTCTTTCAGATGGCGTTCGTATGCGTCCCATGACGGAAAGGCGCGCGGACCGGCCGGCAGCGATTCCAGGAATGCCAGCGCGGAATCAAATTCCTCGGCTGTTGCGACGGGAGCAATGACGACGTTTACCCGTGTTCCTTCAGCCAGCTCAGGGATATTAATTTCGATACGCCCGCCGGGCAGAATTATGGTTTCCATTTGCAAAGTATTCAACGTTGCACCTCCGGCAGTCATTGTAACCAGGTTCGCGATAATCCGGGTGACAAAACCGGCAAGAATGAGGAGGGAGGCGCAGAGCGACTAAACAATTGGCGACTTCGATTCCCTCCGGGAGCCGCGGAATGCAGATAGCGCCTTTGAAGATGTATGAAGGTCTTTGACCTAAGGTGGCCAGCGTCGGGCAAAGGCGGCCAACACGTTGGCCGCCTTTGTTTGGTTGCCTATTACGCTCTTTGAGATGCTATTCGGACAAGGCACAGATATGGTGGGACGAGTCTTCGAGTTCCACCGCGCACCTGAAGGCTCAATGGGTGGCTAAAACCAAAAACCCTGCTTTTGGTTGCCTTTTTACAGCAACCAACAAAGCAGGGTTTTTGAATTCAAACTATTGAAACTAAGAACCGCTGACGTTGACAGCGCTGCCTACGGCGGTGAAGGTGCCGTTGGCGTTGCTGCCCAGCGTCGTGATAGCGGTAATGCACACGACGATGATGAGGGCCAGCATGACGGCATATTCAACGGCGGTCGGGCCGTCTTCACGTTTGAGGAAATTCACGGCAGACGCAGCAATTCGGGAAATCATGGTTAAGCTCCCATAAGAAACACGGTGATCGAAACAAAGATCTCACGCTGACGGGAGTAAACCGTTACAAAAGTAAGCGCTTTAGCTGATAAAGTTTGGCGGCTCCATCGAAAGGAAAGAGGCGGACTGGCTCGGCAGGTTGCTCAGGCTTGCCAAGCAATTGTGGAGTTGTTGAGACAAGAGCCGAATCGGGAAGGCAATCGGAATCCATTCGCTTGTAAATTTCCCGCCGGTATTGAAAGGAAAGTGGATAAAAGCTGCGCGCCAAAACGGGCCTTGGACTTATCCGCGATTGACTATCATCGGTTGTGAGTGGTGCTGCTCGAAGGAGCAAGTGAAAGAATACCAGCACCAAAAGAGTACGCCCGCGCATTGCATGTTCCGGGGGGAGGAGCAGGACCGGCCGAAGTGAGGGGTCGTTAGGTACGTTGAAACCTAGAGCCTCTTTGAAGACTTGTCAATTCTCAAGGGGGATTTTAATGATTACAAGGCGCTAGGATCCGGCCGTGCCCAGACTTGAGCCAATTCCACCAAAACGCGAGCGGCGGCGACCATTTCTTCCAGGCAGGTCCATTCCAGCGGAGAATGAATGTTATGTTCCCCCGTCGATAAATTCGGAGTCGGGAGTCCCATTTCAGTAAGGCGCGAACCGTCCGTGCCACCGCGAATAATTTTGCGTTTGGGCTTTAATCCGACCCGGCGCATGGCTTCTTCGGCGAAAGCAAGCGCACGCGGTTCTTTAGCCACGCCGTCCGCCATGTTGCGGTATTGCGGCGTAACAGCGACTTCAATGGAGGCACGAGGAAACTCGGTAGCGATTTGGCTGCCGACGGACCGCAGGAGCCCGGCGTAATCCGCCAAGCGCGCCGTATCAAAATCGCGCAGCAGGATGCGAAGCGTGGCTTCCGCGACGCCTACTTCGGCGCGATAGGGATGAATAAAACCTTCGCGGTCGGCGGTGGTTTCCGGGGAAAGGCTTTGCCGCGGCAAGCGGTCTAGAAACATTCCAGCCAGACGGACGGCATTGACCATCCGGCCTTTGCCGACCGAGGGATGCGAGTTGACTCCCTTGATCGATACCACAGCTAGATCGGCGGAAAAGGTTTCGCCCTCGATTTCACCCACCCCGCCGCCGTCGAGCGTGTAGCCCACGACGGCATCGAGCTTCTTCAAGTCAATATGATCGACGCCGTGGCCGATTTCTTCATCGCAGGTAAAGCAAAGGCGGATCGGGCCATGCGGAATTTCCGGATGAGCGAGAAGGTAGGCGGCCGCTTCCAGGATGACGGCGACGCCCGACTTATCGTCACTGCCTAGAAGCGTTGTGCCATCGGCAGTGATGATTGTCTTGCCCTTGCAATCGCTCAGTTCGGGACATTCGGCGACGCGTATGACTTTGGACGAATCACCGGGCAGGACGATGTCTGCACCGTTGTAAGGCCGATGAACAATGGGATTGACGTTGCGTCCGCTCGTTTCGGGCGAGGTGTCAACGTGAGCGATCCAGGCGATGGCGGGAACCGAACGGTTTACCGAGGACGGAATCGTTGCCAAGACGATTCCATGCTCGTCTTGAGCCGCTTCGGCAAGACCCATTTCGCGAAGTTCCTGGGCTAGCATGCGGCCAAGCTCGAGCTGGCCAGGCGAACTGGGGTAGGTTTTGGCATTCTCGTCCGCCTGCGTGTTTATGCGGACATACCGTAAGAACCGTTCAAGGAGCGCTTCCATGATGGACAGGTCCACTTGTAGAAGAGAGAGCAAGAAAAGTACCCGTAGAGATAGCGTTGGGCTGATGAAAAGCAAGACGGCTCTTCGTCCGAAAAGTGTTGCGCTCGATCTCCCCTCTCCCTTGTGCTCAGGGGAGAGGGGTTGGGGGTGAGGGGTGCAAGTTCCCTGAATAATCCTTGATATACTCAGCGGGGACACGGACCCCCTCACCCCTGCCCCTCTCCCCCGCTGAGTACAGGGGGAGAGGGGAAATGCGCAACGCTTTCTACCATCCTAACATTCCGATTACTGCGCGTTTCTTAATGGTTTTCATCAGTCCACCTAGGGGGCAGTAGGCAGCTCTTGAGCAGACAGAAATGTCTGCTCCGCCAATAAGAAAAATGTCCGCTCCACTAATAAAAAAGACCGGCAGAAAGCGCTGGCTAGCAACGCTCCCGGACGGTCGCGGCTCTGCAATTAACGCGGCGTGGATCACTCGACATCCAAGGCCGCTAAGTAATTGTCAAACGCTTGGCGTTCGGCTAATTCGGCGTCCTGGAGTTTCTTCTGCGACGCCTGCATCTGTTCGATCTGGGCTTCCTGCTTTTCAAGTTTCTCCAAGTACCGTTTGTAGACCGGGGCCGTGGCCGGCGTTTCCTTCAGGTTTGCCCGCACGCGCGCCTGATCGTCGGTGACTACCTTCAACTGCTTTTCCACCTGAGCCAGTTCTTGCTGTGTGCCGGAATGTTTATTCTTGAGTTCCATGGCCTTTTGCAGCGCTTCCTTCACTTTCGGCGTGCTGACCGTCTGGCTCAAGAAGTAGCGGATCGTGTCGTTGTCCGTATTGTTTAGTTGCACCGTGCTGACGACATCGCGTTCCTCCAAGACATCGGCACTGATCGATTTGCCGGCCGGAGCGCTGATTTCAAACCGGTAGACGTCGCGAGCGCGTTCGCTTGGCTTGATCTCATGGCTCTTTTTGGCTGAATCTTCGTAGGTGGCTTTCACAAGGTTGAAATCGGACCGATAGGGATGCTCGATGATCAACCGGCGATCTTGGTCGGACCGGTTCTTGGCCCGATAGGTTTTGCCTTCTTGGACTCGGGTGGTTGAGTAGATCAGGCCTTTGTAGACCTTAACCTTTGTTAATCTGCCGTTGCTGGTGGGATTAACGGCTTCGACCTCGGTGCCCAGGTCGACGGCGTAGCTGAGAAGGCGTTCTTCGCCGGGCTGGAGGTCGAGGATGCGAGCGTCGCCGGCGTAGCTATTGCCTTCGAAGACGGTGAGCGGGCCTTGCATGAGGTGCAGGCCGGTGGTGTTCTTGAACTTCAGCCCGTGCAGCGGGAACTTGGCGTGCGTGGCCTGGTTGTAAATGGAGACCTTCGTGCCTTCCACGTCCTTGCCGACAATGGGCAGCATGGCCGATTTCTGCCGCGGCAGGCTTACTGGGTGCTGGATGCCATATTCGAAGAAGTCGCCTAGCTGGCTGGCGCTGGCGGCCGAGTTCACGCTTTGAGCGAGGTTAAGGCCGCCCAACTTCTCCCGCTCATGCAGGAAATCGCCAGCTTGGCGGCGTGCTTGCTTCCCGGAAAGCTCGGCGGACTGGGGCATTGCAGGCATTGCAGCAGCGAGGCCGAAGGACCTCCCTCCGCCAAAACCCGCGCCCGGACCGCCCGCTGGCGCGGGTGCATCGGCAACCGCTTTAGCGTCCTTGTCCATCCCTCCTTCATAAGTCCGGGGCAGTAGAGAAGCGAACAACTCTGGCAACACGGTGGGCCGCGGCACATAGAGCGGCTGATAGAGGTCCATTTGGAACGAAATGGGCCGGCCGGAGACCAGCGACATGCGGACGTCCTTCCAATCTTCGTCGCTGGGATTCTCGACCACCGCCCAGCCTTGGAGGTAAGGCTTGCCTTCCTTGTTCAGCACAAGGCGGTAGCTCGTCTTCCAAATCGGATTTTCGACGACATAGCCTACTCGCACCGGCCTCTTGCCTTGGCCTTCAAAGTTCAGCGTGACAGCTTTCTTCTGCGTGTCATGCGAGAGCGACAGCACTTCCAAAGCCCGGCGGAATTCGCTTTCCATAATTGGGTTCAAAAAGCGAACGCGCTGGATATCGCCCAGCTTAACGCTGCGCATGCCTTCGGCGCACCAGAGGTTAAGGCATTCCGTGTCGATGGCGCCGTCCTTCCCGACCGGCTGCTTTTGTTTTTCCACGCCGATAATCGTGCCGGTCAGCGTGCCGGGCTGGTTGGCCGCTTGCTGCTGGGTCACTTCGACTTTTTCCCCACGGGCCTGCGTGAGGATCTGGCCATAGGTTGGATTATTGGTCAGATTGACGGCGAAACTTTTGAGTGTCTTGTCGATGGGGTCGTGGCTCTCGTAACTTACGGCGGCGATGTGGCCGCCCCCCAGGTCTTGCAAGACCATGCTTTTGAGCAGGTCATTAATGTCGGTGACCGGAAAGGTGAGATCAACGCGGGTGTTTCCTTCGATTTCGGCTTCGCGCTGGAAATAGCCGACGCCGCTGCTAAAGAGCACGCATTCGGAGATGGGCAGTTGCGGCGCGGATTTCGCCAGCGCGGGCGCCGCGGCCAATTCCTCTTTACCAGGGCCGGCGCTAGCAGGTCCCCACAGAGCTGCGACGGCCGCCAGACCGGTCGCCCCGGCTAACGATGCCAACCAGTACATTCGACGCATGATCCGATACCTCCGTAAAACTGATTACGACGCTGAAGTGCGCAATTTGTCCGACAGGTCTACAAAGAAGACGAGTCAAGAGGGGATTAGATTGCCCCACGGCCGGTTCGCGACCAGACCAGTCGGTCGGTGAAAGGGCAGGTCTCAGGGTCCCTTCACATACGTCCGATGCCAACAAGCATGCTGGAAGCCCAGACGCTTGTACAGCGGAACACTAAGCGGTCCGGAGCGCAGGGCGGCGGCGGTGCAGCCGCGCCGGGCGCCTTCGATCAAGGCGGCACGACTCAAAGCGGCCCCGTAACCGCGCTTGCGATAGTTTTCGAGCGTGGTGATGCCGGTTATCACGGCAATGCCGGCTGTACATAACAGCATTGATGTAGCAACCAAGCAATTGTCTACGTAGCCGGCGAATAAGGCGATATCGGGATCCAGCGCTTGTGCCAGTTTGAGTTCAAAGGTCTCGCGCATTTCCTTTGGGACCGCAAACACTTTGGCTACGGTCTCTTGGTAATCGTCTAAGGTTGACTGGTCGTCGACAGGCCGGATAGTTAATTCCTTGGGAATCTGCTGTGCTTTCTGCAAAACGTCGACCTGCAGGTCCGGAATCACAAGGGCCGGTTCGTCTTCGAAGACTTTCCAGCCGCCGGCACGCAACTCCGTTTCGAGCGGATGGCCAATGTCGCCTTCAACCAGGATTCCATAGCCGCCCTTCTTGCCGGCGAAGAAAGCGTCCGCCTGCTTGATCACTTCATCAAGCGGCAAGGTGACGCCCAGAACCGCAACATAGTTGAAACTGGGACCCGGTGGATTTTGGGCGTTAAACGCCAGGCCGTCACGAAAGAGATGTCGGGAATCGGGTTGACAATTCATCCAAGGCGACCGCGTTTGCGACATGGCCTTATGAGCAAGGCGGCGGAGCAGGGGAGTGGTCATGCGGTCCTTGGCTAGACAGCTCTCATTTACGACAATTCGTTCGTAGTGAGCGCTATGAATGCGGCCACTACGAACGGCTTTGGTTTCTGGCTACTGCGGGCAAGGAGGCGCGACCCTTGTCGCCGGGGCGGACCTTCCCATTAGCACATAGGAAAAGAATGACTGAATGACTCCCGGGTTAGCCTTCCCTTCCATAAGGATCTTTTCCTCTTTGGTGGAGGTCTTGATGCTCTTCAGGGCCTCCACCATGGTCGTCACTTCCGGGATATTTTGCTTGGTGCCTTCGTCGATGGCCCGCTCAATGCCGGTTTCCATGGTTTTGGCCAGTTCCTTGGCCTTTTCGGCGTCCTTGGTTGTGAGCGTCACCTTGCCCTTGATGTCGTCGCTCACCACAATGGCCGCTTCGGCGGTTTCAATTCCGTTGTCGGCCAGCGTATCGGAATGAGACTCGACTCTCTGCACGCCGCATTGAATGGTTACAGAGCTATGGCCGCCGATCACCATATCGCCCATGCCGACCATAGTGACGGAGTTTTTGGGATCCATCTTGTCCAGCTTTTTCTTGAGAGCCTCGTTTTTTAGTTTGGTCGTCTTCTTACCGGCCGCCTTATCGAGCGCTTCGACGGCGAGATCCTTCACCGGAGCGGCAACAAGGGTGGTCTTATCGAGGAGACAAGCAAAGAACGTGGGGCCATGAGGAAAGCCAACTTCATAGATCGTCGTATCGCCAGCTTTGGAACTCTTGAAAATGCCGCCCCCCATGCCGTCCTTGACGATTTGGTCTGCCTTGGCCTGGAATTTCACCGGATCGAAACGGCCCTGAAAAATAATGAACGGACCGCCGGAGCCAGGTGAATTCATGGGCTGAGCGCTCGGCGACATGATGACGGCAGCCAGATCAATGTCCTTGAGCGGATTAAAGCCGCAATCCTTCAGCCAGGGTTGAACCTGGTCCATCGCCAGAAGGCCCTCGACCTGCTTTTGGTACATCTTGGTGTAAGCCGGCGACGCCAGGATCTGCTTGACATTGATCAGGACGATGCCGTTGGAATCATCGGGGAAGTACTTTTCCAAGGGGCTGGCGGGCACCGGCTCCGGCGCGGGAGCAGCCGCGATCGGGGCAGTAAATGCGAGCAGGGCCACGGCCGGCCACGCAACCCGGGTTCGGTTCAACGCAGACATGGATGACGCTCCTTGATTGGGTGACTAGATTGTTCGGCACCTCGTTCGTTATTCGTCGTGTCCCCGTCATTATTTCGCCGGCGCCGACCGTGGATGGTAGATCATCAGAATTGAATTAGCAACCAATGACACGATGACGCGCCTCAGCGCATCCATTGTCCAGACGAAGGCGGCCAACGTGTTGGCATCCTTAGTCCGACGTCGGCCATCTTCAAATGAGAGACGACCGATGACAACGAAGGCGCGCAAGTCGGCAGAGGTGTTCAATTATTGATCACCCTCTTGCGCGCGGGCGGTGCACCACAGGGTGTCACTTGGGCCACAGGGTGCATCTCGCAATTAGCTGGTGCAGAGACTCCGGCTCGGTTTTTTTCGTCGATTTCTCGCTGGCATACGTTTAATCATTCAGGCCAGATGGATGATTATGGGGCACCCGGATGCAGAACTGATTGGTCGCTGGCAAAAGGGCGACACCTCGGCCTTTGAAGAACTCGTGCGCCGTTGGCAGCAACCCATTGGCCGGTTCCTGGCGCGCCATGTCGGCCAAACCGATTTAGTCCACGACCTGTCTCAGGAGGTTTTTCTGCGCCTGTACCTGGCGCGGACGCGGTATCGGGAAAACGGCGTCTTTTCGACTTGGCTCTATCAGATCGCCCTCAATGTTGCCCGCGACGCCCTCCGCAAGCGCCGGTTTCCTGTAGAGCCCCTTTGCGATCGCGAGCCGGTTGCCAACGGCACGCCGGTGGGCGAACTGTGTGAACAAGGCGAATTAAATCGGACGCTGACGGACTGTCTGGCGGAATTGCCGGAGGCGCTGCGCGAAGTGCTGGTCCTACGCCATTATGAGGGACTGAACTTCGAGCAAATAAGCATTTTGCTCAGAGTACCGGCTAGCACGCTCAAGTCGCGCTTCAGCGCGGCCGTCGTGCGGCTACGCAAACGCTTAGAGGAACTGGGTTGGCAGGAAGCGCCGGAAGAAAGAGCGCCCTAAATCAGAAAGCCCTTGGAGCACCACTTCGATGAATTGCAACCAAGTTCGCGAATTTCTGCCGCTTTTGCTATACGGCGACTTGTCCGCTGAAGAGGCCGCGGTCACCAAACACTTCGCGACTTGCCCCGCGTGCCAAAAGGAGTACGCCGCCTTGCAAAAGCTGCGCGGGTTGTTGGATGCCGAGCCAGCCCCGTCGATCAAGGTTAACTTGGGCAGCGTCTATGCGGAGGCCGCCCGACGGCAAGAAGTGCGCTTGCGGCGTTGGCGGCGCGCCACCTACGCTCTCGTTGGCGTTGCAGCCATGCTGTTCATTATTTTCGGCCTCAAGCTCGAGGTCCACGTTCAAGCTCATCAACTGATTGTCCGCTGGAATGCGCCCGAGCAGAACATAGATTCGGGCGCCCGCGATCCGATGCCTGATGCTCCTGCCTTGGCAAAGCTTCAAGACCCGGCGTCGCCGGTTACTGCCGACGACATTAGGCGGATGAGTGCCATGATTCATGCCCTGTATGCGTATGTCGATGCCCGCGACAAAGACCAGCACGAAATCGTCACTTCACTCGGGCAACGCCTCGAAAAATTTCAATACGGCGACAACGAGCGCTGGAAGGCCACGCAGCGCGATCTTAGCAATTTGATAACTGTTTGCCTGGGAACCCGTGAAGGAGATAAAGGAGCCAAACCATGAAGTTGCTTTACTTTGGACTGTTTGCCGGATTGCTGTTTCTGATTCCTGGCCTGGCGATGACCCAGGAATCGCAACAAATCAAACTTACTGATGAGGCGACCCGCCAGCTTAAGCAAGGAGTACAGCTTACGAATGAAGCGGCCCTCCAATACCTTGGGCCAGTCCGGGTTGTAGACCCTGCCAAGAAAAAAATGTATGAAGACATCGAGATCCTTCGCCGGATTTTGAATGAAAAACTGAACCTGCCTCGGGCCTCCGTGGACCCAATGGTTCAATACGGCAATTTCTTTTCGACCCAAGAAGGCAGTCTTGGAGGATTCGGAGGCGGGGGATTCCTCGGCGGCATGTCGGGATCGGCAAGCTCCGGGGCCATGCCTCCCGCCATGGGTATGAGCGGCATGCAGCCATCAGGAGGGGCCATCGGGGGCGGTGGCGGAATCGTTGGTAATCCCAGCATGGGAAGCGGAATGATGGGAGGGGGGGCCGGCGTTAATACCCGCAATCCCTTAGTCGGGGAGCACCCGGGAGCGGAAGGCGCTTATTTAAAGGGCTACGGAGTCGTCTATACCCTCACTTTGCCGCCACAGCCGCTGGGCAGGCCTAGAGAAACCAAGCCGGCCCCGAAGCCCATAAGCGAATGGGATCGTATTCGCAAAGAGATGAACGGCGAGAAGGTCGATACAGACGCTCGACCCTCTCTTCACGCCGAACCCAGCGTAACGGAAAAAATCCTCAAAATCCTCGCCGAAAACGGCCATCGTTTCACCCAGCTGGGCGACAACGAAAAATTGAGCGTCGTCATCACTTTTAGATCCTCACAGCAGATGGCCGGAGGCAACCCGTTTCTAACGAGATTCATTGACGGTGGAAGCGTGCTTGAGGCCGGCGGCGCCAACTCCAATGCGGGGCTGAATGGTAATTTGAATGTATCCAATCAGGACGTCTCGCAGCAATTCCAACCTCAAGGAGGCGATTCGGGTGGGAAAGGCGCCCAGCAAGCGCCGGGCGCTACCCGGCAAGGCAGTGAAACCGGCGGCTCGAATCCGATAGGCGGCAACAACTCGCTTACTCCTTCAGCCAAAGACAATCTTCTTCTCGGCGATTTGCAAATGAAGCAAGGCAACTATAAAGATGCCGCCGGCGCCTACAAAAGCGCCTTGAAGCTTCTCAGCGATCAGAAAGACAGTCCGCAGAGAGCCGAGATCCTTAAGAAACTGGCCCAAGTGCAAGTGGCCAACGGGCAATTCGACGAGGCCAAGCAACTCCTTGACCAAATCGTCAAGCATAAAAACGTTGCCCCAACGAATTCTAAGAAAGAAACTTCGAAAGCGGCGCCGCTGCCCGGGAAGTTGATTATTTCGGCGCCCAAGTCACTGCTGGATCAAATAGGCAACGGCAAAATCGATTTCGATACCTTCGCCAAGGCCGTGAGCGTGGAGCAAGAAGACTTCACAGCGGCCGGGAATAAGGCCGTGAGCGTGGAGCTTGGAGACTTCACAGCGGACGGGAATAATTAACGATAGGATATGAGCCGCGAACCGCCAGCGAGGGAACAACAAGACCGCGCTTCGTGGAGCCGGCAGTTGCGCCGGTTGGTATCGCCAACACACAACTTTGGTCTTGTCCCTCGTATCGGTCCGCGAAGAAAGTCATAGCCGTCCGTGATACCCGACGCGGCCTGGCTCGAATTCGGATTCCCTCCGGAAGATCACGGGATCGCTCTTGACCAACAGATATTTGCATATACAATCAACACCGGAGGCATGAAATGATAGCCGAGCATATGAACACGATGATTGACAAGGTCGCCAGCGAGTGCGTTGCCGTTCGGCTGCGCATGCTGAATCGCGTCATCACCAACATCTACGACGACGCCTTAAGATCGCTCGATCTGAAGGTCAGCCAGATGAACATTCTGGTCGCCGCCGCCAAGATGGGTACGGCTCGCCCTATTGAAGTTTGCGAATATCTCCATCTCGACGTTTCGACCCTCAGCCGCAACGTCGAACGAATGAAGGTTCGCGGCTGGCTGGAAGTTGTGCCCGACGAGGATGGCCGCTCGCAGCCTTTTCGCCTGACGGCCCAGGGACGCAAGCTTCTGGAAAAGGCGGTTCCGGCCTGGAGCCTGGCACAACAGCAGGTCAAAAAGGTTCTTGGGGACGGGTTCGTGGAGCAGCTGAATCAAGCCATGAAGCGGGTCAGCGCAGAGAGCGCGGCAAGCTGATTTTTTTGTTCATATAGTTGCATATACAACAAGGAGCGGCGATGAAGCTTGAAGATCACCCGACCGTGCAGCGGATTCGCCTCAAGACGGTGCCTTCCGTTCCGCGCAAGAAGGAATCGCTGGATGCCGGATGGCTGAAGCAACTAGTCCTCGATGCTGGTGCTGACGACGTGGGATTTGTCGAAATCGGCAGACCCGCTTTGGACGATCAGCGCCAAGACGTCCTCAAGGCGTTCCCACACACCAAGACGCTTATCAGCTTTGTGGTTCGCATGAACCGGGAGGCCATTCGGACACCGGCTCGCTCCGTCTCCAACACCGAGTTCCACCATAGCGGAGACGAAGTCAATGAAATTGCCCGGAGCGTGGTTAAGACTCTGGAAGACCAGGAGATCCGAGCATTGAACCCGGCGATGGGCTTCCCGATGGAAATGGACCGGTTCCCCGGCAAGGTCTGGGTCGTGTCCCACAAGCCGGTCGCGGTGGCGGCAGGATTAGGAATGATGGGCGTTCACCGCAACGTGATCCATGAGAAGTTCGGCAATTTCATCCTGCTGGGGACCATCTTGTTGGATGCCCAGGTTTCAGAGTCAAGTCGGCCGATCAACTACAACCCGTGTCTGGAATGCAAACTGTGCGTGGCTGCATGTCCTGTGGGGGCCATCTCGCCGGAAGGAGATTTTATTTTCTCGGCCTGCTACACTCATAATTACCGGGAGTTCATGGGGGGCTTCACGGATTGGGTTGAGCAGGTGGCCGACAGCGAGAGCGCCCGCGACTACCGCAGACGAGTCAGCGATGCCGAGTCGGCGTCGATGTGGCAAAGTTTATCCTTCGGGGCGAACTACAAGGCCGCGTACTGTCTGGCGGTCTGTCCAGCGGGAGAAGACGTTATTGGGCCGTTCCTCACCGATCGAAAGGCCCATCTCAAGGACATCGTGCGGCCCCTTCAAGAGAAGGAAGAGACGATTTACGTCGCCAAGAATTCCGACGCCGAGGATCATGTCGCCAAACGGTTCCCCCACAAGAAGATCAAGCACGTGGGCAACAGCCTGCGGCCGAACAGCATCAATGTTTTCCTGAACGGACTGCCGAACGTCTTCCAGCCCGGCAAGTCGGCGGGATTGAACGCCACTTTTCATTTCACCTTCACTGGCCATGAGCAATGGCAGGCAACGGTCGTGATTCAGGAACAGAAGATCAGTGTGAAAGAAGGGCATTTTGGCCGGCCCGATCTGCATGTTGCCGCTGATTCGCAAACGTGGATCGGCTTTCTGAGGAAAGAAAAAAACGTGGTGTGGGCACTGTTGCGACGCAAGATTCGGCTCAATGGCCCACTCAAGCTGCTGGTGGCCTTCGGAAAGTGCTTTCCCCAGTAACTGATTTTCACACAATGCCCGGCTCTCAACGCTGCCGGAGTCGAGGTGCGATGCAGAACAGCGTGCGAAGTGCAGCAGGGTCGCGGGAACCGTTCGAACAGTAGCTCACGATGCCGGGCAACCCATTCACTGCCAGTCTGTTGGCAAGTTCCAATCCCGTCGCTACTTTGACAGAATCTCGGGTTTCTTCGATGAGGAGTTCGCGGTGCACGGAAACGGGCGGACTCGCAGGCGCCAGCAATCGAGGGTAGGAGAGACGGCGAAATGTCCAACTGGTCATCAAGACTGTCAGAGCAATACCACCTCAACCTTCCTGCCGATGTCGTCGCTTGGTTCGACGGTGAACTCTGGAAGGAATGTTCGGAGACGAGCTTCGGCCAGCCGCTGCAACCGGCGCAGCTACTTGACTCCAACTCGTCAGCGCTATGGGGCGGGTTGATGCTCCCTGACACCCTTCCCATCTTGGACAATGGATGCGGTGACGCACTCTGTCTTCGCTTCAATTCGAAGGGGACCGTGTCCGAAGTCGTTCATTGGGCGCACGAGGGCGGAAACTGGACACCGTTTGGGACGAGCCTGTGCGAGGCGCTGCTGCTAGACGCCGCGATAACCTTGATGGAAGAACCGTTGGACGGCATGGAACATCGACTGCATCGACTGGAGGACATCGGATATGCCGGCTGGGCATTCGCATCGTTGGAAGGTGTAGGCCAACGGTCCAGGATGCGGCAGATCCTCAGGCAGCACCACGCACTTCCGATCTTGGGACTCTTGGAGGCCGGTGTTGCGGAGACGGCGGTCCGCCGCGTGCTTTGCGAACGCTGCTGCGCGAGCGGGCTGCAAAGGTATTGTCACGACTTCGGCGGCAACCAATTGGCCACGAAACTCGGCGTTCAATGGCCTGTATTATCGCAGTGGTTGTTCGATACGGGATTGATTCCCAAAGAGATGGAAAGGCCCCTTGCGAAGGCCACGGGCATGTCCTTTGAAGATCTATCGCAGCAGGACTGGTGCGGCGCGGTGGGTCACGCCGAAACAGTCGTTGCTTTACGGACTGACCTGAGTTGGCCTTTCGCCGTGCTAGGCTGGGCTGCAGAGCGCCAGGGTGATCTCAGAGGCGCCATCAAGCACTACTCCGCGGGCCTTCCAGCGCTCGCAACAACTTCTGATTTCACCGAGTATTGGGAGAAAATCGAGCTCGGCCAGAAGACGAAATTCATGGTTGACAGGTTAATCGCAATCCGTGACTCCCTGCCTCCAGAGGTGCTCGAAAACGACTATTTCAAGGCGGTGATGGGGTCGAAACACTTCAAAGATTTCTTTGAACGTGTGCGCCGGTATTGGTGCGAGCGTGGCGCCTTGGCCGAGAGTGAAGGGCGATACGGGGACGCCTACGAATCCTATTATGGCGCCGGGTGGGATATCCTTGTTATGGACGATATGGAGCCGATTCTCGATTGTATTGTGAGAAATGCAGAGGCCGCGGGCTGGTCAGCTCTGGCGAGTATCGCCGGCCATCACAGGCAGAGTCTGCTGTGACAGGCGCCTTGGCCGCTTGTATCACTTGCCGAGAGGGGTCATTGACGAACCTGTGGCGACCACTTATTATCAGTGCGATTTGCCTAAAGAAGCACAAGTTCGGCAACATCAACGCCGTGAGATGCAGGTGAAGGAGAAGACTTATGCGAATCGCACTCGTGACACTGCTCTACAGCCTCGGACTCATCGCATCCGGCGGAACCGGCGCGCGGGCGGACGATAAGGCGGATGTCGCGAAAGAACTCAAGAAGTTCCAGGGCACTTGGACATTCGAGTCCGTCGAAGCGGGCGGCAAGAAGCTACCGGCCGACCAGTTCAAGGGTATGACGGTCACCTTCGACGGCGACAAGTACTCCGTCAAGACGGGTGACAAGGTGGTCGAAGCCGCCACCCAGAAGCTCGACCCGTCCAAGTCACCGAAAACCCTGGATGCGAAGGTGACCGACGGCCCGAACAAAGGGACGGTCATCTTGGGCATCTACGACATCAGCGGAGACACGCTGAAGGTCTGCTTCGACCCCGAAGGGAAGAAGCGGCCCACGGAGTTCAAGGGCGATTCCGGTGCGCAGACGCTCGTCGTCCACAAGCGGGTCAAGAAGTGAATCAACGTGCCGACTGTTGCGGTGAGCCGTTTCCCATTTAGCCCATTTACGCCTTCGTTGCGACGTGTCAGGTTTCGTCCAATTAGCCAGGCTTTCCAGGCTAACTGTCCAGACTTGAACGTTGGCCGGCTTCAAGTCTTTTCGGGCTAACCGCCGGAATCCTATCCGCCTTCAGTTTCGGCAGTTGCCAGAGGCGGGCGGTTTTATCCCAGCCGGCGGATAAGATGCAGCGGTCGTTGGCCTCTAGAGCCAGGGCCTCGACATATGCGGCGTGGCCGTAAAAACAGCGCAGATCTTTGCCGGTCTGGAGATCGAATAGGCGAATGACGCCGTCGATGGCGCCGGAGACGGCGCGGCGGCCGTCGGGCAGAAACACGACCGAAGCGACTTCGCCGGTATGTCTGGTAAACCGTTTGAGTTCCTTGCCGGTATCCAGTTCCCACAATCGCACGGTCCCGTCATAGCTCCCGGACAACGCTTGGGTTCCGTCGGGACTGAAGCAAACGCAGCGGACGCCGCCGGTGTGCCCTTGGAAGCAGCGCCGTTCCTTGCCGGCCGTGAGGTCCCATAGCCGCATCGTCGAGTCTTTGCTTCCCGAGAGAGCCGTCTTCCCGTCTTTGCTAAAGGCGACTGACCACACTTGGTCTTTGTGACCCTTCAAACAGTGGAGTTCCTTGCCGGTTTCCACGTCCCAGAGGCGGACGGTCGTATCCACATTGGCGGAAAGGGCCTTGTGTCCGTCGGGGGAAAAGGCGACGCCTACTACCTTGTCGCCGTTTCCTACAAACCGCCTTAATTCCTTGCCTGTGTCTATATCCCAAAGACGCATGGTGGCGTCTTCGCTGCCCGACAAGGCTCGCTTGCCGTCGGGCGAGAAGGCCACGCTAATGACTTCATCGGTGTGGCCTTCAAACCGGCGTAATTCCTTTCCGGACTTCGTGTCCCAAAGCCGCAGGGTTCGGTCCTTGCTGCACGAGAGTGCCAGGCCGCCAGCGGGTGAGAGAGCGACGCCGCGGACGACGTCGGAATGGCCCTCAAAGAGCTGGAGTTGCCAGCCGCGCTCAATGGCCCGGAGCAGGTGTTCGGCTCTCAAGCGAACCTCCGGATCGTCGCTGGAGGTTAATGCTTTATGAAGAAGCTCCATGGCAGGTTCGCCTATGGCTTCAAGCGCTTTGCTGGCCGCCTCGCGTTCACTGAAGGATTCACTGCCCAATTGCTTGATGAGCTTCTTTAAATTGGCATCGCCAGGAAGCGGGTCGGCCTGGCAGGAAACGGCCAGAAGAATCCATAAACCGATAAATCCAACGGGTTGGCACATGGCAGAATCCTGGTACGGAATTGGCTTAACGCTGCCTTAAATTAGACGGTTTACGGACTCCAACGGATTGCGATAAACCCTAGTGGTTGTCTGGCCGGCGCGGCATTCTACAATGTTCCTGCCCTAGTTCCCATCGCGGCGAAATCTGCATGCTGCCTTCTGCTGTCATTCTGCGATCGTCCACGCGCCTGGCCGGCTTATTGCTGTTTTTGCTCTTGGCCGGGTTGGCATTCTTGCTCGCCTGTTTCGAGATGCAGGACAACGACATCTGGTGGCACCTGCGCGGCGGGGAGTGGATTCTGCAAAATCGGCAAACGCCGAATCTGGACCCGTTCAGCTTCGGATCAGCCGATCAGCGCTGGATCGACCTGCACTGGCTGTTCCAGATCATTATGGCGACCGCGCACCGCGCTGCCGGTATCGCCGGCGTCCTCCTTGTTACTGCCGCGGTCACGGCAGCCGCCTTCGCAACGGCCCTGGCTTGCCGACCCGCGGTGGCGCCCCTGCCTGTCGTCGTGTTCGCTATGCTGCTCGGTCTGGCGCTAGCGGCTTTTCGCTTCGACCCGCGTCCGGAAATGTTCACGCTGCTTTTTCTCAGCGGCTTCTTAGCGGTATTGGCTCACATCGAGGAGCGGCCACGGCTGGTGTGGTTGCTGCCGGCGCTGCAATTGTTGTGGGTCAACATGCATGGGCTGTTTATCTTTGGGCCTCTTGTCTTAGGCCTGTGGTGGCTGGCATGGGCGGCGCGCCGGGCTGGGGTACGGCTATTTCGATTAGAACAGGTGCCGCCAGTCCGGCCGAAGGCGACTGGGCACTTGGCTTGGGCGTCTGGAGCGGTTCTGGTGTGCTGCCTGCTTAACCCTTACGGCCTGGAGGGGACGCTGTTCCCCCTGAAGCTCTACCCTAAAGTGGCGCAAGCGGGCAACCCTTACAAGACATACATTCAAGAATTCATGAGTCCGCGGAGCTACGCTTCGCTCGCCGGAAAGCAAACGGCCGGCGGGGAACGATGGTTTCTTAGTGTGTTCTTTTTCTTGCTTTTCGTTTTGCCGGTAAGCTTCTTGCTCCCCGCTGTTTGGAAGGCGTTGCGTGCCGAAGACGATGTCAAGCGGCAATCAGCGGCTAAGCTGCGCTCTTGGCTTTTATGGCTTGGCGTATCGCTCGCGGTGACGATTTTGCTGTCGCTGCAAATCCCGAAATTAACCGGGCATGACCGGGTTGGGTTCATGGTGGAGATCGGAAACGCAATGCCGCTGCTTCTTCTCGGGTTCGCCTCGGTGGCTGCGTGGGCACTGAGGCGATGTCGTGCCGCTGCACTGCTGTGCCTGGTCGGCGGAATCGCTATGGCGGCCTGGAGCGCCTGGCTAAATAGTTACATGGACAGCGAAGAGCCTTCCCGATGGCTTTTGGCCGTCGCTGGGCTAGCCGGAGGTCTGACTGGTGGTCTGATATTTCGGCAGACGGGAGATTTGTTCGGCATGCTTTTGGCCGGGTTGTTTGCTTACCTGGCATTGCAGGCGGTCAACAGTTTCGGCCGCTTCGGGCTTGTGGCGGGGGTGCTTCTCTCCGCCAATTTAGGCGGCTGGGTCGGACACTTGCTCAAGAAAGATGCCGCGGCCCGCTGGCGCACGGGCACGGCGTTTTTATGCCGGCTCGGAATGATAGCGCTTCTGGCGGGTTGTGTTTACGGTGTAACCGGCGGACACTATGCCCGCTGGATCGGTGATCCGCGCCAACTTCGTTTGCGAGAAAAGCCGCTGACATTTGCCCACGAAGCAGCTTGCTTTGCCGGGCAGCCCGACCTGCCTCAGCGTGCCCTGGTGTACGACATCGCGCAGTCATGCGTCTATGTCTACCACAATGCTCCGAATGGCAAGGTTTTTATGGATGCCCGTTTGGAAACGCCCACGCCGGAAACGTTTCAGCGCTACATCGAAATTGAAAAGCAACTTAACAAACCGGGCGGCCGTTGGCCCGGCCTCGACCAACTAGGCGACGTTGTAATTATGCTGGCTCACGACGGCAATATCCAAAGAGAGGCCGCCCTCCTCTCCGGTCCACGTTGGCGCTGCGTTTACTTTGACGCGTTGGCCGCCGTTTTCGTACAGGCGAACGCTCGTGAGCGCGATCGGCGGTTTCCAACATTTGACCCGGCTGCCCGGCACTTTCAAGATCCGCAGGCGCCTTCCGAGCCGAATACGGCCGGGGCGGCCGGTGAAGAAGCGGACGCAGCGTACCAAATAGGCGCGACATTAGGCCGGCCGGGCTTTGGCGCCCGGGAGCATCAAATCCCGTGGCTGCTGCTGTCGCTAGACCGTACACAGCAGGCGTTGCGCGAAGACCCGGAATCAGCCGCTGCTTGGATAACAAGAGGCAATTGCTTTGGGATGCTGCTCTTTGACAACGAAAGAGCGCCCGTCGGACCTCACGAGGACTGGGACCCGACCCTGAGCTTAGGCTGGGCGCAATCGACTTTTTGTTTCCGTCAGGCCCTTGAACGCGCCCCAGACAATGAAATCGTTCTACAAACGCTGCTCCAATCGTTTGGCGCCCGAAGAATGATCGACGCGCAGCGGGATATCGGAGCCCGATTGTTGGCAACAGGTCGCTTGGCCCGTGAACAGGCCGAGGCAATCCGCCGATTGCTCGATCGGGTTGCGCCGCCAATCAATTCGCCTGCGGGCCATGGCAAGGAACTTTTCGATACTGCGGTGCGCTTGCTGCAATCCGGACGGCCAATTGAAGCCACGCTCCTAGCCGAAAAAGTCGACCAGCGGGGCCAGACCTGGACCTGGCCTGTTGCCGATCGATTGGCCGGAGTATTCATGCACCTGGGCTACCCGCGAAAAGCTCGCCTCATCTGGGAGCGGGCCGGCGGAGCTCCCTCTGAGGCGGTACGGCTGGAGCGGTTGGCAAGCACCTACTGGGTGGAAGGCGAGTCGGACGAGGCCGTCAACTTATATCGAAAGTCCTTAGCCGCCGACCCCGGACATTCAGAGACTAACTGGGCGCTAGCCTGGCTTTATGCTCAGCGCGGCGATGCAACCTTCGCTCACGGGGCATGTCTCCAATTCAAACGAACGAGCCCGACAAGCCGTCTGAATGAAGAGATAAGCCGGCTTGATCGCTTGCTGATCCTTTCGGGCGGGTTGGAAATGAGACATAAATAGAGCAAAAGTGCTAAAGGGACTGGCAGGTAAGCAAGGACCGATTTCGACATCTCTTAACCGTTTGTCAGATGCCGATTACAGCAACCTCTCTTAGAAGAGGGCTACAACCCATTGCAACTAAAGGAATAACGCCACGGAAATATCACGCGCTTCTTTGCCATTAAAGTTGACTAAAAAGTACATATTCCTAGAATAAATGTGTATCAGCCCCGGACCTCAAGTGGGCGTTTACGATGAAGATTTCGGCTCAAGAAGAATACGGCTTGCGGTGCCTTTTGCGGTTGGCACGCGCGCAAAACGACGAACATCACCCGACCATTTCCGAAATCGCGGCTGCGGAGAAACTATCCGTGCCCTATGTCGCCAAGCTCTTGGGCGTGCTGCGGCAAGCAGGCATCATCGAAAGCGTGCGCGGCCGGGTTGGGGGATACCGCCTGACCGAGCCGCCGGCTGAAGTTCGTTTAGGGTCGGTGCTCTTGGCTCTTGGCGAGCCGCTTTTTGATGATCCCGGCTACTGTGAGCGCCATGCCGGGACAGAGAAGGGCAGCATTTGCGTCCACCACGAAGGCTGCACGCTGCGAGGCTTGTGGCAGACGCTGGGCGAGTGGATGCGACGCCTGCTCGACCGCATCACTCTGGGCGATCTCCTTGAAAGCGAGGGGCAGATCGCCGATATGGTCCGAGTCAGGCTGGCCGAGTCTGTTCGGATTACCGACTTGCCTATGGTTAGCCTGGCGACTGTATCTGAGGATTAATTGTCGGTTTTCTTTGCGGTTAAAGAAAAAGAAAGCATTTGGTTTAAGGACCAGCGATGACAACTGCGACGCGGACGATTGAAGAACTTGCCAATCGTGAATATAAGCACGGCTTTGTCACGGACATAGAGGCCGACGCCCTGCCGCGCGGACTCAACGAAGACATTGTCCGCATGATCTCAGCCAAAAAGAATGAGCCGGCATTTCTGCTGGAATGGCGATTGAAAGCCTTTCGTCATTGGCAAACGATGGCAGAGCCGCGCTGGTGGCCTCACCTGAAGATCGCGCCGATTAATTATCAAGACATTATTTATTACTCGGCGCCAAAGCCCAAAAAGAAAGTCAACAGCCTCGACGAGGTCGATCCGGAACTGCGCCAGACCTTCGAGAAACTGGGCATTTCGCTCGACGAGCAAAAACGGCTGAGTGGCGTGGCCGTCGATGCGGTCTTCGACAGCGTCTCGGTGGCCACGACGTTCAAGGCCAAGCTAGCGAAAATGGGCATCATTTTTTGCTCGTTTTCCGAGGCCGTGCACAATCATCCGGAGTTGGTCCGTCAGTACTTGGGCTCGGTCGTCCCTTATAACGACAATTTCTTCGCGGCACTCAACTCCGCCGTCTTCAGCGACGGTTCATTTTGCTACATCCCCAAAGGCGTGCGCTGCCCGATGGAGTTGTCCACGTACTTCCGCATTAACGCGGCGGAGACCGGTCAATTCGAGCGAACTTTGATTGTGGCCGAGGAGGGCGCATACGTCAGCTATCTGGAAGGCTGCACCGCGCCGATGCGCGACACGAATCAATTGCATGCGGCCGTCGTTGAACTGGTGGCCGTCGGCGCTAATTCGCAAATCAAGTACTCCACCGTGCAAAACTGGTATCCCGGCGACAAAGAGGGCCGGGGCGGCATCTACAACTTCGTCACCAAACGCGGCGCTTGCCGGGGCGTCAATTCGAAGATTTCCTGGACCCAAGTCGAGACAGGCTCGGCCATTACCTGGAAATATCCAAGCTGCATTCTGCAAGGCGACAATTCAGTCGGCGAATTTTACTCGGTGGCCCTTACCAACAACAAACAGCAGGCCGATACCGGCACGAAAATGATCCATATCGGCAAGAACACCAAGAGTACGATCGTCTCCAAGGGCATTTCCGCGGGCAACGGCCAAAACACGTATCGCGGCTTAGTTAAGGTTCAGAAAGGCGCGGCCAACGCCCGCAATTATTCGCAGTGCGACTCGCTGCTCTTGGGCGACCGCTGCGGAGCTCACACTTTCCCCTATATCGAGATCCGCAACAAGAGTTCCCAAGTGGAGCATGAAGCATCGACCTCGAAGATCGGCGAAGACCAGATTTTCTACTGCAAGCAACGCGGGCTATCAGCCGAAGACGCAGTCAACATGATCGTCAACGGCTTTTGCAAACAAGTATTTCTAAATTTGCCAATGGAATTCGCGGTGGAAGCGCAGAAGTTGCTTGGCGTGAGTTTGGAGGGGAGCGTTGGCTAAGAGTTCTGCCATTTTGGAGCCCCATGGCAATCGAATTCAGCACAGTAATTCTGAGCTCCCTTTACCATCTATCTTTGAATTGCCGGTGAAACCTGGTTTCCAAGGCATTCAATAGCAAAAAAGGTCACTTAAGGTTTGCCATCAGGATTGAGGTCAGACATGACTGTTATCACCGCCGACGCAGCACTCCAAGCGCTCCTAGCGCCGCTCCGGGAAAAGGCTGAAATTCGGGGTGAGGATGGCAAGGTCTTGGGCCACTTCACACCATGTGTGCGATTGGATGCAAAGAGCCGCCATGAATTAGCCGATCTCTTCGATCTAGCTGAAGCAGAGCGCGCCTTGGCCGAGGACTCTAGAGGGAGCAGCCTTGCCGAGGTCTGGAAACGCATCCTTGCCCACCAGAGCAAGGAATGAAATACACCGTTACTTGGATAAAGCTTGCCGAATCTCAGTTAGCGCGGATCTGGACGCGGGCGACCGACCGGCAAGCTGTCGCGGACGCGTCCGACCGAATTGAACGAGAGTTAGCAAGCGACGCTCATAGAAAGGGAGTTCCGCTGGGCGCGTTTCGCACCTTCACTGACGACCCGCTGGCTGTACTTTTTTATGTCGATCCGAGCGATTGCATGGTGCGTGTTGTCCAAGTTCGGCAAACCAACTGACATAAATTCGAGACTTTAGATAATGCTTCAAATCAAAAACCTTCACGCCCAAGTCGGCGATCATGAAATTCTCCGTGGCATCAATCTCACCGTTAAGGCGGGCGAGGTGCATGCGATCATGGGGCCTAACGGCTCGGGCAAGAGCACCTTAGCCGGCGTCCTGGCCGGGCGCGAGGCATACGAAGTGACGTCGGGCGAAGTCCTCTATGAGGGCAAAGATCTCTTGGAAATGGCGCCCGAAGAGCGCGCTCGCGAAGGGATCTTTTTGGCGTTCCAATATCCCGTCGAGATTCCGGGCGTCAGCAATACGTATTTCTTGCGGGCCGCCGTCAATGCCATACGCAAACACCGCGGCCAAGAAGAATACGACGCCATGGATTTCCTGACACTGGTCAAAGACAAGCTCCGGCTCATCCACATTGATGAGGATTTGTTGAAGCGCCCGGTCAACGAAGGCTTTTCCGGCGGCGAAAAGAAGCGCAACGAAATCTTTCAGATGGCCGTGCTCGATCCCAAGCTGGCCATCCTCGATGAGACGGATTCCGGCCTCGACATCGATGCCCTCCGTATCGTGGCCGACGGCGTTAATACTCTGCGCGGCCCTGAGCGGGCCACGCTCGTTATCACGCACTATCAACGACTGCTTAACTACATCGTGCCCGACAAAGTTCACGTCCTATTTGACGGACGCATTGTCAAGTCCGGCGGGAAGGAACTGGCCCTGGAACTCGAAGAAAAAGGTTACGGCTGGATCGAAGACATCCTCAAACAAACTCAATCTGTCTAAACCCTGACCGACATTTTCCGTTTAGCCGCGACCCGACAGGGGAGCGTGAGGCCCATGACGACTGCAACCCAAGAAAAGAGCACGTACCTTGCGGACTTCGATCGCCACGAAAAAGACCTCATGCGGCAAGGCACGCCGGGCATTCACCGCCTGCGTAAGGCCGCCATCGCCCGCTTCGCCGACTTGGGCTTCCCCAAGACGCGCGATGAAGAATGGCGGTTCACCAATATCGCCCCGCTCGCGGCAGTTCCTTTTGAGCTCGGTCGCTATGAGGCAGAGGGTCAGCGTGACAAGTACGCACACGTCGACCCTGATGAGGCGAAGGGATCGCTTATCCTCTGCGTCAACGGTTACAAACCGTTTGTGCATCATCGCGGCCCGGCTCTCCCCGAAGGCGTCATCATCACCCGCCTGGGCGAAGCGCTGATAACGCATCCTCAACTCGTTGAGCCGCATTTAGGCCGCTATGCCGACTACAAGAGTCAACCCTTTACCGCGCTCAATACGGCTTTCCTCAGCGATGGCGCGTTCATCTACGTGCCCAAAGGCCAAGTGATCGAGTACCCGATCACGGTGCTCACCATGGCGGCCGCATTCGGCCGACCGATCGTCTGGCATCGTCGCTGCTTGGTGATTGCAGAAGCAAACAGCCAAATTCGCCTTGTGGAGAAGTTTGTCGGCCTTAAAGAGAACGATTACTTCACCAATGCCGTGACGGAAATCGTTGTGGGCGCCGGAGCGAAGGTCGACCATTACAAAGTGCAAGAAGAAGGCAACCGAGCGTTCCACATCGCGACTCTGCAGGTGCAGCAGGATCGCGGCAGCCAATTCGCCTCACAAAATATCGCACTAGGCGGCGCACTGGTTCGCAACGATATCAATGCCGTCCTGGGGGCGGAAGACTGTGAGTGTACGCTCAACGGTCTTTACGTCGGAAGTGGTCAACAGTTGATTGATAACCATACGTTCATCGATCATGCCAAGCCTAACTGCGCCAGTCATGAACTTTACAAGGGCATTCTGAGTGACAAGGCACGAGGGGTTTTCAACGGCAAAATTCTCGTCCGCCAAGATGCCCAAAAGACCGACGCCAAGCAAACGAATAAGACCCTCCTTCTGTCCGATGACGCAACCATCAACACCAAGCCGCAACTGGAGATCTATGCCGACGATGTTAAATGCACCCACGGCGCGACGGTCGGCCAGCTCGATCAGGAAGCGATCTTTTATTTGCGCTCGCGCGGCATCGGCGACCGAGAGGCTCGCCACCTGCTGACCTACGCTTTCGCCAACGACATCGTGGGCCGGATTCCAATTGACCCCATCCGCGACCAACTAGAGCGGGCCTTGCTTGCCAGCCAACAGTTGCCCGAGGTCCAGAAGGTGCGGAGTCCCAAGGAGGTGGTGGTATGAGCCTTCCCATAGCTTTTCCCAATACCCGCTCCCGCACCGGGACCAAGAAGATGGCGTTCCCTAAACTCGACGTAGTCCGCGTTCGGAAGGACTTCCCCATCCTGAAGCAGACGGTTCACGGCAATCCACTTGTCTATTTGGACAATGCTGCCACGACGCAGAAACCTCAGATCGTTCTCGATACGTTGACTCGCTATTACACAACGATAAATGCCAATGTTCACAGGGGCGTTCATTGGCTCAGCGAGCGAGCCACGCACGACTACGAGGAAGCCCGCGCCAAAGTCCAGCGCTTTATCGGAGCCGCCGAGGCGCGCGAAATTATTTTCGTCCGCGGCATCACGGAAGCGATCAATCTGGTGGCTCAGACTCATGGCCGCAAGAACCTGAAGGCCGGCGATGAAGTTATCATTTCGGCCATGGAGCATCACTCGAATATCGTTCCCTGGCAGATTTTGTGCGACGAGAAAGGTGCCAAGCTGCGCGTCATCCCGATCAACGATCAGGGCGAGTTGCTGCTAGACGAGTATGAGAAGCTGCTCAATCCACGAACCAAGTTCGTCTCTGTGGTCCATGTGTCCAATTCGCTAGGTACGGTAAATCCCGTCAAGCGGATCATCGACTTGGCCCATCGCCGGAACGTACCCGTCCTGCTCGACGGCGCTCAATCCGCCCCGCATATGCCGGTGAATGTGCAAGATCTCGATTGCGACTTCTACACCTTCTCAGGCCACAAAATCTATGGGCCAACCGGCATCGGCGTTCTTTACGGAAAAGCCAAGCTGCTTGAAGCCATGCCGCCTTACCAGGGCGGCGGCGACATGATCAGTTCCGTCACGTTCGAAAAGACGACCTACAATGTGCTGCCTTACAAGTTTGAGGCCGGCACCCCCGACATCGCCGGCGCTATCGGCCTAGGCACGGCTCTTGACTACTTACGTGGCCTGGGCTGGGACGCCGTAATGGCTCACGAGCAGGACCTTCTCGAATACGCAACGGCCGCCGTCTCGGAAATCCCCGGCCTGCGCCTCATTGGCACGGCTAAGGAGAAAGCCAGCGTCTTATCATTTGTTCTCGAAGGCATACATCCGCACGACCTCGGCACCATTTTGGACCGCGAAGGCATTGCCATCCGCACCGGGCACCATTGCACTCAGCCGCTCATGGACCGCTTCGGCGTCCCGGCCACCGCACGGGCTTCCTTTGCCTTGTACAATACCCAAGAGGAAATAGACGCCTTGGTGCGCGGACTGCACAAGGCTCAGGAGGTGTTTGCTTAGGGCCTGTCGAAGCCTAGAGGATCAAGCGATGAGTCCAGTAAACATAACCGAACCAGGCATTGCAGTTCTTCCTTCAACTCCTGCCCCGTCCCTCCGCAGAGGGAAAGTTGTTATTAACGATCAGATTGCTGTTCCGGGTTGGGTTGAGGATCTGGGTAGTTATCGGCGGTGGATTTACTCGGGGGAGTTTCCAGAACGGGGCCGTATCGGTTTTCTACACGGCGAGGTGTGGGTAGACCTGTCCATGGAAGAATTCTTTACTCATAGCGTCGTCAAAGCGGCTTTTTCGTTCCTATTCCTAACGTTGCAAGAAACCGGGAAAGGTCGATTTGTTCCGGACAGAATGATACTGACCAATGAATCGGCCGATCTTTCTACCGAGCCCGACGGCCTATTCTATTTTTGGTCCACCATCCAATCCGGAAAGCTAACCCTCGTGGAGCGACACGATGGCACATGCCTCGAATTGTGCGGAAGTCCTGATGTAGTTTTAGAGATTGTCAGCAAAAACTCCGTTCGCAAAGACACTATGGAGCTAATGGATTTATATTGGCGCGCTGGAATTCCCGAGTATTGGCTCGTTGATGTTCGGAAAGACTTGGATCGTTTTGACATTTTCTCTCGTGGTGCCTCCGCTTACGAGCAGTCCCCGATTCAAGACGGATGGGTGTCCTCCAAGATTTTTAACGTGCAATTGAGGCTTGAAAGAAAGATAGATCCCTTGAAGCATCCTCTATTCAAGGTGCTGTCGAGAGAAATGGCATAAGCATCTTCGGCCCTTATTGGAATTATGCTGTCCATGTCCGACCTTCGCGAACTTTATCAGCAGGTCATCCTCGATCATCAAAAGAAGCCGCGCAATTTCCGCAAGCTGGAAGGTTCCAGCCGGCATGTCGAGGGCTTTAATCCACTCTGCGGCGATAAGGTGACGGTCTATCTGAAATTGGAAGGCGATGTAGTCAAGGAAGTGACGTTTCAAGGCACCGGCTGTGCCATCTCGACGGCTTCCGCTTCCATGATGACCGAGATGCTCAAAGGCAAGACCCTGGCCCAGGCCGAAAGGTTATTTGCGAACTTTCACGATCTTGTGACCGGCAAGTCGGATCGCACTGAGGAACTTGGCAAGTTAGCGGTTTTCGCAGGGGTGCGCGAATTTCCCGTCCGCGTTAAGTGTGCCACGCTTCCCTGGCACACGTTTCAAGCGGCGTTGCATGGCGAGGACAAAACGGTTTCGACGGAGTGAGCCATGGACAATCAACCGGCCGAACGATTTTCGCTGCAGCTAAGCGGCGAAAAGAAAATGCCCCAACCCAAGCCCGCGCCTGCGGGCGCGACCCTTGAAGAAAAAGTTATCGCGGCCCTGCGCTCCGTCTACGACCCCGAAATCCCCGTTAACATTTACGAATTAGGCCTCGTTTACGACATCAACGCCGACCCTGCCACGGGCAAAGTCGGCATCCGCATGACGCTCACCACCCCCGCTTGCCCCGTCGCCGGTTCTCTTCCCGGCGAGGTCGAATCCCGCGTCAAAGCTATTCCCGAAGTTCAGTTGGTGGAGGTCGATCTCGTCTGGGACCCGCCTTGGGACAAAGACATGATGTCCGACGCGGCAAAGCTGCAACTGGGGATGTTTGATTAGGACAAATCTGATGGTCTCAGCGTTTCTCCGGCGCGAGCGCCCGATTGAGCACGCTGTCAAAGCTCATGTTTTGGTTCATTTGGTGATTGCGGCTAAATTGATGGGAGTAGCGCACTTCGATGTCATCACAAGCGAAGAGGATCTGAGCTAGCGGGTCTCGGTATTGCTCAAGCGTTCGGGAAAGCTCAAAGTTAAGGGCAACGCTCAGCGCTTTGTAGAAATCGCGCTGGGTGTGGCGGAGCTTGCTCACTAATGCCCGTAGGCGGAATCCGGGGGCTTTCTCCGCGCAGGCGGGCACCGGCAAGGTGGCAAAATACTGAGACTCCGCGCTGAGTATCGGACTAACCGTAGCGCCGGGCAACAATTCAAGAAGAACAAGGCCATAGTCGCATACAGAATTGATAATCTGCCTAAGCTCTTCAGCCGTCATCGTTTTTCGAACAACGACGAGACCAACATCATAGGACTTCCCTAGATCTTGGCCGTTCATTTTTCCGCCCCAAAGAGCGATTCGCGGCCCGGCATGCTTCTCGGGCGCCTGATCCTGCGCTAGCCGCTTGTGCAGTTGGCCGACTAGCTTTTGGCCCAGTCCTTTATCGTCGCTGGCGAGCAACACCCTCTGCCCTTTTCCAGCGGCCTTAACCAGGCAATCGGACTGGCTGCCTTCGATGACCGATACGTCGGGGGAAAAATCGGTCGGGTGCCGCTCGAACAGCTCTTCGGCAAACTCAAGAAGCGCTTCAAAGTGGTTCCGGGCCACCGCGTTGAGCTGTTTCGTCCGGTCCACGGCCTTTTCGACAGCTTGATCAATACCTATCCGGTCGCACTTTCGGGCGACGACCACGACGTTAAGCCCCGGCTGTCCGGTTAGCGTGTCATCGAGTCGAGCCAGGCGAGCGGTATCGGCGGCATCCGTCATGACCTCGTCGTAGAAATACGAAACCATCAGGTCGGTGTGGAAGCGCTCGACATAGCTGTAGCGGCCCATTTCCTCAACCAAGCCGCCAAATGTAAATGATTTGTGATATTTGTGCGCTTCTGGCTCAATGATCGGCTTGATGCCGCGCGCGTGGAAAAGGAAATGGCGCATGCAAAGGTGCGCATAGGCTAGCTGGGGCTGTCGAGAAGAGAAATTGTCTTCGTTCGGTTCCCGAGCAACGAAGAGGCCGTTCGGCTTTAGGACGCGGAGAATCTCGTGCATTGCCATATCCAAGGTGGGCAAGTGATGCAACATGCCGCTGCATAGCACGAGATCGAAACTTTCATCCGGAAAGGAAAGCGACTCCGCATCGTCTACCAGAAAATTGACGTCGGGATACCGTTCTTGGGCGGCACGGATCATTTCCGGAACCAGATCGACGCCGGTGAGCTGAGCGCCGGGCACCTGGCGCAGATGGTTCACCAAAGAGCCGGGACCGCATCCAAGGTCAAGTATGCGCGGGTTCTTAACTTGCAAGCGAGCGAGGCTTTGAGCCACGATGTCCACTAGCTTCTGATCCATGATCTGATAGGCGACGCCGCCGTGGTATTTCGAATCATAATCCTCAACCGAGGCGGCTTCGTAAGGCAGCTCCATCCGCTTCTGGCAAAGGGAATCGAACCCGGAGAAATGGGCGGGTCCTGAATCGAAAACCTGGGCACGAACGGCGTCCAGTTGTAGGGCGATCTTTTCCTGCGGTATATCGCTACAGTCCAAAGCTATGTAATGGAGATGGCGCAAATCCATGCTTTTGAGGCCGTCGAGAACCAATCGGCTGGTGGCGATGACAACCGGCGCTTCCCGGTACGCCATGGCTAGCATGCGGCCTTCGGCACAGTCCCCGCGCAAGAGATCCAGCGTCAGACCGGTTTCCACCGGCACGTACGGGCGAACTGCGGCTAGCAGTGCACTGACTGACGCCATCCCGTGAGTGAAAATCAAGCCGGAAAACGTGGCCAGTCGCTCGGTGAAAGCATCGGCCGCCGCTTTGAATGCTGAGAAATCCTCCTCGGTCACCGACCACCGCTCGCCGAAGCGCACCGAGAAACGTGCGACGGCCCGTTGCCATTCTTCGTCAATCAACGCCAATAGAGGAGTCGCCAGGTGGTCGCCCGGAATAGCATCGGGCTGAGCAACGGAAGCAAGAGAAAGCAACGCCGGGCAACCGGCGATTGGTTCGGCAACAATCGGAATCGAATCAAGGCGAATTCGCTTCTTACCAGTTTTTGCAGATGCCGTATCGTTGCCAGGTCCGGTTAACCATAGATTGCCAATAAAATCGGTAAGCCTGCGTCGAATTGATTTCTTGGTGATGAAGCTCAATTTCGCGAGGGGGGAATGGGCGATGTCCAGAAGCCAAACCAGCAGCTCGGCGGCTTGCTCATTTAAGGTGATAATCTTAGCCAACCTGGTCAGGGCCGCGCTCGCCTGTTCCCGCAATGAGATGGCCGGAGTCGGTACGGTGGCGACAACATCGGCTAAGTGGAAATCTGCTGGGACGACTGACGTCGATCGTGACATGCTTTTTTCCTTGGAACGACCTGGCGCGCTGACAATCCAGGAAGCAAAGATGACAATCGCTAGACTGGCGCCAAGATTTTAATCTCAGGCGATTTTTAGACGAGGACCGGCAAAACGCGCGGCAGAACCATTCCTGTTTGCGTGATCCACCGCGCAGTTCATGACGTCCATCAATATTCCTTGGACCACTTTTTTTGAATGATGCCTCTCTACCCACCGCCGCGCCGCCTGGCCGATCTCGGCAATACGGTCCGGCGCCTTGAGTAAGCCGTACATGGCGTCAAAGATCTCCTTATCCGAACTGCAATGCACGACCGGTGGATGCTCGGTGAAGCACCAAGCGTGAGTCGGTTTGTCATAGGACGTTAGAACGGCCTTGCCGCAGGATAGAGCCTTGCAAGTTATCAGGCCGAAAACACCCAGGACGAACTGATCCAGGATGAGATCCGAGGCTTGATAGTATTTCAGGAGGACCGGTTCTGAAACCGGCGGGATCCAGGCCACCCTTTTGGCAATATTCAGATTACGGCACAACACCTTGCTTTGGGCGATCTCTTGGCCCCAACCGGGGATGACCAGCACCGCTTTAATGCCCCGGGAAAGAAGTTCGGCAAATGCCCGGAGCAGGCGGTCGTTGCCTTTGACAGCCCAGTTTTGGCGGGCGGCTGCCAAAAGGACGTAGTCGGCATCATACTTCGCTTGAAGTTCCTTGCGCAACGCACTGTCGGTCTCACTGGGCCTGAAGATAGCCTCATCAACCGGGTGCGGACAGAATCGGATCCGCTCCAAGCCCAGTCGCTTGGCCTGCGTGATCACGTCCGGGTTCGTGATAATGACTTGGTCCGATAAGCGATAGGCCAGCGCGAGCATTTTACCCATGGCCGTGCCATCGAAGGGCAGATCGCGCATGGTGCCGATTTCGATGCTGACATAGGGTGTGCGGCCCTGAATCATGGCGTAAATCGGCGTATAGACATAGGCCATGGTCACGTCATGGTCGGTCAGGTGGCGATCAAGCCAGTGAGCATGCGCCCGATAGAGAGAAAGCATATCCTTGGTTAAATGCCATTCCGGTTCAAAGCGCCGTGAGGTTTCGATTAACTCTTGAATGCGGGTTTTCAATACGTCGGCGGAAAGGTGGGGCGATTCAAATACCGGCTGAACCGGCTTTCTCATTAAGACGCGCCGGGTCATGGACAAGGCACGGTGATAAGAAGGCCGAAGAAGCTCCTTGAAGCCGGAAGGGACCGCGGTCTTGACGGAGTGCATGAGACGGCGTTTCAAAGATTCGGCGCGGCGGATGGCCAGCCTGCTTTTGTTGTTGAGGGCGTTAGGCAAAATCCGATCGGCGATTTCAGGCAGCGTGACCGCTTTGGGACAGACCGGCGAATTTAGAAACCAAGACGGACGTTTATATGAACCGAAGTCGGCCGAGTTTACTGTGAAATCGTTTTCATTGGGAAAATCTTCGGAGTTGAGATCCAAATCGTCCCACTCCGGCTGGCTCATCAAATGCAAGAGATCGTGACACCGCAATTCCGCTTGATGATCGGTTTGATTGAGGATTTTGCAGTTTCCATAGGCAACGTTGGCTACATTACACAAGTGAAGCGATTTCATTGCAGCTATCCTTGCAATCGCTGGCGCCGGTTTGCCAGGGAGCTACCAATCCCGCTGGCCTTTCTTTTATCTTCGACTTATCCATTAGGCCGACTTCAACAATGGCGCAGGAGTTTGGTGGGCGCGATACCAGCCAATGGTGCGTTCGATGCCGTCTTCGATGTCCACTTGAGGATGGAAGTCGAAATCGGTTCGCGCCGCCGTGATATCCGGAATGCGAATCTCGACGTCGGGATAGTTGAGCTTCTTGAACACTAAGTTCGAAGAACTTTTCGCCGTGGCCACAATGAGCCGAGCCAGGCAGTAGGTCGTCAGGGCGCTGCGCGTATTGCCGATGTTATAGGCTTTGCCGCTGGAATTCTCACTGGTCATGGCCAACAACACGCCGTGCACAAAATCGTCGATATAACACCAGGCGCGAATTTGCATGCCGTCGTTATGGACCGTCAAATCTTCGTTCCGCAACGCCCGGAGTATGAAGTGATGGATTGCTCCTACGCCAACTTGGTTGGGGCCGTAGACGTTAAAGGGCCGAATCGTTACGGTGGGAAGCTTATGGACCTTGTGATAGGAATGAGCTAAAAACTCCCCGGCGAGCTTACTGATTGAGTAGGTCCACCGCGCCTCACCCACTGTGATGCGCGGGTGAATCGTTTGCTCGTCGACGTTGTAAGCCCTTTGGCCGTACACTTCGCTGGTGGAAAAATCCACGAAGCGCTTGAGCTTCTTCAGCTTGGCGCTTGCTTCGAGGACCTTGGAGAGCCCGATGAGGTTGACCTCGAGCGTCTTAAGCGGATTATTTAGAACCGTATCAACGCCGGCTATCGCCGCACAATGAATCACATACTCAACGCTTTGGTCAAGGGCCTGAGCTAGGCTTGCCGAATCGAGAATATCTCCCTTGATGAAGTGAATATTGCGATGGTTCTTCAGGGGCGTATTTTTTAGCGCATCGTTGTGTAGATTATCGAAGAGAGTGACTTTGTTATCCTCGACAAGCCGCGAGGCCAGCGTTGTACCGATAAAACCAGCGCCGCCGGTAATCAAAACATGCGATCCATGAATCCCATAGTGATTGCTCATTACCCAAGTCCTTTCGGGCTGATGGCCTCGTCCATTTCCTCGTGTGTTAAGCGGCTAACCTCCGGATTGGCAGCCAACCCGTGCGCTCTCTTAGTAAGCGATTGCTTCCCAACAAATCGTCGTGGTCAAGATCGGAAGATTCTAGCACGGCCTTCTTCCCGTATTTCGCTTCACTCTGTTTAACCAGGTCTAGAAAGCTAACTGTCTCGTCGCCGCACAGGTTGAAAACGCGATACCCGGCCGACTGGGCGAGGAGCATTTCCGTCGCTGAAACCACATCGCTAATGTGAACCGGATTGATCCGAGGGGCGCCGCCGCGGTTGACTGTCAGGGCCGTTCCCTTCTGCACAGCGTCGGAGATCAACCGGAAAATGCCGCGTTTTTGGCCTTCGCCATAAGGGAAGAAAAGGCGGATCACCGTAACGGGCAGCTTGGTCGTGTCCTGAAAAGCGCGCGTCAAGTCTTCTGCCATCAGCTTGGTGTGCCCGTAGAAGCCAATAGGATTGGTCGGATCGACTTCCGACCAAGGACGATCCTTGGCGTAGCCGTAGACGCCGCCGCTGCTGAAAAACACAAAGTGGCGAACTTCATGGCGGATAGCCCATTCAAGCAAATTCCAGGTAGCCACCACATTGGAGGACCATAGAGTGCTGCGGTCTGCCGAGTTCATCACGGCAGCACAATGAATGACGGTTGCTCCTCGAAACGCCCTGGAATCGGGAATCGTCAACGCCAGATCAGCCCTTATGAAAGTCAGCCGCGGATGTTCAACGCCGATCAAGCTGCGCGATAGGGCAAGCACGTCTCCCTGGCCTAAGAGAAGCTGGACCAAATGGCTTCCCACGAAGCCGGCGCCCCCGGTAACGACAAATCGGCTGCTCATGCGGTCTTCACGGCACACAATCGTGGATTAAAAAAGTCGCCAATATTGAATTCTAAGTTGCGCACTGTCTACTTATCGGTCACATCTCGCCCATCTTTACTAGGCTCCTAGGCCGGTCGCCGTCTGATCTGTCCTACTATCGGCTTGACTGGTTTTGATTTTGTGCCCGATCGGGTAAACGCCTTTCATGCCCCCGATTATTTTCTTACCTAAACAAAACAGGCTTCCCAGTCTCGCTTGCCTAGGGCAAATCAAAGGGGCTGCCCGGTCTGTATACCGCTTTTTTCTTGAGCCGGTCAATACGGACACGCTAGCCAGCTAAGCTAGGAAAGAGGCGAAAGCCAACCAACAAGTTCGGCGGGTCCAAAGGCAGGCAATCGCTTAATTGGCCCGCCTTGCAAACAAGTCGTTATGCCGCGCATTAAACCAGGCGTCTACCGATGTAACCAGACCTCAGCGCGCCAATTGATTGGCCCCCGGGCCACTCACTGGCCACCTAGGGTCTGCCTGGTTACTAAGGCGGCCAAGCTGTTGGCCGCCTTGGTCCGACTTTGGCCGCCTTCGCATGCTTGTGGCCAGGAGTCAATTCGTTTTACAACGGATTGCCAATTCACGTTGCGAGCAAACTTTTCCTTTCCGTTAATAGACCTGTAATTCCGCCTTGGATCGCCAAAAGAAAGAGTTTCCGTCTTGGCCTTATTTGACACTCTCCTTCACCGGGCCTAAGCTTTTTTGTGATTGAGCTGGATTGACACCGGCGGGTGAATTGACCGTTCATGGAAGTCAGGCTCGCACAGAACGATTCGCTTCCGCCTGAATAATCCGTCGCTCGATACTTCACAGTTTGGAACAGAGATTTATCCCCTCATTAAGCGCGCCGCTCCCTTCGTTCACGGGATTCGGTTCGCAAAATCTCATTCCTCACAAGTTGGCTGCCGCTCCCAATGCAGGAGCCAAGGCGACTCCCCCCGCCGAGCCAGCCATTTTCCGTTTCATCGGTGACATGCCGTTGTCTTTCCATCCTTGCTCCATCGCGCCCGGCGACTGCAAAAGGAAAGGCATTGCATGAAAAGCAGGGGAGCGCGAATGATTTGGCATTTCTTCAATTTCAGCCGCTGGCTCCGGCTGGCTTTCTCGTACGGCAAAGCGCTGCCTCGACGGGCCAAGGTTAAACGGCGGAAGCGGATTCCCTGCCGGCCCCGTTTTGATGTGCTCGAAGAGCGCGCTCTGCTTTCCGCCGCTCAGCCCTTGCATTTTCTTGGTTCAGACCTTCTCGCCAAACCCAGTGTCGCGCAGATCCTGGGCGATTTCCGTCCCGATTCTATTCGGGCTCACTCCAATAATGTGCTGCCCCAAGGCAGCGGCGGGCCCACCGGTTTTTCTCCCAATCAGGTCCGTCATGCCTATGGATTCGACAAAATCGTATTCACCGGCGGCATTGTCGGCGACGGCAGCGGCACGACGGTTGCCATTGTCGATGCCTACGATGATCCGAATATTGCCAACGATCTGCATCAATTTGATGTGAGATTTGGTTTGCAGGATCCACTCTTCGCCAAAGTAAATGAATTCGGGGGCACGGCTTATCCCGCGGCCAACTCGGGGTGGATCAGCGAAATTGCTTTGGATGTTGAATGGGCGCACGCTATCGCGCCGGGCGCCAAGATCCTTCTCGTGGAAGCCAACACGAACAGCTACGCCGACTTGATGACGGCTGTCGACTACGCGGCCCTCCAACCGGGAGTTAGTGTCGTTTCCATGAGCTGGGGAGGCGGCGAGTTTTCTTACGAAACATCCTTGGACAATCACTTTGTGACGCCATCGGGTCACAACGGCGTCACCTTCGTCGTCTCCTCGGGCGACCAGGGCGCGCCCGCCAGCTATCCGTCTTCCTCCCCGAATGTCCTTACCGTCGGCGGCACCCATTTATCGCTCGATAGCCAGAACAACATCCTTTCGGAATCGGCATGGAGCGGCAGCGGCGGCGGCATCAGTCAATACGAGGCTCAGCCCGCTTTTCAAAACGGCCAGATACCCCAGAGCGCTACAATGCGCACCAGCCCGGATGTGGCCTATGACGCTGATCCCAATAGTGGGTTCCCGGTTTACGACTCGTACAACAACGGCAGCCAGACACCCTGGTCGCAATGGGGCGGCACTAGCGATGCCGCGCCTCAGTGGGCCGCTTTGATTGCGATCGCCAACCAGGGTCGAGCGTCCGCGGGTTTAGGATCGCTCGACGGCGCCAGCCAAACGCTGCCCATGATCTATAACATGCCCAGCACCGATTTCCACGACATCACGTCGGGAATTAGCACGGGCACGCCTAATTATGCGGCAGCGGCCGGTTATGACCTGACAACGGGGCGCGGGTCGCCCTATGCCGACCGCGTTGTCGCCGATCTGCAAGGCGGAGGCTCCAGCGTACCGCAGTCGCCCGGCCCCGGCCCTGTGCAAGAGAACTTCGTCGTCCACGCCGATAACGCGGTGTACGGGCAGAAGTTTGACGCTAACGGCAACCCATTCCGAAGTCCTTACCTGGTGGCTTTTGGGTCGCTGGAATCGATTTCTGTTACGCGCGATGGCGGCGGCAACTTAATTCTCTTCGGCATCGATCCGTACTTGAACCATGTTTGGGAATTGAAGTTCGATGGCAACGGCAATCCGACCAGCAGTTACTACACTCCCGTTTGGACGGGTGGCGCCGTCGAGAGCCTGGTGGTTGGCCATGACGGGCACAATAACCTGGAGCTGTTTGCCGTAGATCCCTTCATTCACCATGTCTGGTCAATGAAGTTTGACGCTAACAGCAATCCCATCGGCGGCTTCCAATTGGTTTCCCCAGGCGGAGTCGCTACCTCGCTCACCGTCGGCCACGACGGCAATGGCAACCCGCTCCTTTTCACCGTCGATCCGTATTTCGCGCAAGTTCAGGAATTGAGGTTTTCGGCCAATGGCGATCCCCTCGGCGATTTCTACCGACCGGCCGCCCCGTTTGCCGTAGAGTCCATCGGCCTGGGCTATGACGGCAGCGGAAACCCGGAATTGTTTGCCGTCGATCCCTACTTTGGCCACCTCTTCTACCTGAACTTTAATGCCAGCGGCCTGGCGATGAATAGCATCTTCCTCCAGGCCGGGACAGGATCTGCCTTAGCGATCGCAGTCGGACAAGACGGCAACGGCCATCCGTCCGTGTTTGTCCTTGCGCCTAACTATCAGGTAGGTTTGCAAAAGTTTGACGCCGCCGGTAACCCAGTCGGGGACTTTCAACCAGCGGGTCCCAGTGTGGTTTCAGTCGCTTCCATCCAGGTCTGCCCAAGCGGCAACGGTCTGCCCATCCTCTTTGGCATCGGTTTGGGCGACAATCAAGTCTATGAGGAAACCTTTGACGCCAACGGCACCCTTCAAAGGACGTTCTTCCAGGTTGTGCACGGCACGGTTCTAGACCTCGCGATTTGATTAGAAGATATACACCGGTTGTTCGCCCATCGAGTAGCCGCAAGCCGCTTTACACTCCAAGATCGAAGTGGCCGCGGGTCCTAGCGCTGCTTTTTCGTTTACTTCGCATTTCCTAGCCATTGCCCTTAACGCACTGATCTCCGACGTGACCTTCACCGAAGATCCCGATCTGGACATTTACGAATTGGATGATAATGCCTACTGCCCGTGTTCAAAAATGAACGGCAAGGATCGGCACACCGAAATTCAGGGCAGAAAAAGTAGCGGCCAAAAGCTGGAGGTGCCTAAAAAGAAAAGAAGTGAGGGCTGGAGGATGATCGGCGTTAGAGACCGATGGTCCGTTCTCGATACTCTGTTTTCTATCGTGCGAACAGTTTACACACGTCAATTGTGGGCCTCAGCGAACGTGAAACACTGCTACTGTTTTACGGAGATCAACGATGAAGTTCCCGCTCGCTCTCTTATTGTTCTTCGTTGGCGTTTCCGTCCTTGCCGCCGATGACAAAGACGCGGCTAAGAAAGACCTGGCCAAGTTTCAAGGCACATGGATTTTCGAATCCAGAGAATTTGAAGGCGAAAGAGAGCCGGTCGAACACTATAAGGCATGCAAGCTTTTCGTTAAGGACAATACCTTAACCTTGGTGGAAAGCTTCGGCATAATTTACAGGGCCACCATTAAGCTCGATCCGACGAAGGAGCTCAAAGAAATCGACGTAACCTTCACTGGAGGGCCCGAAGAGGGCAAGACGAGGCTCGGCATCTACGAACTAGACGACGACACTTACCGAATCTGCATCAACGTGAAAGGCAACGACCGACCCACGGAATTCACCGCCAAAAAAGACAGTGGGCAAGCGTTGGATATACTTAAGAAAGTGCGCAGGTGAGACCAATCGCCGTCGCCCGTTTAATGACTGAATGGGGTCAAACTTGTTCGCATTAGCCAGGGCATTATGCAGCCTGCGCAGCCTCGGGTAGGGATTCTCTTCGACTACTTGCCGATGACGCCTGGCCGAATTGGAAATGGCGCTTGAGACCGTTGAGGGGACTCTCCAGCACGTGCCAGGAAATTGAAGCCAGGGCAACTGCCAAAGCGGTGCAGATGCAGAAAGTCGCCAAACCGCGATCCGGCATGTTCCAGCCCATTCTGCGGAAAACGTTTTGGCAGGCCGGCACCAGGAAATAGTGAAAGATGTAAACTCCGTAGCTAATCTTACCCACGTAGCGCAACGGCGCCCAACTCAGCGCTCTACCGACGAGATCGGTCGAGCGGCTAGCTGCATTCTGCAAGAAGGGCGCAAAGATCAAAGCTGTCGCCAGGTCCATGAACGCGACATAGGGGGCCGAGGCCGCCACTTTAATCCCTGACCTGGCAATCAAAATCTGCATAAAGGCCATAAAGGGTAGGCCGAGGAAAAATCCGCCCCAGGCAAAGCGGGCCAATGTCTTGGAATTAACCCAACCCTCATGTCTGCAGATAGCCAACAACGCGCCCAGGGCGAGCGAATCAAGACAGCCAAAAAGCGTGAAGGTCGCCGCCACGGCTGACATTCCAGCAAGCGAGCCAACCGTCTTAAACACCAAGCTGCCGGCGATGACTCCCAGGGTCACTTTGCCCAGGGCCCTCTTTGGAGTGAAGATAACCAAACAAGGCCAAATCAAATAAAACTGCTCTTCCACACACAGCGACCAAAGGTGAACCGAATAACCGTAGAGCCCTCCAAAGTGCGCAATGGAGATGTTCGACGTATAGCTCACATGCCAGAGAAAATATTGACGCACATACTGATAACCCCCGAGGGCCAAGACTCCAAGCGTCAGGTAATAAACGGGAAAAATGCGTAGGAAGCGCCGAATATAGAAAACCCGCAGGCCGGTCCAAGGCGACCCGCGGCCGGACGCACTGAAGTCGCGGTAACCAAGAAGAATGCCTGTGATTAGAAAGCCGCTCAGAGTAAAAAACAGGACAACTCCAAGCCGGCCCCATTGCGCTACCCGGGAGATTAGGAAGTCAATCGGCAAGAAATGCGCCAGCATAACGGCGAAGATTGCGACAGCTCGAATACCGTCGAGCTGCGGCAGGTAGTCAGGCGCTGAATACGCGCCTCGGCCGGCTCTCAGGACTATCGGATCTTGAGACGCCGACCGGACTACATGATTGGCTTCCATGCCGGATGCTCCAAAGGGTCTGGCTTGCCGCCCGACTCATGCTACTTTTCCAAGGCCAGCAGGAGCGGTGACATAATTGATCTCACACACGGGATCAAATAGACCATTGAGGGGTTTGCCGGCCACGGTCACCGCGAATAGCGCCCGATCAACGTGCAAGATGCGGAAATCGCCGTTCTCTTGAATATCGGTTACGCCCCCGCCTATGAGATAAACGCCGGAAAGCAGCCGGCAGGTGAAGGCAAAGGTCACCGTCACGATCGTGTCTTTGCGGCCTTCGATCCGAATGCCATTCTCAAATGTCGTGTCCCCGGTAACGGCCAGACCGCTTTCTTTTTGCACGCAGAAACCGAAATTAGGCTGCCTTACGGTTTCGTTGAATCGACACTGCATTGTGAGCTTGTACTTTTGGCCGATCACCAAAAGAACCGCGGGGCGACCCGTTTCATTGGTAATGTCCAGGGACAGCAGTTCGACGGGCGGTGGACCGGACAAGCCGGCGTCTACATTTGACGGCGCCATAGCCGAAGGAAGCCTTTCAGGGCCGGCATCATGTTCCATACCCGGCGGGTCGGCGGGTCGCGAAAAGGGACTTGCCAGAGACGGCAGTGGTTCCTCTCCCGGGCTCGATGGGGCCGCCGAAATGATCGCCGGGAAGGATTTTCGCTTGCGATTATCGGGAACGACCATCCGGTCGGCCCAGAGCATCCGCTCATATTGCTCGCCGACAGTGCGAGGATCTCCGTAAGCGAGCAGGCGCGATTCGTGAAAGAGCAGGCAAGCGGAGCAGACTTCGTAGATGTGAAAAAGGCTGTGCGTAACCAGCAAGACCGTGGCGCCGCTCGTGCAAATGGCCCGAATTTTTCGCAGGCATTTTTCCTGAAAGAGCGCGTCCCCGGTCGCCAACGCTTCGTCAACGATGAAGATATCGGGCTCGACGTGAACCGCCGTACTGAACGTCAGCCGGGCCTGCATGCCGCTGGAATAGGTCCGGAACGGCTGATCGATGACCGCCTGCAACTCGCTGAAGTCAATGATTTGACCCACCTTGGCGTCGATTTCCTTGCGGCTCATACCGAGACACAAGCCGCCCATGTAAATGTTTTCGCGGCCGGTGCGCTCCGGGTGAAACCCGGTGCCCAGTTCCAAGATGGCGGAAATCTTGCCGTTGACTTCGATGGACCCGGACGTCTTGTCCAGCGTGCCCGCAAGGATTCTCAGGATTGTGCTCTTGCCTGCGCCATTGCGGCCAACCAAGCCGACAACCTGGCCGCGGCCGATTTCAAACGAGATATCACGGAGCGCCCAGAATTCCTTGTGCCGCGGCTTGCGCGTGAGCATTTCCCAGAAGAGGTCGCCCGGCCTGTTATAGACCTTGTACATCTTCGACAGATGCGCAACCCGGATGGCTGCCGAGTCCGCGGTGACCTGCGGAGCCGGAATGGCTGAGTTTTCTGAGGTTGGCAAGACGATGTTTTCCAAAGTTGCTTACGCTCTCCTCCGGTCATTTACGCGGACCGGCTCGCTAGAGGACGTTGCCGAAATAGACCTTCAATTTGCGGAAGACGTGGTAGCCGCTGTAGAAAGCCAACCCCGACCCGATGAGGAACACCGGCCAGGCCCACGGATGCTCGATTTTTCCGGCGAAGCAAACATCTTGGTAACACCAGACCATGTAGCTGAAGGGATTTAAATAAAGCAGCGGCCGGGCGTAGACCGGCACCCACTCCGGCCGGTAAAAAATCGGCATCATGTACAGGTTGACCAGGCTGAAAACCTGAACCATTTCCTTAAGGTCTCGAAAATAAGCGCCCACGGCGGACAAAAGAAAACTGACGCCCGTCATCGCCAAGAACTGAGCCGTCCACAGCAAGGGCAACAAGGTTATCGTCCACGGGACGGATCGATGAACAAAGACGTAATAAATCCAAAACAAGCCGGTCGTAATGAATAGAGTCAGAAACGAGGCGACAACGCCTTTGGTCGGCAGCACTTCAACCGGAAAAACTACCTGCTTGACCAAGCTGCTATTGGCAACAATCGCGGAAACGTTTTTGCTGAGCACATCCTGAAAGGCGAGCCAGGGGATCAGGCCGGCCAGCAAGTAGGTGGCATAATCGCCTGCCGGATCGTGAACCCCGCCCGTCTTGGACTGAAATACGACGGCGAAAATGAAGACGTAAATGCTAATGAGGACCAACGGGTGGCCTACCGCCCAGAGAGCGCCCAGAACGTGGCCGGTGTAGCGATCGGCTATTTCGCGCTTGGCCATCTCCCAGGTCAGCCGGCGATAGCGCACAAGCCCCAGGCCAAGTTCACGAAAGGCGTGCGCGTGCGCTCGCGGCTGCAAAAGATACACCGGCGCCCTCCCGGAAGCTCGCTGCTTTCTCATCACGATCATCGTCTACGTATCTACGCCACTTTATCCCGCTCGGGATAACGGCTCGGAAATGTTTAGTAATCTCGTTGCAGCATTGCTGTCAAGGCAAGGCCCGTGTCAATGTTTATGCAGGCTTCCCATCCTCGCTATCCGGCATTGCTGACAGTATTAAGCTGCGGCTTTCTCCCTCTGCCGGCCGGCTTCTTTACTGAAGCCAATCAGGTCGCGCTCCAATTGCGGTTTATCGCCGACCATTAAGGCCCCCGCGCCTCCCTTTTGCACGACACGGTGGATCAATTCGCTTATCCAACTATCCGGAGCGCAGCATCCATGAACGTAGCCGGTTTGACGAGAGTCAAACCACCACGGCGCGGGGACTCTTCCCCCTATGAGCTCCAAATATCTCTGGGCCACTTCGCGGGGCTGCCAATGCGTTTCGACGAACTGCCGCATCTGGCGTCCCACTTCCTGACGATGACGGTGATCGACGACCAGCCGTTCGATCTCCGCTTCCATGCGCTCCGGTGAGCAAAAAATCGTCGGCGGCAATCGATCTCCCGGCATGAGCCCGCGCCACAGCTCCGACGCATAGCCGCCGATAACCACCGGTTTGCCAAACCAGGCCGCTTCGGTGGCAAAGCCCGGCATGGCGTAGTCGGAGTAGGCTTGATCGACCACGAAATCACACTCCTGCAACTCCCTAAGAATTTCCGAATTGGGCCGGCCGGTGATTTTCACGAATTCAACGAGATGACCACGCGCTTGGATCCGCTCAATCGCCCGTTCGATGAGGGCCGTCCCCTTGGCCGCGGGGTTTGATGGACAATGAAGAATTCGCACGGGACCCGAGGCGCAGGACTGGGCGGCAACGGCCGGCGCGGCTTTAGCGGCCGGACTCGTCAGCCCCACATACAGCCAAATTACCACCGGCCGCTCGTGGAAGTGGGCGCCTGTAGGATTGTCGATAAGGACGTCGGCATAGCGGCCAATGGTTTGCAACGTCCGTTTCTTGGCTTGTATTTGTTCGATACAAGTCTCGACCGAAAACGCGGTCCGCTCAGGAAAGAGCGAACCGTCAAGATAAGGCGGTCGCGAATCGCTCCCGTGGAATTGATAGACGATCTTCTTGCCTAATAACTTTAAGACCGGCAAATCGTAGTAACGCAGGAAGCTGGTATTGAAACCGAAGACAAACACATCGAACCGGAATATTGCCCACACAAAGAGAAAACAGCGCAAGACCGTTTGGAGCAGGGCCCAGAACAGCTTGGCCGGATGGCGAGATCGCTTTTGTCTAAGGGCGACTAGGCGAATCCAGCGCACGAGAAAGGGATTGTCTTCATTGCCATAAGCGAAGGGATGGCCGGTTAGATTCCAAAAAGTGGCATCGAGGCCCAATTCACAGAATCCCTGCTTGAGGCTTCCATAATGGCCGGAGACTTCCGTGAGCCCGAGCAAGATGCGCATGGATCCTTCCTGGCATGGGCGGAAATGGGGCGAACTGGTTTCCGCGAGCTTACGCTCCTCGGCTCCCATCATGAGAAGCAAGCCGTTTGGGGTCTAGACGAACTTAGGCCCGCGTAATCGTTCATAAGCAGTTTAGCCGGCAAAAACAGGTTGTTAACCTCTTGCCGACGGTTTGTGTGCAAAATACTGTGCAAACCATACACCCCTCTGGTTGCACAGAAACGGCGCTTTTTGCACAGAAATGCACTTTATTGCACAGAAATGTCATTGGTTGCACAGAAACGCAGCCGCGCGGTGGGATGGACGGAAGCGTCACCCGGCAAAACGAGGTGCATGTAAGTGCTTGCCTCTATCTCAAACTGTGGGACGTCAGGCCTGAATCTTCTCCAGCGCCTCGCTGGCTTCCCATTCATGGATCGCCCGCCGGAGCGCTCTGCTCTCTTTATGAGTTGGCAAGGCAAAGAAAACGTGACGACTTTTGCCGTCGCCATCGCGGAACTCTAGAGACGTCAGCAAAGGCACAAGATGGGCGTGAAACTTGAGGCGCGCGGCATGGGTCAGCGGCACTTCCTCCGTGTCCGTGAAGCCGCCAAACCGCCGTAGCCACCGGCTCCGCCGATAGTGGAATAGGCAAAGAGTGTGATCGGTGTAGCGATAACCGACCAAGCAAGGTTTTTTGTAAAAGTAGCCCGACCGATCCGCCCCGGGGACAAGCACGGAGAATTCGTCGACATCCTTGTAATACTCCTTTAGCCGGCTGCGCCATCGAATACTACGCCGGCTCTCGGGCGGGAAATGTCTTTTTCTCGGGTCGGGGATGGAATGGGACTCGTTTACCGTGGCGTAAAAGCCGGATTCTTCGGTTTTCGGGTTATGCGTCGTTTCTTTGGGCACGGTCAGGCCGATATGGCAGTGGGGACAACGGATGGGCAGGCCGGCCAGGCTGTCGGCCGATTGGACGACCAGTTCGCAAGTCGGGCAGAGATGACGAATCATGGAAGTGCCTCCTTGCGAGCCGGGTCGCGTAAGCACCCGGAGAGTTCCTCCGGGGGCTTACGCCGCCCGGCTCGCCCATGCGACTTCTATTACTTCGGATTTATCCTTTTATCACCCATTATGCGATTCCGCATGGTCTATCTCCGCTTTGCTGGAAGTTCGCTAATTCGGCAAAGGGGGCGGCGCGGTGGCGAACAATCCTTGCCTTGTGCAAAGAACCCTAAGACGGTCACATTCTCAAATAGATTTCTTCCCCTATATTTTTGAGATCCCAAACGCTGCTGAGTCGCAATTCAACACCTGGAGCAAGGGTCTCCATTATTCTCTTCAGGTCGTCTTCCTCTTCGCACAAATGCCAGTCAGGCGAGGTCCCAGCACCTGGAAAACGAACTTCAACCAAAATCGGCGGACTTTTCTCAAAAAGAGATGAAATGGCTGGTCGAGCCTGTGTAGTTCCTTTGGCCGATGAATTACCCACTTTGAGCCCTCTCAATCAAGCAGGCGAGCTTTTTCGCAAATGACGGGGCTTAGTACTTCATTAAAGAAAGCATGACGAGGGATACCCCGAATGGCAAGGACGATCCGTCGCCAAAGGGATAAACGGGCCTCCCAATGTATCGCATTTATTTCGGGCGCCGGCGTTTGACCCTTGATTCTGACTAACCGCAATCCAAGGGAATGAAGATCCTCAAATTTGACTTCAGCAGCAGCCAGATCCCCTTGTTTGCCCATTGACCTTACAGCAGAAACCACGTCATCAGGGCTTGGCTCCTCTTTAAGGGCGAAAAGAGAAAGGCCCCGTTCCTTTTCACGGATTCTGAAGTCAACCGGCCTGCACTTTCCCTTGCGGAGCGCAACAACGCGAATAAAGTGCGTTTCTTGCATCTGTCGCTACTTCGGCAAAGGCGGCGGCGCGGCGGCGAACAATCCTTGCAACTCCGCCACGCGCTCGGCCGGAATCCATTCGGCCATGCCTTGGCGCCAAACCAGAGTGGAGCGCGTCAAAGAGCCTTCACGAATTTTCCCGGCAAGAGCCGCCATGTCGAACGGTCCGGACGACGAGCCATTGACCCCGAGGAAAAAGCTCGGTCCGCCGCCGGGCACAGGAGGCGGCCCGCCCGTGCTGCCGGATGAGGCCGACGGCGTATTCATCGCGCCAGCCATTTGATTGCCCATTTGCATCCCGACGGCGATCGAAGCGCCAACGCCGCCCAGGCCACCGGGATTGGCCGCCGCTTCGGGGATCGCCTGGGCCGTTTGATATTTGGTGTATTGGTCGAGATTGCCCAAGACGCCCATCTGCGTTCGTTTGTCGAGCGCTTGTTCGACTTCGGGCGGCAACGAGATGTTCTCGATGTAAAACGCTTTGAGAGCCAGGCCCATGCCAGCCAAGTCAGGTTTGATGCGTTCCAGGGCCACCAGACTCACCTTGTCGTATTGCCCCGCTAAGTCGAGCACGGCAATCTTCGCCTGGCCGATGGCGTCCACGAAGCGGGCCACAATCGTATTGCGCAACTGATTGGTGATTTGAAACGTCTCCAGCGACGGATCCGTAGCCACAATTTGCTTTAGGAAAGTGCCGGGATCGGTCACTTGAAAGGAATAAGTGCCGAAAGCGCGAACCCGCACCGGGCCAAACTCCGGGTCGCGCATCATGATTGGGTTCTGCGTCCCCCATTTCTGGTCGGTCCACGTTCGCGTCGAGACGAAATAGACCTCTGCCTTGAACGGCGAATGGAAGCCATATTTCCAGCCGCGCAGCGTCGAGAGAATCGGCATGTTTTCCGTCTGGAGCACGTACATGCCGGGAGAGTAAACATCGGCGAGCTTGCCCTCATTGACGAACGCCGCCGCCTGACCTTCGCGAACCGTGAGCTTGGCGCCCATCTTGATCTCGTTGTCATAACGCGGAAAACGATAGGCGAGGATGTCGCTCTGGGAAGGTTCCGTCCATTCGATGATGTCAATAAACTCGCCGCGGATCTTATCAAGCAAGCTCATGGAGATTCTCCCGAATAGGTAGATTTGGATAGGTGGAATCTACCGGGATAAGGGTCTTTTTGCAAGTAATTAGGGATATGCGGGTCCCACGCTTTTAGAGAGCCGCGAGCGTGAGCGACCGGAGGGCCTTCCATCACTCTTTTCTCTTCAAATACTTGTCAAACCAATCGGCCATGACCGACCAGTCTTTATCCAGCCCAGGCCAACCATGGTCGCCGCCTTTCTTAATGACTAATTCGCACGGCACGCCCGCTTCTTTCATTTTGTCGAGAAAGACTGTTGCTTGCTGGATGGGCACGAGTTTGTCTATGTCGCCGTGCATAATAAGCGTCGGCGCCGAGTCCTTCGTGACATGGTAGACCGGGGAGATTTGCTTGCCAATTTCCCGCCGTTTCTCTTGGTCAGTAATCAGCACAAAGGCCTTCGTAGATTTGTCGAATTCCGTAAACTCGAAGGGGGCCTTGAACCCGGACAGGACCCCATTGCCTAATGCGACCTCTCCTTCCTTGCCATAGTTGAGAAAATCACTGGGTGGAAAGAAGCAGGCCGCCGCTTGGACCTTGCTGGACGCCTGATCAACGGGGTCTTTCGCCATGGGATCGCCGTCTTTGCCGGTCGTGGCTTGCATCAGCGAAAGATGGCCGCCTGCCGAGCCACCGGTGATTCCGATTCGATTCGGGTCAATTCCATAATCCTTGGCGTGGTAGTGGATGAACCGGAGGGACCGGTTCATATCAAGCAAGATTTCCGGTATCGAGAATTTAGGTTGCGATCCATGCACTACGGCAAAGACCGTGTATCCTCGATTTAAGAATTCTCTATAGGCGGTTGGATTGATGGCCTCATGCGCCGAGAAGAATCCGCCGCTCACGCAAAACACGACCGCCGCGCCATTGGCCTCTTTCTTCGGAGTGAACACGTCCATCGTCAGCGCGACGCCGAACTTGCGGCCATAGATGACGTCTTCTTGACGGGTGAAATTCGGCTCATCAGCGGCACTCGCCATACCGCTGGACAAGACCAGATAAAGACCCACGAAGGCAATCATTTTGCTTTTCATGAAGAACGCTCCAACTTTGGCCCGTTTGGATTAAGGGGGCGGAAAAAGGATCATAAGCCGTGGGAACGACTGGGGCAAAAAGAATCGACCGGAAAAGGATGGGAGCAACGCAAATCGCATTCTAGACATAGGCCAGAAATGGCTCGATTTTGGACCTGCCTTGCCGGCACTTTTAACGCAACCGGCCTACGAGGCGGTTTTCCACTCGGCGAGCGCCTGGAGCGGCTATTTGCGGGATGGGCCTCCGTGGATTGGATTCTGATGGTTCGTTATTTTCCCCTTCTCCCGGCTACCACGGGGAGAGGCAAAAATTAACATCAGCGCAATAAACACCACAAAACCAGCATAAAAAGTCACCTGCTCACCAATACTTTTCCAATACCGGGGGCCAAACGACGCGAGCAATGGTGCCAACAATGCCCACCAACCACCACCCATTGCGACAATCATGCCCGCTAGTTCGCAAGCATAAACGCAATAAAGCGCAAAGAGAACCCAGGCAAGTTGCCTGTTCCTAGCCGAAGTACGGGCTTCCGCCTCGTTGGCACGCTTCGCAAGTTCTTGGCCACGATTGGAAGTGCCGATATACATTTCTTGTTCCGTGGCCAACCGCTTTGGCCGTAGCGGGCTTATTCTTGCGAAGGGTTTCGGTGAGAGCGACTTTGACCCCGCCTAGTCGGACCGCTTGCGATACTTCGCAAGAGCGAAAAAGATCGCCAAAGAAATGTACCACACCAACTCAGAATCTTCTTGGATGAGGAAGCGGCCCGCTCTTTTGCCTGACGCTCAAGCAAAGCGATATGCTCGTTGGCACGGCTTACTTCCCTCGTAGCCTTGGCAAGCTCGTTGGCCGCATCGCGGTCGATTGCGGAACGCTTAGAATCGAGTACGGTTGAGTTGCCCAATCCCCTAGAAATCGAATCCTGCACGGCTCGTCCCTTTTCTTGTGCAACCAGCTTTTGCAATTCCTCTTTGTAGTCGCCAAATCGTTCGTTCAGCACCGTCCTTTGCAAATCGAATAAAGCGAGGTCGGTTTTTCCAGACTCTTCACGCTTCAAATCCGCGAGCATATCACCCACGAACTTAATGAAAGGGCCGGTGATTGCGACTACCGTGGCCAGACTCATGATTCCTTTCCTCCAGACCAGTTCAGCAAATTATGTGTCTATCGTACCCTCTTCTCGCTCTTATGACCGAGAATTTCCCGTCGGCCCATGAGGCAGATTTCCCGCCAACCCGCGATGCTCACCGCTCTTTAGGCCCATGCCGTGTGAACGAGATTCAACCTGGTTAGCGCTTTAGCGCGATCGAATAACATATTCATTGACCCTATCAGGGTCGCTGGCCAGGGCATACCTCTGCCACCGCAACCCGTCTCTCCGGGTATTTCATCAGGGCATGGTTCATGCTAGGGGACGGGAAGTTGGAAGCAAAGCAGTGGTCGCCGCTTACCTGAATCCGTTTGGCAGCCCTTTAGCGGCCGCGTAAGATGGGCTTTCGGGTTTCGCGCCTAAACGCTCACGCGAAGGGAGGGACGCAACTATGGTGGCTGTTAGCTGGTTCGAATTTGTCATTCTGTTTTTCATGGGGATGGGGAACAACGATGCAGTCTCCTTGATAGACGCGGAGGATTATTTCAAAGCCCATGATATTACTGTCGATGTCGCCACTCTGACTAATGTGGCCAGCCAAGACCCGGCGGACGGCAAAGCCCAGATCGCCCAACTGCTCGCGATCCGCTGGTTGGGCGAGCATGCCGATCTGGCTCGCAAAAATGAAGCGGCCCGCTCCGCCCTTGACGCTATCGCCAAAGGCAAAAAGGCGCAGGACTCCTTGGGCTTTGCCAAACTCTATGCGGCTCGGGCTTTAGCAGTACTCGACGGCAAGGCGCCGCCGGCCCTACCTACTGTCCCCGACGACAGCCTGCGCAGCGAAGCCTTCCGCTGGTTTCCGCCGCAAGTCCATCTAGTCATGGGCGCCGACCTGCGAGCGACGGGCAAGACGCAAGCTAAAGACGAGGCGTTTATACGGACGCTCCTAAAAAGCATGCCGCCGGATTTTAGGCGCGAGGCTTACGCCTTCGTGGATGCCGTGGGCAACATGCGCCTCGACCGCGTTGCGATGGGTATGGAACTGGAGGGGCAAGACGGCGATCCTACCCGCGTCTATGTGCGTTTCACCGGCGCCGCCGATCGCAAGCGGCTCACGGAATTCATTAGCCAGAAACTCAAAGACGCGAAAACTGAGGAAATGAAGGAGTCCAAAGAGCCCATAACTTTGATCGATAGCCCGGGGAATCCTCCATCTTTTGCCCTCATTGGAGATACGGATCTGATTCTGTCCGGTTACACGAAACAGGAGGACGCCAAGCACCAAGAGCTTGTCAAACAAATGCTCGAAATTCGGGAAGGAAAGAAGGAGAACGTCCTGACCGGCCCCTTGGCCGACTTGCTAAAGAAAATACCTGACAGAGCCAATTCGGCATCCGCTGGTGAACTGCCCGATCCCCTACGCGATAGGCTGATAAAGAATAAAGGCCCTATAAACGCGGCGCCGATGCGGTTTCTCTTCAGCCAGACGCGTGATAAGGCCATTACCTTACGAGGTCAAGCAACCTTCAAAGACGAAGACCAGGCCAAAGTCTTCGCCGGCGACCTGGAACGCTTGAAGGCGCAAGGAGTGGGATTTCTAAAGGCGCCGCCTCCAGGGTTTCCCGCTTTGCCCGAGGGCGCGGCCGGGCAGCTGCGCAAATCTCTGGAAGCTGCCAAGATTGAAGCTAAGAAAGACGCGGTGACCGGCAGCATCGAGATTTCGCAGGAAGTCATCAAGGCGCTTCAAGACATCATCGAAACGCAAGTGAAGTCCCTCGCGGGCAGATAGAAGTTCAAGCCAACCCACGAATCGCGCGAATTTAGGCGCATAAAACTTGCTCTTACTTGTGCGATTCGTGGACATTCTTTTTTCTCATCATGCCAATATCACCACCGCCTGCGTCGAATTCGCCGGAAGAACGCGAACCCGTCGTTGCTAAAGCGCCGCCGCCGGGCCGCAAATTTCCCTGTCTTAAATGCGGCGCCAAGCTCGACTTCGATCCTTCCAGCCGAGCGCTGGAGTGCCCCTACTGCGGCTACAAGCAAGCCATTGAACCCTCCAGCGAAGCCATCGAAGAGCACGATTTTGAAGCGCTGCTCAAACAGGGCGACGGCAAGACAGTAGTGGAAGGGCGTTCGACGCAGGTCCGATGCAGCGCCTGCAACGCCATCGTCTTGCTCGAAGACAAGGTCGTCACGGACAAGTGCCCGTATTGCGCTTCGAATTTAGAAAACAAGCCGGAAGCGGCCGAGGCGATGATCCCTCCCGAGGGGGTGGTTCCTTTTGCCATCAACAATCGCAAGGCGATTGATGCCTTCAGTGGTTGGATTGCCGGCTTGTGGTTCGCGCCTACCGCCCTCAAGAAATTCGCTCTGCTGGGTCAAATGAACGGCGTCTATGTGCCGTTCTGGACCTTCGATTCCATGACGTACACGCATTACCAAGGCCAGCGCGGCGACGACTATCAGGACACGGAAAGTTACACCGAAACCAACGCCGACGGCACCACGACGACGAAAACGCGCACGGTCACAAAAACGCGCTGGTACTCGGTTTCCGGTGAGGTGCGCCACTTTTTTGACGATGTGTTGATTTGCGCTTCCAAGGGCATCCCCGAATACTACGCCCGCCATTTGATGCCCCGCGACCTGCGCGGCCTGGAAGCATTCCAGCCGGATTTCTTAAGCGGCTTTAAGACCGAGCGCTATACGATCGGCCCCAAGGAAAGCTTTGAAACCGCCAAAATCATCATGGAAATGGAGATTCGCGAATTGTGCCGGCGCGACATCGGCGGCGATCATCAACGCCTTGACGTCGTCCGCGTTCAGCACGTCGGCGTCACCTATAAACACATCTTGCTGCCGCTTTGGTTGGCGAGCTACCGCTACCAGGACAAGACGTATCGCGTCTTGGTCAATGGGCTAACGGGTCAAGTGCAAGGTGACCGGCCTTATAGTTGGATCAAAATCGCGGCACTCATCGTATCGATCCTGGCGGCGCTCTTGGCGATATTCTTGCTGTTTAAGGCAACGGCTAGAGGAGCGGAGGCGAGCAACATGTCGAATCGCCCACGAATCGCACAATTAGCACGAATCGATATGGGCGAAAAGGGCGTGGAGCGGAAGGAACCTTCCGCAGCCAGCGCAGGCCGGTTAGTGCAGGGTGGGAATCGGAGAATGGTCCCACTCTATCGCAATTGCACCTCGCGGATTCTTTCTCATCACGGCCGGAACTTGTCCATCTCGCGACGCGGCAATCCCTGCACGCGTTCAAGGGACTGGCTGACGGTGGCTCGGTCGGGCCGGTTCTTGCGCTCGAGCCGGGCGGCTTGCTCGAAGGCGTCAAACGCGTCGTCGCGCTTGCCTTGCATAAGCCGGGATAGGCCCAGGTAATAGAAGTAGCGCGCATCCTCAGCGAACAATTGAACGGCAAAACCGAATTCCTTTTCCGCCTCGGCATACTGGCGGGCGCCGTAAAGTCGCAGTCCGGCGGCATAATACTTGTCGGCTTGATCGGGATCGTTATTGGCTACGGTCTCGGGTCGTTTCACGGTAGGCAAATTGCTGATGATCGCCAAGAGACCGTCGACTTGCTCGCGCGTTAAGCGGGGCCGAATGCCTTCGACGTAGGTCGTAAGAGCAGGAATCCACTGACCCTTGATGGCAAGAGCTTGGGCCTTGAGCAATAGGCCGGCGGGGTCGTCTTTAGTTGAAGCCAAGATTTGATCCGCTAGCCGAAGCGCCTCGTCGCGCTCGGGGGACTTTGCGGAATCATCCGGGCCAGTTAAGTTCATCATGACGATGACTGAGGCCAGAGTGCCCGTTCCCAGCCGCCGCGTTTCCGATTTGGGGTTGCCGTCACGGGCGCCTCGTTCCTGGTGCACTTTCAAAAGAACGCGAGCCAGGGCAAGACGATACCGGTTATCCGGCTTGGCGGAGAGCGCTTTTTGGTAGGCTTGGCGGGCTTCCTCGGAATTGCCCAGTTCCTCCGCAACGCGGCCGGCGGCAAAATTGCCTTCGGCCACCGCGCCGCGGGCCACGGCCAATTGAGCATCGCCTCGGGCGGCAACCACGTTGGCGTCGTCCGGCTGAACGCGCAGGCTCTTGGCCTTGGCGAGGGCCATGTCCAGCAGCACTTGGCTGCGCAGCGCCAGAAGTTGACCGTTGTCCTTGGCAAAGATCTTCAACCCTTGATTCAAGGTGTCGAGCGCGGCGGGGTAGTCGCCGCTTGCCAGGAGCTGCTCAGCATGGGGCAGATAAAAGACATTGGGATCGCTGAGTTCTTTAAGCGTCGCCTGGGCCATGATGCGCCACGTGGTGTCCTGAGCGCCCTTCTCTTGCAGGGCCTTTTCCAGCGATGCACGGGCCTCGGCAAACTTGCCTTGATTGCGGAGGGCCAACCCCTGGACCGTTAGCGCCTCGCCTTTAGCCGCGGGCGAATCGCTCTCCTTGAGGGCTCGGCCAACGTCGTTCAGCGCCTTGTCTGCCCCCTCCTTGCGAGCGCGATCTTTAAGAAGGGGGAGCCAAATGGCCAACATTTCTTGCGGCGTGTGTCGTTCGGTCAGGGCGGTTTGATACTTCTGCGCTTCGAGCTTGCTGGCGGCCAATTGGCCGCCGGGATCCGACGTTTTGGCGAGCCCGACTAGGCGATCGACACCCTTGACGATCTCCGCCGGATTGGCTTTGGGTGAGACAATTTTGGCGTCTTCCAGCCGTTTGCCGACCTCGGCGAGACGAGTTTCCATAGTCTTGCGGGCGGCCGCCAGTTCATCGACTTGCCTGGTAAGTTCAGCCGCTTTGGCGTTCGCGGATTCGAACTTCGTTTCGGCGTCTTTTAGCTTGTCGGCAGACGATTTGCTCTCTTCCTCAGCAGTCCTGATCTTCTCCTCAGCCGTTTTAACCGAGGCATCGGCCTTGGCTAACTGTTCCTTGGCGGCCTTGAGTTGTTCCGCATTCGTCTTGACTAAGGCCTCATACTTCTTGCTATCCGCCTTGGCGGTTTTCGCTTCCTGCTCGGCTGATTTCAGTTTGTCGGCCAGTTCTTTGGCCTGAGTCTGGGCGGCCCTGGCGGCGTCTTGAGACTCTTTCAAATTCTTATCGGCGTCTTGCTTGCCGGACGCGATGGCATCGGCGCCTTTCTTGCGTAGGTCTTGGAGGTCCTTCGCTGCTCGATTCGCCTCGTCTTTGGCCGTGTTAGCCTCCTTTTGAAGCTCCTCTTGCTTGGTCAGAAGAAGCGCTACAACATCGGCAGGTTTGTGGTCGGGCTCCACCGCGATGCCGCGATCCTTGAGGGTTTGAACCAGCCCGGCATCGAGCGTGGCGGCCGGCGGGGATACGGCGCCGGCAGTGGTATTGCTCGTTTGTTGAGCCTTATTGCCAGACCCGCCCAGACGCCAGCCCGCAGGCGGTTCAACGCCGGCGATCCACAAAACGAAAGCCAAAGCCATTCCCGCCAAGGCGCCCACTCCTACGCCTGTTAGGAGTCCTCGACCAGTCCCGCTTCTTTGAGTGGAATCATCTGCTGCCGGAATTAATCCGGCAACCGAGGGCATCGATTCGCGGGTGTACGCTCGTTCTTCATCTTCGCGCTCTCTATCCCGGCGTTCATGGACTAAGACGCCGGAAGGCGTTTCCGCATCTTCGTCTAGGGCATCGACATTGAGTTCGAGCTCAGAGTCAGAAGTGATCATGGGGCGGTTGCTCAAGCCGGCAAGGTCAGTGCGCGCTGGCGGCTCGTCGGACGGCGTTGGACCCGTATCGCTTGCGGAACCGAGGTCCACGGCAGAATCTCCGGTTGACCCCGCACCATGAAAGACGGCGGATTCCGAGTCGGCCGGTTGGTCGCCCCGGCGGTGCAAGTCGACGCCGGATTCAACCGCCTCGGCAATCAGATCTCGGCCGGAAGGGCGTTCACCCGCGGCAGCCGGCGGCAGCTCGCCTAGATCGACCCCTGAATCGCCCTCGTTGGCGGCTGGTTGGCGGCCCAGGTCTTGGCGGGAAGTTTCGGTAGGCGCTAAACGATCTCGCCGCGTGCCGCCCACGATGACGCCGGAAAACCCTTCGCCCTCCAGCGCGTCGTCAACCAGGCGGAGGCCTGACGGCTGCCCGGGGACCGGAGGAGATGCTCCACCAGGCGGTGCAAAATCTTCGGGTGCGGCCGGTGGCGGAGCCGCGGCGGCTTCTTGATTCTGCGCCAGACGCAGCAGATCTACGTCCGACGGCGAGTCCACTTCAATTCGATCGGGTCGCTTGCCCACGTCGGCTTGGCCTGGTTCGACCATCGACGACCAGGCAACCGAAGAGGCGCCGCTGTCCGGCCCTTGCTGGCCGAGGGGCACGTCGCTGCCCGATTGCTCCGGCGAAAACGTCGGCGGCAGCCCGAAATCCACGACCGAAGGCGTCATCGGCCTATTGCCGGCCGGGGGGACTATCGGCAGGTCAAATTCCGAGTCGGAATCCGAGGCTTGCTTTGCCGGAGCGGTATCGGGAAGCTGCAAATCGACTTCCGAATGCGAGTCGCTTGTATTTTGTCCGGGGCGAATTATCTCCGCCTCATGTTCCTGTAGTCCGACGACGACGGCAGAATCGGGGTCGGCGATTTCAGCCGGGGCGCCGGCGTCGATAACCTCGACGGCCTCCGCGCAATGCGGGCAGGATTCGAGATGGTCGGGATAGGTTTGCTTGCAGACGGTGCATTGCTTAGCCATGCTGTGCCACTCCGCGGGTTGCAACGATGTCGAGTCAAATGGTGATATGGCGATCTATGTGTCGTAGGCGAAAAACGCCGGTTGAGGCGCTTTTGCCGATTTCACCGCCTCCCCAAGCGGCATGTCCCTATTGTCGCCCGGGACGGGGGCCGGGGCAATTCTATTCCCGATTTTACGCCGCTTACGCAGGAGGCTAAATAGTTTATTTGTCATCATAGGAACAATCGTTGAATTTGGATGGATTGCAGACCGGGTACTGGTGGAGCAGACATTTTCTGTCTGCTGAGGAAGGCGGGCAAGGCATAAGGGTGGAGCAGACATTTCTGTCTGCTCAAAAGGCAAAAATGTCTGCCTAACCCCTACCCGACAAAATTTGCTTCGTATTGACCCTCTATCCCGGCCCTGCTATAAGGAATTGTCTAACCCGATCATCTTAGAAGAGTTGCGCGCCGAGCGGGCATGTCGCGTCTTCGAGTCTAGCGGAAATAAGGGAAGTTATCATGCTGAAACATGCATTCCTGCGAAGCAAACTTCTTTTTCTCCCAACTGCAGTTGCGCTGGGAATGGTGCTGGCCGGCGCAAACAGCGGGTTCGCTCAAAAATTGAACAAGAATGAAAAGGAAGTCAAGCCGGCGCCCAATGTCCAAGACACGGACGACGTCTCCAAAGAAGGCAGCAAAGTCTGGGTGCTTAACTTTGTCTTCAAAGATCCGGCTATCCGCCAAATCACCGTTGATGTGCCGGGCAAGGGCCGCAAGGTCTGCTGGTATCTCTGGTATCAAGTGATTAATTACACCGACGCGCCGCACTCTTTTAATCCGAAGTTCGAGCTCGTCCGCCATGACAAGAATGTTGTCTACACCGACCAGATACTGCCCAAGGTGCAAGAGGCCATTCAGAAAGTGGAAGACCCCACAGATTTCTATAAAGTAAAAAACTCGGTGACGATTGGCGAAGTGCCGATCCCACCGTCCAAGAAAACGGACGCGGCGCCCAAGAAAGTGACCGGCGTAGCCATTTGGGACGACATTGATCCGGAAACGAGCAACTTCAGCATCTTTGTCACGGGTCTCTCCAATGGCTATTCGGTCACCGACCCAACGCCGCCGGAAACGGACCCGGTTGTTCGCCGCAAAACGCTTCAGCTCAAGTTTAAGCGCATCGGCGATCCGAGTTTGCCCAAAGAAGCGGACATCCGCTTTCAGGCCCCTGCCGAATGGAAGTACATCGGCGGTAAAATGAAATTGGACGACTTGAAGACGGCGGCCAAGCCCAAAGATAAACCGGCGCCGCCTCCGGACAAAGACAAGGAACCGCCCCAGAGCAAGGCCAAGCCCGACAATCTCGGCGAACCGCCTCCGCTCATTAGACCAACGGGATTCAAGCAACGAGGACTTAAAGACAATGGCACATAAAAAGGGTCAAGGCTCGGTGCGCAACGGGCGCGAATCGCAAAGCCAGCGGCTGGGCATCAAGGTTTACGGGGGCGAGTCGATCCGCGCCGGCGGCATTATTGTTCGCCAACGCGGCACGCACTTTCACCCCGGCCGCAACGTCGGCCGAGGCCGGGACGACACGTTGTTCGCTCTCGCTCCGGGCATTGTCACGTTCGACCGTCAAGGCCGCCGCATTAATGTGTTTCCGATTGAGGAGGCCGCCCCGCCGGCAAAGGGGTAGGCCTACTTAATCCAACTGACTTGAAAAAATAAGGGCCGGGAGCAGACAGCTGTTCCCGGCCTTTTCCTTTGTTAGTTATGATGAGCCCTTTTTCGCACTGCTCGGCAACAAAAACTCCTTGAACGCTTGACTGGCGGAAGATAGTTTCTCTCCTCTCCGCACCAAAATCCCGGAATGAATAGGCCTAATGAGAGTACCCAGACTGCGAACGCCGATGCGCCGGCCGCGGGTCACCACGCCGCTGGGCATAAGCGGCACGATGGAAACGCCGAGGCCGGCCGCCACCATTCGGACGATGATCTCGGTGTTGGTCGTTTCCATTTCCACGCGCGGCGACAAATTCTGCCCATGAAACGCATCAATGACATGCTGACGCCCCGTGGAGCCGCGCTCAAAGAGAATAAGAGGCAAATCAACCAGGTCGCTCAACAGGAGATCGCGCTGGCGCAAGAGGGGGTGGCGCGGCGGCGTGACCAGGCTCCAGTCCATTGAAAACAGATGCTGATATTCCAGCTCGGGCGAGGATTCATACGGCGCCGCAACTCCCAGAGCCAGCTCCGGGTCTTGCAGCAGGGCGGCTTCGATCTCCTGCTCCGTGTGATTGCTCAGGCGCACGCGGATATTCGGGAAAGCTTTGTGGAAGCGGCGCACGGCGTCAATCAAGACGTAGAGAATCAAATACTGTGTGGCAGCGACATGAATCTCATGAGGCCCCGAAGGCCCCGTGAAGACTTCGCCCAGTTGCCGGGCCCGGTCCAAAAACGCCAGGGCATGCGGCAAGAAGCGCTGGCCTTGTTCGGTTAATGGTTGCGATCGGCGCGGCCCCCGGCTTTTGCGGTAAAGCTGCACGCCCAGCCGCGCTTCTAAAGCCAGCAGGCGATTGCGTATTCCTTGCTCCGTGATATGCAAAATCTCGGCCACCCCGCGCAGACTTCCCTGGCGGGACAGCTCCACAAAAGCCGCCACTTGATCGGTGCTTAGAGAAAGCTGACCAGGCACCGGCATGCCTCTCCGTAAGGGCCGAGTCTACGCCTTGCAATATACTACTATAACCTTGATTTAACTCGATAATAAACCATTGTTCGTGGAAACGGTTGGCCGGCAATTGCTTCGACTTCGATTGCGTCCCTTGTTCCAGGCACAGAAGATACCTTCTAGACAGCCTCAATCTCCTTGATTGAAAAGTGTTAATTGACCATATCTTTTGACAATCCTTCCTTCCCAACGTAGACTTCCCACACCGCACGATAGACAGCCCTGCTTCCCGAGGTCGCCATGTGGGACCATGATTTTGCCTCGCCTCCTGTACCGAGCGTATCCAGCGAAGTAGACCGACGCGGCGCCGAACGATTCGCATGCGACAGCGATTTGGTTTGCCGGATTATCGAACCCCTCAAATACCGCTCCAATCAGGTCGGCATCCGCGATATCTCGCGGACCGGAATCTGCCTATTGCTGTCATCTCAGTTCCAGACGGGGACGGAACTCGCCATCGAGCTGGAAAACCACCGGCTGCGATTTACTCACCGACTGCCCATCCGCGTGCAGCACAATGGCATCCAGCTGCCCAACGAATCGTGGCTTCACGGCTGCGCGTTCGGCAAAGTCCTGCCCAAGGAAGTCCTGGAAGTGTTTAGCGAGTGAACGGGTCCGCTTAAAAAGAGCGGCATTCTTTCCAACCTTACCGCCCAACGTCATTGGCAGGACCCAGGCGTTCTAAAGGGCCCTGGAATCAATTGCTGATACGTGGCCGGTCCCTCGACCCTATAAGGAATCTTTTCCAGGGCCAGCGCGGGCAACGCCTCTGCCGGCACAATCATTTCGCCTGTCTGCCAACTCTTAAACGAAAACCGACCAGGGAGATAGCCGAGCGCGCGGCAATGGGAACCATCGTCAGGAAACCTTATGCATATCATTGGCATAGTCTAAGGTTCCCATTCGCGGAGTTTAGCTCGCCGTTTCGCACTCTTAAACTTTAAACCTAGACGGCGCCCGTCAAGGTTGCCAGCACCGTTGCCTTGCGGCCGGATTTGCTTTGATAGCGCTTTGCGATTCGCTCGGCCGCTGCCTGCCCAACCCCGGCCTTCGCCAGAAGAACGATTGAGCCGCCGAAACCGCCGCCGGTGAGGCGGGCGCCGTAGACCTCCTTATCTTGGTGAGCCAGATCGACCAGCAGGTCGATTTCTGGGATGGAGACGCCATAATCGTCACGCTGCGAATCGTGAGACGCGTAGAACAGCTGGCCCAGACGCTCTAGATCATCCTCTTTAATCGCCGCCACAGCATCGACAACGCGTGCATTCTCGGTTACGACGTGGCGAACGCGGCGATTGAGCGGCTCGGGCAATTCATTGATTCGTGGCAGGGCATCTAGTTCCACAAATCGCAATAACTTCACACATAACAATTTGCTTGCCTCTTCGCATTCCGAGCGGCGGGTGTTGTAGTCGCCCGCGGAGTGTTGATGCGAAACGCCCGAATTGATGACGACAAAATCCGCGTCGGCGGGCAAAGGCACTTTTTCATAGTTCAGGCTAAGCGCATCCAGAAAAAGCGCCTGGTGCAATTCGCCGAGGCTGCACGCCAGCGGATCCATGATGCCCACGTGAGCGCCGACAAACTGGTTTTCCGAGCTTTGGCCCAGGATCGCGATTTCTTTATCGTCGACCTTTAGATTAAACGCCTGCCGAAAAGCGCGTAAGAGCGCTACATCAAGCGCGGCGCTGGAGGACAGCCCGCTGCCCAGCGGCACCGTCGAGTCAATAGTTAGATCACAGCCGGAAAGCTGATGCTCCATCTTTCGTAAAACGAACGTGACGCCCTGCACGTAGTCGAGCCACTCGCGGCCGGGTCTTTCTTCTTCCAGAAAGTAACTAAGAATGCCGCAATCGTAGCTGGAGCTGTAGACCCGCACGATGGAGTCGGAGCGCGGCCCCAGGGCGACTTGGGTCGTCTGCGGGATCACCGTCGGCAAGACGAATCCGCCGTTGTAGTCGGTATGCTCGCCGATCAAATTGACACGGCCGGGGGCCACAGTGACGACAGCCGGCTCGCGGTGATAAACGTTGGTGAAAGTGGTCATGGGACGAACGACCTTGCAAAACCGAATAGCGCCCCTCAAGCGAATTGAGCCGCGACCGACTTGGCGGCCAGTCCCGGGATGGCCGCGGCCAGCACTTCTTCAACGCGTTCGGCGAAAATGATGTCCAGGTCTTGCCGGACGCCTTCGGGCAGGTCGCGGAGATCCTTCTCGTTGTCCTTTGGCAAGAGCACCCGGCGTATGCCGGAACGCCGTGCGGCCAGCACTTTTTCTCTTACGCCGCCAATCGGCAACACCAGGCCGCTGAGTGTAATTTCCCCCGTCATCGCGGTGTCGCTGCGAGCCGGCGTTTGCGCATAAAGGGAGGCGAGAGCCGTCGCCATGGCCACGCCGGCGGAAGGACCGTCCTTAGGGACGGCGCCTGCCGGGACGTGAATATGCACGCCCGTATTCTGATACGGCTGGAGATCGATGCCCAGTTCCTGACCGTGGGCCCACAAGAAGCTCTGGGCCGCCTTCGCCGACTCTTTCATGACGGCCCCGAGTTGGCCCGTTAGACGCAGGCTTTTGCTGTTGGGCAGAATCGACGCTTCGATATAGAGCACTTCGCCGCCCGTCTCGGTCCAGGCCAGTCCTGTGGCGACACCGGGCGGAAGCTGCCGCCGCACGCTCTCTTGTTGAAACCGCTCTGGACCCAGCAAATCCGATAGATCTTGAGTTTGAATGGCGACCGGGTCGGTCTTGCCGTTGGCGAAGCGCAAGGCGACGCGGCGGGCCAGCCGGCTTAGCTGCTGTTCGAGCTGACGAACGCCGGCTTCGCGCGTGTAACGGCTGATGATGCGTTTGAGCGCCTCGTCTTCGATAGTTAACTGGCCGTCCGCCAATCCTTTTTCGGTCTTTTGGCGGGGAATCAAATAACGCTTGGCAATGGCTTCTTTTTCTTCCTCGCTGTAACCGGTGAGACGTAAAATCTCCATCCGATCCAAGAGCGGCCGGGAGACCGGATCCAAGCTGTTCGCCGTCGTGATGAAGAACACGTGGGAAAGGTCGAAGGGCAAGTCGAGATAGTTGTCGCGGAAGGAGACGTTTTGAGCCGGATCAAGAATCTCCAGCAGCGCGGATTCGGGGTCGCCGCGGAAATCGCGGCCCAGCTTGTCCACCTCGTCGAGCATTAAGACGGGGTTATTGACGCCCGCCCGGCGAATGGCCTGGATGATGCGGCCGGGCATGGCGCCGATGTAAGTGCGGCGATGGCCTCGAAGTTCGGATTCATCATGCAATCCGCCCAAGCTGGCGCGCTCAAACTTGCGGCCCATGGCGCGGGCGATCGACTGGCCCAGCGATGTTTTGCCTACTCCGGGAGGGCCGACGAAGCAGAGAATCGGCGAGCGCGCCTTGGGATTGAGCTTGAGGACGGCAAGGTGTTCCAGAATGCGTTCTTTAACGTCGTTGAGGCCGTAGTGATCTTCATCCAGCACTTGGCGGACGTGGGGCAGATCGAGATCTTCGGCGGTGCTCTTGCGCCAGGGAAGTTCGAGGATGAGTTCTAAGTAGGTCCGCGTCAACTGAAAGTCCGGGGCGGCCGACGGCATGCGCTCCAAACGTGCCAGTTCTCGCTCCGCTTCTTTACGCACTTCGTCAGGCAAGTCGGCTTCGGTAAGGCGCTGGCGAAGGACTTCTGCCTCGGCTTTCTCAGGGTTCTTTTCGCCGAGCTCCTCCTGAATGGCCCGCAGTTGCTGGCGGAGCAGGTAGTCTTTTTGTTCTTTGCTGATCTCCGTCTGAGCCCGTGTGCTAATCTGGCCGCGAAGCTCCTGCACTTGCAGTTCATGTGTCATGAAGCCATGCAATAGCCGCAGCGCTTCAACTTGCGTCGGCGCCTCCAGAAGCGATTGCTCGCTGGGCACATCAAGGCCGAGCATGGCGCCGAACATGTAAACCAAGCGCATCGGGTCGCTGGCCTGGGCGGCCATCTGTTGAAGGTTAATCTGCGCTTGCGGTTGGGCCAATTCCAGAATGCGTTTCGCCATATCCATGACCGCGCGAACCAGGGCTTCGACTTCCGGCGTGCGTTCTTGGGGCAACGGCATGGCTTGCACCTGGGCGCGCAAGTACGGTTCCGTTTGCTCCATGCTTACGAGCGCTACGCGCTCGACTCCTTGGACCAGCAACTCCATGCCCTCATCGGAGCGTGCCATTTTCTTGATGACGACGCGCGTGCCCACCGTGTAGAGATTGGCGGCTTGGGGTTGATCGGTATCGCCGCCGTCGCGCTGGGCCAGGGCGAGAAAGGTCTTTTCTTCATTTGCCAAGGCGGCCTCGATGGCGGCCACCGATGGCGGTTTGCCCACCATGAGCGGGACAAACAAATACGGAAAAATGACCGTATTCCGCAGCGGCAAAACGGGCAAGGGGCGAATAATCCCCGATGGGGTTGCTGGGGCGGCCATCAGGCGTTCTCCTCACGGTGAATGCGAAGCAAGAGCATCCCCTCCCGGTGGCTGGCTTCGATGCCGGCGGACTCGATATCCTCGGGAAGCTCGATAGTGCGCTCGAAATGGCTGTAAGTGATCTCCATTTGAATGTAGGTGCAGGTTTCTTCCTGACACCAATCGCGGCGAACGCCTCGGACGGTGATCCGCGAGCCCTGGACGGAAACGTCAAGGTCTTCCGCGCGCACCCCGGCCAGATCGAACTTCAAAACCCAGCCCTTGCGCATCCGGTAGATGTCCACAGCCGGCTGCCAATAGACATCGCGCACGGCATTGGCGGCCGGCAAAAACATCGAATGCCTTAAGCGAATCCGGTCCTTGGCCATGGTTATGTCTCGCTCAGGATCGCACAGGCTTTGCCGGTGCGTCGTCTACTAGCGCCTTCGACAGACCATAAGGCCGAACGTTAGCAGCTAGCAAAACCCTTGCCCGATGCATCTCTTTCTTGCCATTATCTTACAGAAAATGGTTTGCAGGCATTGTGCAAACTCCCTGATGCAACTTGGCAGCTTCCGTCTAAACCATGCAAAACAGAACAGGCTAAGGCTGCCTTTTGTCTTTTCGGGCATACCAGAATGTCGCAGACAAGTAAAATATCCATTCATGGAACGATTTTGCGGTCTGAGGCCAGCAACGGCAAAGGCGGTCTTCTCCCGACGAACCAAACGGTTGCTTCACCGCCGTTTTGAACCATCCGAAAGGGTGCGTGTCGTCTAAGTTAGCTGCCGGAAGGTGAAATACAGTAACTTCGGTAAGTAAAGTGATGACCGCTAGAACTGCCCAAAGGACTTTTCAAATGCTCGAAAACGAGTCGCTTTGGGATGTGGCCAAGCGCGTTCATAAGTTGCTGGCTCACCGGCAAATCGACCACGCCCTTGTAGGCGGGCTAGCCGTTTTTCTTCACGGCTATCATCGGAATACGGTTGATGTCGATTTGCTAATCCGCCGAGAAGACACTGCTGTCCTGCGCTCCACCCTGCTGGCCGATTCTTTCCAGTGGTCGGAGCCGGACAAGGAGTTCCGCACATCCTCCGGCGTGTCCGTCCAGTTTTTGATCGCTGGGGAGAGTGAAGGACCCGGCCAACCGGCCAAGTTTCCGAATCCGGCCGATGCCAAGTTTGTGACGATTATCGAAAGTCTCCCGGTGCTTTCTCTGTCTCAACTGATCCAAGCCAAATTGGCTTGCGGTCTGGGCAACATACGGCGCACGCACAAAGATTTTGCCGATGTTGTCGAACTGATTGCGATTCATCGCCTCAACGGCTCCTTTGCGCGCTTCCTACACAAGTCAGTCCGCAAAGAATTCCGTGAACTCGTCCACCGCGCCGGCGGGCGAGCTAAGTGAGACCACGGTCCTGGTTAATCAAGGAATTGGGATGAATAGGTCCGGCCCCATGTCTCCTTGCTCTGTCCTCCTTCCCCAGCTAAAATGGTCTGACTAGTCTGGTCAGAATAGAGGGGAACAAATGACCGCCATAGGCGTGTACGATGCTAAGACTCAGCTCCCCAAATTACTGGAGCGCGTGAGGCGCGGCGAGCGATTCGTCATCACCAAGCACGGGCGACCCGTGGCCGAGCTTATTCCGGCACAGAATGCCGAAGGCCCGGATGTGAATCAGGTCATCCAGCAAATGCAGGAATGGCAGGAACGGGACGGTCCGACCCTGGGGCCAGATCTTACAATAAAGGAGCTGCGGGAACAGGGCCGCCGAATGTGATCGAGCCGGCCGAAAGGACGCGCCTCATGGCCAGGAAGCGACACACGAGAGAAGTCGAGGCGTTTGTCTTGGATAGCTCAGTAACCATGGCCTGGTATTTCAAGGATGAGGCGAATGCCTACGCCCAAGCCGTTCGCAAATCTCTTGCCAAGCGGTCAGCGACGGTGGCCGGGCTATGGCCGCTTGAAATCGCCAACACACTGGTGTCCGCCGAGCGCCGTCAGCGAAGCACTGAATTGGAAGCGACTAAGTGGCTCGGCTTTCTTAGCCTGCTGCCAATTCACGTGGACGGGGAACTGGCCGCGCGGGCTTGGGCGCCGACTTTACAGATCGCCCGCCAGTACAATCTGTCCGCATACGACGCCTCGTATCTCGAATTGGCCATGCGGTTGGGCGTGCCGCTCGCCTCGCTGGATAACGACCTGAAAGCGGCTGCGGCTAAGGCTGGAGTCAGTAAATATGAGCCGTAGTATTTAGAGTTTCAAGCTCGTGCTCAACCTTGCTACTCATTGACATCACTCGACGCTCATTGGAACCCTTGCCCTTGGGTGGGGGCGCATGCAATGCAACGTATTTTTGGGGCGAAGACTCCCGGCCCTGAAGCTCAAGCGACCCTTCGCACTAATCTCGAAAGAGCGAAAAGCGCTTCAAAGACACGAAAAAACGGCTAGAGGATGCTTCTCGTTTTTCACGGGGGGTGGGGGTGAGATGAAAAACGGAATGCGAGAGAGGTTTTGAACCTTGGCTGATTAAGAGGGCTATTTACGGAGTTACACGGTCGTAGCGGTGTTTTTAGCGACAGGCAATTTCTGGTGAAAATAGCTGTCCCAGATTCGTATGAGCGAATCGACGGCCTGATCCAATGGGACGGCTCGAAACCGGTCGCCGACTTTTTCAAGGACTTTTAGCTTTTCCAGCTTGGCAAGGGCGCCCCGGATCTCGAAGGCCACCTTCATTTCCACTGTCCGCTCTAAATACTGCTCGATCAGAGCATTCAATTCCGCGCTGGCGCAGTCTTTTTGCCCGGCATGATGCCAGAGGAGGAAATAGGCGAGAATAACCTCGCGGCACTCTTGATCCTCGGCTTCGTCTAGCAAGCGAAAAAGCACGCCTGAGTTGTTGTCCAGGTTCTGAAAATAAAGACTCTGCGTCAGCGTTAGGCGATAGCGCTGCTTAGTCTGCAAGTAGCCGTAATAAGAGCGATAGCCATAGCCGATGCCGCCCAGGGCGATGCCCCAAAGGGTTCCCATGGTAAGCGAACTTTGAATAAACTCGCCAATCTCCCGGCCAATGAGCACAACCTGCATCGCGATGTTGTAAAGCGCCAGGCCCAGCCCACTGAGCAACGGAAATCCGATTCGCGTCCGATCGAATTTCGTCATGCGCACGCGCGTGCTCGGCAACAGCATCTTGATATCGAGCTTGGGAATATCCTTGAAGACTTTGAGGTAGACGCAATCCGTCGCCGCCTGCGCATCGAGATTGCGTTCGGGCCGGATCTTAAGGATCAAGACCAGCCGCTGATAAACGGGAACCTCGACTTCTTCATTGCGAAAGAAATTGCGCCAAGTCCGCCGCACGCGCCTTTGAATAACGTCGCCCCGCGCAAAGATGGCCAGCCGCTCGAAAGCGCTGAAATCCACCTCCATGCGGATGCCCCAGGAGCTTTTTTCGGTCAAAGAGGGCTCAATATCTCCGCGTGAAAGGTGCCTGAAATCGGCCCGTTCCATTAGCCAGCCGAAGTCGCAGAAAAGATCGTTTAGTCGTCTTTGCTCCTCGTCGGCGGAGATTCGCTCCAAAAGCTTAGTGTCGGAGTCCGGATCGAACGGGGCATAAGCTGACTTCAACTCGGTGAGCCGTTGGTAGAATTCGTACCGATAGATGGCCGTGACGAGACGGCAAAAATACCGAAAACGCTCGCGGTCGTCGTCTTGCAACTCTTTATCACTACAGAGCAAGTCGACGAGGTCGCTATGGCGAAGCGGTATGAAATGCTCGCGTGGGGCGTTGTCCGCCATCTTCCTTTCCTTTATGGACTGTCTATCGTTTAGGCTTTCTCAGAACTCCAGCATCTCCAGGCGATCTTCCGGGGCCTTGCTATATTGCTCCGAAAGATGGTCAAGCTTGCCCTGGATTTCACTCATGCGTTCGGGCCGCTTGTGGGCGTCAAGTTCCAGACAGTTCTGAATGAGGTCGCAGAGTTCCGGCGGCGTCAAGGGATTGAGTTCGGCGACCGGCTTAAGCAGCTTGCGCCAGGTCTTGGCGTCTAAGGCGATGCTGCCCTCTTCCAAAGAAAAGGAGGTAGGCGGATTGCGCCAGGTTACCATGCGATACATGGTGGCGCCGAAATTGTAGATGTCGGTGCGCTCGTTCACCATGCTGCTCTTGGCCTGCTCCGGGGCCATGAATTCCGGAGTGCCTTGCACGCGGTTTTTGGCCTCTCCTTTTATCCAGGCCAAGCCAAAATCGATAATTTTCACGTCGCCCGTCCGGCTGATGATTACATTATTGGGCTTCAAGTCAGCATGATAGACCCCCCGGCGATGCATGTGCACCATACCGGCGGCGATCTTTTCGAAGACCTGCAGGAGACGGGGGATAGTAAGGTTGGGTATGGTGTCCAGCGTCTTGCCGTTGACATATTCTAACAAAAGGTGGACCTTGCGAATGCGGAACAACCAGTCGCGCGGCGTCTCCAGAGCGAAGCATTTGAGCACATTGGCATGGTCGAGCATCTGGGCCACGCGATATTCATGGCGTGCCTGGTCGAGGAATTTCTTGTCGTCCTCGTCCTCAAGGGGAACAACCTTAAGCGCATAGTGCTTGGCGTCTTCATTGCGGCGGATATGCAGGATGGAGCTATGAGCGCCGGTTCCAAGGTTTTCTTCGACGTAGAATTTGCCGATGCGCATTACGCGGCTGCCTTCTAAAGAGTTCTCGGGCAAGATCAAGGAATGATAGCACTGTTAAGAGAATTGGACGAGTGTCAAAGCCGTCGCTCCTAACTGCGGAAACTTCGCATGATCTCCGGCCCCGCTCTGGAAGCCCTTACGCAGGATTACGGCCGGGAGATCTTCGCGCGCGTGAACCGAACCGGTCCGGTGGTCTTTACCCCCGCGTGGCTAGACGAGCGGCTCATGGAAGGAACCATGAGCAACCCCGCGTTGAAGGTGCAACTCTTTCGCTTCATCGATTGCCTGCCGCTGCTACATAGCCCTTCAGCCATCAACAGACATTTACGCGAATACTTCGAGGAAGCGGGATCGCGCCTGCCCGGTTGGATTCGGCGCGGGGTGCACTGGCTGCCGGAAAGGGGCCTTCTAGGCCATTTGGTGGCCCGAGCCGCGCATCATTCCGCCGAACGCATGGCTCGTCGCTTTATCGCCGGCTCCAATGTTGAGGAAGCCTTGGCGGCCGTTGCGACGCTGCGGCGTCGGTCCTTGGCGTTCACCGTCGACTTACTTGGTGAGGCCACGATTACGGAAGCCGAAGCCGACCTATGCCAGGCGGAATACCTAAACTTGATCCACGGACTAACCAAGCAAGTCAACACTTGGCCCGTTATCCCGCTCATCGACCAAGATGAAAAGGGCGTTTTGCCTCGGGTCAATGTTTCGGTCAAATTGTCCGCTCTGTATAGCCAATTTGACCCTATTGACCCCGAAGGGACAAGCAGGTCCGTTCGCGCTCGTTTGCGGCCCATCCTTCGCGCCGCCATGGAGAGCCATGCGTTCGTCAATTTCGACATGGAGCAGTTTGCCCACAAAGATTTGACGCTCCATATTTTCCGTGAGGTGTTGGAAGAGGAAGAATTCCGGGATTGGCCCAATGTCGGCATCGCTCTTCAAGCGTACCTGCGTCATACCGGCGCTGATCTCGAAGCGCTGGCGCGTTCGGTGGAAAAGCGCGGCGTGCCGATTTGGGTCCGCTTGGTGAAAGGCGCGTACTGGGACTTCGAAACGATTTATGCGGCTCAGCAAGGTTGGCCGATACCGGTTTTCACGCACAAATGGCAGACCGATGAGAATTACGAAAAACTGACCGCCTTTCTCATGGAGCGCCACGAGCTGCTTCATCCCGCGCTGGGAAGCCACAACATTCGCAGCCTGGCTCATGGCATGGCACTGGCCGACGCTCGGGGTGTGTCCCCTAGGGGGTATGAGATTCAGATGCTTTACGGCATGGCGGACCCGATCAAGGAAGTCCTCGTCTCGCTGGGCCGGCGCGTTCGCATTTACACCCCTTACGGGAAACTTCTGCCAGGAATGGCGTACCTGGTGCGCCGCTTGCTCGAAAACACAGCCAATGAATCTTTCTTACGGGCCAGTTTCAAGGAAAATGTGCCCGAGGAGCAATTGCTCATGGATCCCCATGCCCAATCGTCCGTTGACTCCCTTCCTGCATTGGCCACGAGCGCCAATGGCGAGTTAGCCCGAGACGGAGAATTAGAAGCTCGAGGGCCATTTCGGAACGAGCCGTTATCGGATTTTAGCCAGCAAACCGGCCGGGACGCGATGCAGGCCGGCCTCCGAGAAGTTGCGGCCGCCTTTGGTGGAAGTTATCCGTCGATCATTAACAATCGAGCAGTTGACACTAAGGATTGGATCGAAGTACGAAACCCTTCGCACACCAAGCAAGTGATTGGCCGGTGCGGCAGGGCAACCCCGTCCGAAGCGCGGTTGGCGATCGAGGCGGCAAGGGCGGCCTTCTCCTCTTGGCGCGATCGCGACCCTGCCGAACGAGCCGGCTACCTCTTCCGCGCTGCCGAAGTAATGCGGCGGCGGCGCTTTGAACTGGCCGCCTGGGAGGTTTACGAATGCGGCAAACCGTGGCGCGAAGCCGATGCTGATATCGCCGAGGCCGTTGATTTCTGTGAATACTATGGCCGTGAAATGCTCCGTTTGGCCGCGCCGCAGCGGCGTGATGTGCCCGGTGAAGAGAACGCGACGTTCTACGAGCCGCGCGGCGTCACGGTTGTCATCGCTCCCTGGAATTTTCCGTTGGCGATCCTGTGCGGCATGACGACGGCGGCGCTTGTCACAGGCAATCCCGTGATCATGAAGCCGGCGGAACAGTCTTCCCTGGTGGCGGCGAAATTCATGGAGGTCTTTCAGGAAGCGGAGCTCCCAGAGGGCGTGATCGCCTACTTGCCGGGGATTGGCGAGAAAATTGGTCCTGAGCTGGTGCGCCATCCCGACGTGGCCATGATCGCCTTCACCGGGTCCAAGGGCGTTGGCTTGCTAATTAACCGAGAAGCCGCGGATACGGCGGCGGGGCAGGATCATGTCAAACGCGTGTTGGCCGAAATGGGCGGCAAGAACGCCATCATCATCGATGACGATGCCGATTTGGATGAGGCCGTCTTGGGCGTCATGCATAGCGCGTTCGGCTATCAAGGGCAGAAATGCTCAGCCTGTTCCCGGGCAATTGTCCTGGAAGCGATATACGATCGTTTCCTTGGCCGGCTTATCGAAGCAACGCGTGGCTTGAAAGTTGGACCCGCCGAAGATCCCGGCTCTATGATCGGGCCAGTGATCGACTCGGAAGCGCGCCGCCGCATTAATGATTACATTGAAAAAGGGAAGAAGGAGAGCCGGCTCGTTTTGGCGGAGGACTTGGGGCCGCTTAGCCAGGAAGGTTACTATGTCGGCCCGCACATTTTCGCTGATGTCCCACCGACCGCCGTCATCGCTCAAGAGGAGATTTTCGGACCGGTTCTTGCTGTTTTGAAGGCACCAGACCTTTCTAAGGCTCTGGAAATTGCCAACGGCGTACCTTATGCCTTGACCGGCGGTCTGTACACCAGAAGCCCGAGCCACATTGCCCGGGTTAAACATGAGTTCCGCGTAGGCAACCTTTACATAAATCGCAAAATCACCGGCGCCTTGGTGGATCGCCAGCCGTTTGGCGGATTTAAGCTCTCGGGCATCGGTTCCAAAGCCGGCGGCCCCGATTATTTGTTGCAGTTCGTCCTACCCCGGACTATTACAGAGAACACCCTGCGGCGCGGATTTGCTCCGGAAGTGGAGACCAATGAGGTAATGCAGCCAGCGGGTATTTGATTCCGACGAATCCTCATTAAGTTTATCGGGTTAGGAGGACGGCCCGGTTTCGTAACACGGATCACCGCCGGATTTCGTAACAATACGTCTACACGAGTTGCTGCAACGACTTACGATGAACTAGGGCTCTGTGTGTTATGAGACGAGATGAAATGGACCGTCAATGTAAAGCGGTTCCAGGAGGTTAGCCTGATGTTCTTTCGCTTTTGTTTGACCTTTTTCGTTGTGGGGCTCAGTTGCACCGTGGCCACGGCTCAATCTCCCAAGGAACTAAAAGGGCACACGGCTCTTATCCACAGCCTGGCCTTTACCCACGATGGCAAGATCCTGGCGACTGGCAGCTTCGACAATACCATCAAGCTGTGGAGCTGGCCCGAAGGGAAAGAACTCAGGGAACTCAAAGGGCACACCAATGTCGTCTACAGCGTAGCTTTCAGCCCCGACAGCGCAAATTTGGCGTCCGGCAGCCTAGATAAAACGATTCGGTTGTGGAATGTAGCTGACGGCAAATTTGTCCGTGAAATTAAGGGCCACACTGAGACCGTGGAATGCGTTGCCTACAGCCCCGACGGCAAGCAACTGGCATCAGCCGGAGGCGACAAGACTGTGCGCCTCTGGAACCCCGCCGACGGCAAGGAGATCAAGAACCTGGGCAGCCACGGCAACCATGTCTATTCGGTGGCCTTCAGCCCGGACGGCAAGCACCTCGCGTCCGCCGGGGCTGACAATCTGATCAAGATTTGGGATGTGGCTGCCCAGAAAGAACTCAAGCAACTCAAAGGCTCCGCAGACGCCGTGACGGGAGCCCTTTTCACCGCCGATAACGCGAGCGTGGTTTCGGTCGGCTTTGACCGATTCATTCGAGTCTGGAACGTGGCCAGCGGCATGGAGACAAAAAAAATAGGGCCGACCCCCGACGATATTTACGGCATCGCCTTCTCCCGCGACGGCAATGCGCTGGCCACGAGCGGCTACGGCGGCAATCTTAATGTGTGGAACTTGGCCGATGGCAAAGCGATCTTCAGCAAAAAGATCAAGTTCGGCCCCTATTGCATAGCGTTCTCTCCCGACGGCAAAGCGCTCGTCACCGGCCATGACAACAGCGTATGTTACATCACACCTATAGAGCCCATAGCCAAGTGACCCTATTGACCATGAGTCTTCCGTACGGATACCATTCGCTATTCAGCAATGGTGGATTCCAGCAAGGACGCACGGGATAGCAATCATGAAGCTCTTGGTTATCCGGGGCGACCTTCAGGCCCATTCGGGTTACTCGGCCTCAATTCGGGCTTATTGCAGCCTGTTGAAGAGCCATTTCGATCGCGTTGTTGGCGTAGACATCCATTTCTCGAAGGACAGGCCTTTTGAGCCGTTTCCGCATCGTGTCGTCTCAGAGGCTGAAGCACGCTACCTCTCGGTTACTGCGTGTTCCACCTTGGCAGTGTCCATCACCACACCGAATCATTACGTCCGATTGCCGGGAGCCGTTAATGTTGGTTTGACTTTTTGGGAAACCGATCGCTGGCCCACCGGAGGCCAAGCCCGCTCGCCTTGGATTGCCCCAGCTAACCGGATGGACGCCCTGTGGTCGGCCAGCAGTTACTCCAAGAAGGCTTTCGAGTCGATAGGGGTTTCCGTCCCGATCAGGGTTATTCCGTGGCCTGTGGCACCTCCCCAAGAGTTCGAGCCCGGAATGCCCAATGGAGAGGTTTACGACCTTGATCGCTGTTTAACGACCACTCCAACCCTTGCCAGCCTGGGAGAACTGAAAGCACGCTGGTTTGGCTGGTCGCGCCGAGCAGCGCGTTTGATTGCCTCTAGGGCCGGAAATTGTTACTTGAATCATTTGCGGGCCACATCGCGCGCGATTCCTGACGCGGGCGCCAAGTCATTCCTTTGCGTCGCCCAGGATGTGCCGCGGAAGGGTTTGCTGCTTTTTTTGTCAGAATGGCTCGAATTCAAGCGTTGCCACGACGCGCGCTCGTGGAGCCTAATTCTGAAAAGCACGCCTTACAATACCGGCGTCTCAAAGTTCGAATTTGTAAGTAAGTTTTGGCTACATATTCGGAACCTAAAACGACAACTTAGGATCGACCGCGCCGACGTGTATTTGTGGAATAGCGACCTGCCTAATAAAGAGTTCAATCGGCTGATCGGCAATACGTTTGCCAGCGTAAGTCCGTCGTTTGGTGAGGGTTTTTGTGGCCCCGCCGGATTAGCTCTTGCTTCGAACAAACCTTTGGTCGCCCCCCGGCACACCGCGTTAATTGATTACTTGCCTTCGAACTATCCCTTTCTCTTTGCCAGCCGGCCCGTACGTGGGCAATTCGTGGACGATGCCGTCGGGCTGTATGCTCCCTACTCCACTTGGCACGTGCCTGAACCGGGAGCGATGGCCCAGAGCCTGCGACGAGTGATTACGTGCGACGCCCTTTCGCGTCAGGTAGCTTGTGAACAGGCTGATCAGCATCGAGCCGGCTGGTGCAGCCCGGATCGTATTCGAAAATTGCTGGCCAGAGAAGTGGCATGGGCGGAAGAGAAATCGAATCAAATCACTGAAAGAGCCGCATAGGGCGGCAGCTTGGCGGCGGCCTTCGCCAGCTGGCGGTCCCATGGCGCTTGGGATACCCAGGCGCCGCGAATGTTGTTGGTGTTATGAAAATCCTGCCCGGCCATATACGCCTTAAGGCAAGCGAGCACTTGATCGGGTCGAAGGTTAACCAAACATTCCTGCGTATGGCAAGTGTTAATCGACTTTCGATCAAATTGACGACAGGGACTACAGGGCAGCAGACGAGAAATAATGGCATTGTAAGCGCCGAAAGGGGTGAACCTCTGCAAAGGACTGCCGCCAAACAGTGAAATAACCGGGCGCGCAAGCGATAAGAGATGTGCCGTGCCGGAATCAGTAGCAATGATCAAATCGACTTCCTCCCCCGCCTGCCCAAGAAAGCCGGCGAAATCGTCTCCGCCAAGAAGTATGGACGGACGGTAGTGCAAGGAATCTTCAACTGCTCCTGCAAGAATTCTCAACCGAGCTTTCTCGCAAGGCCCGCCCAAGAGCGCCACCTGAATTTCGTTCTTACTGAGCAATTCCGCCAGACTCAGCCAGTGATTCAAAGGCCAAGCGTTTAGCGGGAACCCCGCAGAAATACACAGGCCTACGGCGTCGACCTTTTTGGGCCGCGATTGAGGCCGCGGGCAGTGTGGATAGTCGTAGGAGAACAGCGGATCATAATCCCCCGTAAGAACGCTGATCGTTTGATAATGTTCGACTACAACGTGCAGATCGAGCACATCTAGGCCCGAAGCGTAGTACGAAATGCCTGCCTCCTTGACGTGCGGCTTGAGATAACTGTCCCATCGTAAACACAGAAGCAAATCAAACCGATCACGATACTTGGACAGCGGCCTGGCACGTAAGTCCAGACGTCGGGTCTTGTCCAAGTGGGGAAACAGAACGGGTTCCAGGGCAAGGCCCGGGAAAAGGTGATTGGCCAGTTTGGTCGTATGAGGGCTGCACAGCAAAACGAGATCGTCGAAGCGCCTTTGCAGGGCCGCCAAAGCCGGCGCGGCGAGGACGAGGTCGCCAAGATGATCGGGCTTAAGAACACCTATTCTCACCGGCTTTTTCCGATTGGAAACTCTGGACCGGACTCTTCCTCGGCCACGATTCGCTCAATCTGATGCTCATTCAGAAGCGCTTGGACGATGGCATTGGTCGATTGCAACTGAAGCAACCGTTCCAGCACGGCCTCCAATGAAGCATTCGATCCGGCGCGGACATGCTTTTCCTTGGCAGCTAAGTAATCCAGGCGTGCTTTTTCTTGAGCTATTAACCAGCCTCCGGGGCCGGCCCGCGCTAAGTCGGCGGCTGGTCCGAGCACCAAAAGCGCTCGTTGCGACTTGAAGCCTTGCCGAAAGAGTCGGCGCCATAAGGTAAAAAGCATGCCACCCTCCCCTGATCGGCCCTCGACATCAAGCGGCTTTTCGGCATTCTTCAGTCATCAGCGCGGCTAACTTGTCGTAAAATCTCGACCAAGTGAAGAGCTTGGCCCGTTCTCTTGCCAGGGAACTTAAACGATTTCGTTCTAAAGCAGAAAGCCCGAGAAGACGGGCTAGACCTCTCTCGATATCAAAAGTGCAGTAGGGATCGACATAGAGAACTGATTCACCGCCTATTTCCGGAGAGGCGCCGGTTGATGTCGACAAACATACGCAGCCATGATGCATAGCTTCCAATAACGGCAGCCCGAACCCTTCGCAAAAGCTAGGATAAACGAACGCCATGCACTGTTTATAAGCGCGAGTCAGGCTCTTCTCGTCTACGAACCCATCAAGATCAACCCCAGGCTTAGAGCGGGCAAACTGAACGGTCTCGTGGTCTCCGCCTGGAAAACTGCCAATGATTCGCAAACGCACGCCGGTTTTTGCGTAGATCTGTGAACGATCATAGGCCTCAATCAGGCCCGTAATGTTCTTTCGAGGCTCCAGGCTTCCCACGAACAAAAAAAAACGTTCGGGTGGGGTTTTCCCCGGAAGCGGGCTTACATCCTCTTGGGGAAACAGGCCCAAGGGGATAACGGTGAGCCGCGAAGGCGCAATGCCCCAATTCATTCGCAATTGGTCAGCGGTGTTTTGGCTGGAAGCGATGATTTGACATCGTGACTGCGCCAACAAATCGAAGGCCTGGCGATAGAGATAGCTAATTTCTACGCCGTGCCAGAGAGGATCGCTAGCTGTTGTTACGTCGTAAACGATCACCGCGCCGCGATCGCAACCGTTATAAAAAAGCAAATAAAGCGGATCGAAAAAAAGGCGGGGTCGATCGCCGTGCCGCCACTTCAGAAAGTGTCCAGTTGCCCGGCGTGCGCGGTTCCATATTCCCGGCCGCCGAATAGCTGAGCGCAAAAGACGGCCCGACCAGGCGAACCAGCGGTTTTCTCCTTGAGAAGGTTTGGGAATTTGACCCGCTGCTAGGCGAGCTAACAAAGCTGTGCACTCGACATGAAAGCCGCGGCGGGCTAACTCTCGCGGTGCATCCAAGCACATCTTGTAAACGGCCGTGCGATTGACCAGCACGGGGCCCATTTCACAATGTAGGCGCCTTACAAGCGTAGCCATGGGCCGCGTTCATCCTTGAACAATTTAACTAGCGCCCGGTCTAGAGCCTTCCGTTAACTCCATTCCCCGGGAAAAGCATGATAATTGCGCCTAGGATGGCAGGCAATGGCAGATGACAAAGCGGGAGCCAATTAGACTTGCCAGAGAAATTGCGGTTTTGTCAGAGGGATATTCAGTTTGCCTCGCGCAGCAGGGTTCGAGCGTGGACGCGGTAGGCCGGCGCGGGACCGCTAAGCTCACTTGGCGGATCGATTAATTCACCCTCGAGGAATAGGAGATCGCCCATCTTGAAGGGCGCCAGCGCTTCGGCCGGAGCAACGGCAATAGCTCCGCCCCACGGTTCGCCAGCTTCAACGGGTGCGAAACGTAAACAAGCGTCGCCTTTATCGTTTCTTTGCACGGTTCCTATTAGCCAACGAAAGTCTTGCCCATGTCCGAATAAATCATCAAAAGGCGGCGTTTTTATTCGCGAAACCGGGGTCGCCTTCAGCGGCGGCTTGTTAGCTGTTTGGACGTTTCCCTGCGCGTCGCCCGCCGATCGTTGGTGAGCCTGTGTCCAGACCGATTCCCCGGCAAGAGGGGGGATGGCCGGCTCGTTATGAGCCAAAAGCAACTCGGTCGAGTTCTTCAGCTTCCCCACAACCGGTTTCGAGCATTGCAAAAGCGGATCCGGCGGGTAAGCTCGTGATTGGCTCGTCTGCTCACAGCCGACGGCCAGCAAATTGCCAATAAGCAACACTATTCCAAAACGGAATTCAGACCTGGACATGTTGGTTATCCGCGAGCCCATTCTTTGAATAAAGTGAGCCACGGTATTTCCGCCAAAGTCATTGACGTTTTTGCGATGATCAACTCTGGTGCGCCGTGTGAAGCTATGGGTCTCTTTTCTTATTTTCGGCACAAAACCTATATATAATTGATATCTCGGCCGGCAGAAGCTGAAAAATCGATATTATTGTTCGGAAACTCAGCCAGCTCTTCACTTTAGATAGTTTCATGCCCCACAGCCGTGGGATATTCGGTGCGAGGTCGGCAAGAAACTATAAGCACAAACCTGCAAAATTTTAGACGCCCTCACGGCTGGATCGGGCAGAAAACTAGCAACAGGCTGAATTTGCCGTAATAGTAAGCCAAATTCTCGCTATATTACCTTCTCCCATTATCTGCCCTAATATCTGGTAATTTTGATGACCGGCAGCGAAAGCGTTACGCTGGAAAGGTTGACGACCGCCGTTTTGGGAAGGGCTTGCCGGCTATTCTTAACGCTTGCTTACCCCGATGGGCCGGGGACGATTCCTCCGCAGAAAAAGGTATATTTCGACCCCCCGGCCGAGCAACCCCTACAAGACTTGCTCAAGCCGCCGGTATGTGCCGTGTTGCATTACCGAGGGGGAACCCTTCGCGGCTACGCTCTTCGTCTTGGCAGCGCGACCTATCCGCATATCAAGTTGCAAGTTGTGCATCACGAAGCTTTGGGACCCTGTGTCTTCAGTGTCGATACGCATGATGAACTCGATTTGGACCCTGACCACCCGGACGCAGAGGGGTGGGCCAGGCTTCAAACAGCCAACCGTCAGTTAAAGGAGCGTATCGAGCGCGCCTGGGAAGCGGAAGGTTTATTGACGTTTAACGGCCTCTTGCGTCGTGAGTTAGGCAGAACAACCTGAAAAATACTGGTTCCTTGCCGGGCCTCCTTTCCTTTGTGCCTGCTTCCCGCAACGAAGTCGATATAAATGATTAGCGGGCTTTACCGAATCACAACGGGGAGCCATCAGATCCGGCACACCATCGCTTTCGCTGGGTGTAGGGATGATCCAGCGCTCTGCTTGCGACGGATGCTGCCGCGTAAGCGCGTTTGGTGGAACTTTCCTTGAGGAGATTCATGTCAGCCGTAGTCATCGATCGGGTTACCAAGACCTATGGCGCTTTCACAGCCGTCAACGATCTGAGTTTGGAAGTGCCGGAGAATGCGATCTACGGCTTTATCGGCCCCAATGGTTCGGGCAAGACGACGACGCTGCGCATGATCATGCGCATTCTCCATCCCGATAAAGGGGATATCACAGTACTGGGCGACCAGTCGCTCGATTCGGCCAACGACGAAGTGGCCTATCTGCCGGAGGAGCGCGGCCTTTATAAGCAGATGAAGGTCCGCGAAGTCCTACGCTTTTATGCCGGGTTAAAGGGCTGCCGAGATAGCAAAGACTCGATCGCCGGCTGGCTTGAACGAATGGGTTTGTCCGACTGGGCTGATAAAAAGGTCGAGGCTCTCTCCAAAGGCATGTCACAAAAAGTGCAGTTCATTGCCACGGTGGTTGCCCGCCCGAAGCTCGTTTTGCTCGACGAACCGTTCAGCGGCCTCGATCCCGTAAATGCGGATGTCCTGCGTGAAGCAGTGCTCGACTTAAAGCGTGAAGGCGCCACCGTCATCTTTTCGACACACGACATGACTGTTGCCGAGGAAATGTGCGACTTCATTTTTATGATTTATAAGGGCAACAAGGTTCTCGATGGCACGCTCGACTCCATTCAAAGTCAATACGGCGATGACACAGTTCATGTCCAATTGGAAGGTCGGCAAGCTTGCTTGGACAATCTACCTGGCGTCCTTAAAGTAAGTGATTTTGGCCGCTACCAAGAATTGCGGCTGGATCGCAATGCAGACACACAACGGATTCTCGCCGATTTAATGACGCGGGGCCGAGTCCGCCAGTTTGAGGTGGCCAAACCCTCGTTGCACGAGATTTTCGTGCGCATCGCCGCGCCGGCAGCGGAGGACAATCACCGTGCATAAAATCTGGGTCATCGCGGCACGCGAATATCGGGCAGCCGTTCGTAGTAAGGCGTTTCTCATCAGCCTGGTGATGATGCCTCTTCTTATGGGAGCCAGCATCGGCATTCAATTTGTGATGCACAAACTCGATGATACGAAGGAAAAAACCTATGCCGTGATCGACCGCACGCCGGGTCACAAGATCTTCGATTATCTTGAGACGGCCGTTGAACAACGGAATGAATACCTAATCTTCGATCCAGAAACACACAAGCAGAATAAGCCCAAGTTCAAATTGGAACGCATCGAGCCCAGTCTCGGGGATAAAGAAGCGATCGACAAGCAGCGCTTCGAGCTGTCGCAACGCGCAGAAAAGGGCGAGATCGAGGGCTTTCTGGAAATCGGCCCGGAGGTCTATCGCTACGAAGCAAACGCTCCGGCCGACCCGCTCCGGAAGCCAAAAGATGAAGCGTCCGTCCGCTATCAATCTAACAAACCGACCAATGCCGAATTCTCCCGCTGGGCGGAAGCGGTCATTAATCGGGGCGTTCAGCAACAACGCTTCGAGGATGCGAATATACCGGAACGAAAGATACAGGCCATTCAGCAGCCGGTCGCCATGCGCGTCAAGGGTCTATCCCATCGCGATCCGAAAACCGGGGAAATCGCCGATGCTACGGACGAGAGCCAAATCGCAAACATTGCCGTACCTGGCGTACTGATCACTCTCATTTTTATCCTCATCTTTGTCGGCGCCACGCCGGCCATGCAAGGCGTGGTCGAGGAGAAAATGCAACGCATCGCGGAAGTGCTGCTTGGATCGGTGAAGCCGTTCGAACTAATGGCAGGCAAATTACTGGGGATGATTGGTGTGTCCTTAACCGTGGCGGCATTCTACTTGAGCGGCATATTTTACCTGGTCCACCGATATAACTTGACGGAGTACTTATCAGTCACCGTGCTCGCCTGGTTCCTAGTTTATCTTATCTTGGCAATCTTGATGTACGGCTCACTCTTTCTTGCTATCGGCGCGGCGGTAACCGAAGTGAAGGAAACACAAGCTCTTGTAATGCCCGTAATGATGATTGCCGTCATGCCGTTGCTCTTGTTGGGCCCTATTATGCTGGACCCGAATTCGACCTTTTCCACCATGATTTCGCTGTTCCCCCCTTCGGCCCCCATGTTAATGACCGCGCGCATAGCCGTGCCGCCCGGCATTCCCTGGTGGCAACCTGTTGTGGGAATCATCGGCGTAGTGGCCACGACCTTGGTGTGTGTCTATGCCGCTGGTCGAATCTTTCGCGTAGGGATCCTCATGCAAGGCAAGGGCGCGAGATACAGCGATTTGGTGAAATGGGTCGTGCGCGGGTAAGTGGATTGAAGGCCTGGCCAGGCGGCTAGCTAAACTCAACTCCTGGCTCGCCCTCGCGCACCTCGCCAATGACAAAGGTTCGCATCCGGTTCTCGCATAATTGCCTTTGAACACTCTCCGCGTAATAAGCGCTCACAATGACACAAAACCCGATGCCGCCGTTGAATACCCGGTCCATCTCGTTTTGCTCGATGTTTCCAAGTCGCTGTAGCCAGGGAAAGACCGGCGGCAGGGGCCAGCCGCGCTTCAAGATAATGCGCCGATTCGCCGGCAGAATGCGTGGCAGATTATCGACGAGGCCGCCACCCGTGATATGGGCCAGGCCGCGAACGACGCGGCGCTTGACCGGGTAATGGTGCAGGATGTTCTTGATGGCTCGGACATAAATGCGCGTCGGCTCAAGCAGCTCTTCCCCTACAGTTCGACTTAATTCGGGGATGAAATCTGTCACGTTTAATTTCGCATGATCGAAGACCACTTTGCGGACGAGACTGTACCCGTTGGAGTGCAGGCCGCTGCTGGCGAGGCCCAGGACAATGTCGCCGGGCCGGATTGCTTTACCGCTGATGATGCGATCTTTTTCAACGACGCCGACACAGAAGCCCGCCATATCGTAATCGCCGGGAGCGTAGAAGTCCGGCAAGATTGCCGTTTCCCCGCCAACTAAAGAGCATTCGGCATCCATGCAGCCATCGCTGATTCCTTTGACCAAGTCCCGTGTCAAAGCAGGATCATCCTTCGGCATGGCCAGGTAGTCAAGAAAGAGCAACGGCTCTCCGCCGGTGCACAGGCAATCATTGACCGACATCCCCACCAGATCGATGCCGACCGTATCATGCTTACCGGCCAGCCTCGCCACCTTGAGCTTACTGCCGACGCCGTCGGTGCAAGAAACCAGCACCGGATGACGGTAATTCTTTGCAAAGAGCCGGCTGTTGTAGTCCAAGCTAAATAAGCTGGCAAATCCGCCAAAGCCATCGAGGACGCGCGGCGTGTGCGTACGCTTCAGAAGCGGCGGCATGCAAGCCAGGCTCTTCTCGTAAAGATCGAGATCCAAGCCGGCATCGCGGTAGGTCAAATGGGATGGCTTTTCGTCGGCCATGCTTTGTTAATCGGTCTGGTGGCTCCTGGCGCACTCGGAACTAACGCCAATGATTGAGTACATGCATCTCATTTTCTATTGGAATCTTCGCAGCGAGTAGATTGGCAACCGCTCGCGTGATGCCGGCCGGCGTCAAATCTCGCTTGAGATCGTTATCTTTGCGAACAAGCAAGAGTCCGAAATGGGACCCCTGTGCCTCAAGGATTAGCTCATGTAGGAAAGGGAAGTCCTTGCGGTTGGCGGTCAGAATCGTCCGGTGGTCTCTAATGGCTTGCCTGAAATGAACGGCGTCATGGGAGCCGGCTAGATTTACGTCTGCAGGCAAAACAACACCGTGGCCCGCCTTACGAAGCAGTCTTATCAGAATAGAGTCGACTGAATCATCATCCAAGTAAATCAACATGGGGGCGAGGATTTCTTCGCTTCCTGCTCGGCGAGGAGATTGGCTCGCACTTTGTCGATGCCTGGAAAATAATAGCGGGGATCGTTTAGAATGCGGGACCGTTCGAAAGCTTCTTCTTCTTCCCAGTCTTCGCGGATTTCTGGGGGATCCGTTTGGCAATAGGCAATGGCTTCCATGACCGCCTCTAGCGGAACGTCCCAGTCCTGAGCGATTTGCTGAGGAGTGCGAGGAAATTCTTCGCTCATGTAGGCGCCATACAAAGTGCGCGCAGCGATCCCGCGGCCGTTGATAAAGAGCTGCTTGTACGAGGAACCCGGCTTAGGACCCAGGTATTTCCAGGTTTTGCCATTTTGCGAGTCCATACCGATAAAATAATGCAACCGCCGCCATTCCTCAATAGAAACGTAGTTTTCCAGCGACCGCCGAGAGGACAGTTCCCAGGAGGGAGGGCATGTTGCGATTTCTGGACGCCCTGCATTCCGACCGCGTGTTGCTTATGGATGGCGCCATGGGCACGGAACTCCTGCGCGCCGGCCTGCCCCCGGGCGACAAAGGTGAAACGTGGAACCTGACTCAGCCCGGCCGCGTGCTCGCTATTCACAAGGCCTATGTCGCTGCCGGGGCTCAATGCCTTTTAACGAACACTTTTCAGGCCCTTCCTTCCGACCTCGTGTTTCCAGATCGGGAGCAGAGCCGGGTTGCAAAAACTTTTGAAGAAGCGATATTCCTGGCCCGCATGGCCGGTGGCCCGGAAGGTTTCGTATTGGCCGACATCGGTCCTTCCGCGTTGCAATCGAGGACGTTGGACGAATTAGTGGGGAACCGCCCTCTCATCGAGGCCTTGCGCCCCCTGGTTAAGGCGGACGCCGTCCTGCTGGAAACTTATTCGGACCCTCTTGTTCGCAATGCCATTCGGTTTTTGAAAGAGGTTGTGGCCGCAGAAACGGATCAGGAAATCCCCGTCCTGCTTTCGTTGACGTATCATCGCGACAGCGGCGGCCAACTGCGCACCATCACCGGCAATCCGCCGGAAGCCTTCGCCTGGCCGGAAATCGGGGCACTCGGGGTCAATTGCGGTAAAGAGATGGGCATGGACGAAATCCTTGAAGTCGTTCACCGCTATCGCCAAGTAACGGACGTCCCTCTTTTCGCTCGGCCTAATGCGGGCACGCCGGCTCGCCTCGGCGATCATTGGGTCTATCCCCGATCCCCGCAGCATTTGGCGACCCGCCTACCGGACCTCCTCGAAGCCGGCGTTGCCATGGTCGGCGGCTGTTGTGGGACAACCCCCGAACATATCGCCGCCTTTAAACCAATTGTCGATCACTGGAACGCGAGCCATGCCCTTTTTTCGCCCACCGCCCTTCGGAACCCGTCTCGGCGATGAACGCTCATTTAGACCTGACCACTGCGGCCATTCGGCTTTCCTTGATGGGCTATGTCGCAGCCTTGGCACTTCGACTCGGCAGCCGTAAGGATTCGCAACAGGGTCTCGCACGGCTAATCTGGACAGCGGGCTGTGCCGCCTATTTGGCGCATGTCGCATTCGCCTTTCACTTCCATCACGGCTGGAGCCACGCTGCCGCCTATGATGCCACGGCCCGCGGCACAGCGGAATTGTTCGGCCGGAAATGGGGCGGCGGCTTGTATTTCAACTACGCCTTCACGCTTGTGTGGATGGGCGATGTCGTCTGGTGGTGGTGCGGGCTGCAAGCCTATGCCCGACGGCCGTTTTGGATCGACCTCCTTATTCAAACGTATCTCGCCTTCATCGCCATCAACGGCGCCATCGTCTTCGCTTCAGGTCCCACGCGCTGGCTTGGAATCGCCGCCTGCCTTCTGCTGGCCGTCTTGGCCTGGCGGCGCACCTGACGGCTGGACGTTAAAGGTTGCGCCGAAACCTGGCACGATCAAAAGTCGGTGTGAGGTTGAGGTCAGGCACGGTAAACTAATGCAGGTCAAATATTGCTTGGCGAGCAGAGGGTGGCCGGGGCTGAGGTACTCCGAAACCCGGGCGCAGCGCCCTAACACAGTTCCATTGGCTAATGCCCAACCGCCAAAGGCATGATCGAGGTAATCCTATGACCATCGAAAGTCGGCGCGAACTCGAAGTGACGCGCGGTAAATTGAAGCGGCTCGAGGAACGCTTGGCAAGCCTCCTAAACGAACCCGACGCCAATCGTCGCGCCCAGGAATGGTCGGTCCGTTCGCTGACCCAAACGATCAATCAAATGAAAGAGGAGATAGCCCGCTTCGAAAGCCGCGCCAAGGAAGTGGCCCCGACGCCCCGGGCCTCATCGCACTGAGTCCCTTCACTGGCACCACCTGCCTCCGGATCACTCCGCGAAGCCCGGCGCCTCGCTGGAAAAAACGGCCAACCGCTTCATGATCCTGCTTAACACCGCCTTGTGCGCGGGTCTCCTGACCCCGCTCCCGCCGCCGCCATTCGTTCATGAGCCAGCTTGACACCGACCACGCCCTCAACTAGCTCGCGAGCGCCTTTGCCACGGCCTCAGGATTGAGGGCGGCGACTTGCAGCAACGCTCGGGCCGGACCCTCGGGCCGTCGTCGGCCTTGCTCCCAGTTTTGCAAGGTTGCCACGCTGACGCCGATCATGCGGGCAAACTCGGTCTGCGACTTGTGCAGCCGCTCGCGAATGGCCCTCACATCGACCGGCGCGAATTCTCGCACCCGGCTCGGTTTGGATTCACCACGCCGGATGCGACCCGCCTCACGAATGCTCGCCGCCAGGTTATCGAGGTCTTTCTTGTTCATGGGAATTCTTCACGCACGAGCCGAGCCAGAGTTCGGAGCTGCTTAACAGTAAGGTCCTCTTGGTCGCTCTTGCGGTAGGCATAGAGCATGTAATAAGTCTCGCTCGCCTCATCCCAGAAGTAAATGACCCGAATGCCGCCGCGTTTGCCTGCACCCGGAAGCGCCCAGCGTAGCTTCCGAATCCCCCCGCTGCCCCGAATCACCGAGCCAAGCCCCGGCCGTCCGAGCAACGCAAGCTGCAAGGATTGGTACTGATCGTCATTAAGAAGTTCGCCGATGGCCCTCGTAAAAACCGAGGTTTCTATGAATCTCATTATTCATTATCCAAGTTCTCCCTAGCTTTTCCCGTAACTATACGCCATTGGCGTATAGCATTCAAGTCTTTATAGACCAAGCCACCGAACCGGCCCATCTCGGTTTCCCGGTGAGCTTCGCGGCGTGATCGCTCCTACGTCGCACTCACGCACAACAATTTCCGGGAGGACTGGCTTCCCTTGCTTCGCCTGACTGCGATCGCGACAATGACCAAGCCTTTTGCTTGATTCAAGGGGCAGCCTAGTTGTAAGTCGACCTAAACGTGGAGCCAACCATGTCCGCGACGACCCGCAAGACTGGCAAACGATCCCCAAATAGTCCGCTTCCTGCCTCTCCAACCGGCCAGGCGGATCCACCCGGTGACGTGCTGACATTGGCGGAGGCCGCCGTGTATTTGCGTGCCAGCGAGGAGGAGATTTTGCGATTGGCGAAGCTTACCCAGTTGCCTGGCCGTGAAATCGGAGGCCAGTGGCGCTTTCTCAAGGGCGCCTTGCAAGACTGGCTGCGGACGTCTTCCCGAAAGCCCCCCAAAGAGGCGTTCTTGGCCCTCGCCGGCGCTTGGCGCGATTACCCGGATGTTGAATCTATAGTCCAGGATGCCCATCGACGCCGCGGACGAGTCGAGCCGGAGCGCGGAGAATGATTCTCCTCGATACGGATACGCTCACGCTGCTTTTTCAGGGCCACCCGCCGCCCGCCTCTTGCTAGCCGTCTTGGCATGGCGGCGCATCTGACGGCGGCCTATTGGAGGGGCGTCGAAACCGTCCCGCAGCGGCCCAATCTGAATTCTTTGGCTGAAGCCCCCAAGCCGCTGCACGACAGGCCGGGGCTAGGAGGCTCAGCCCCGGCCACCCGCTGGATAGTAGACTACTAAAGGCTGATTCGCTCGAGCTTTCGGATCACCTACACTGATAAGGCGCGAAGTGTCTGTCATATGCCCAAGCAATCTTACCCTTGGAAGCGATTTTGGTATCCGCGTTCAGCGGATTTCCGGTTATCTGACCGCGGTTACCTATCCGATCCGGACGGCGAATATGGAAAGATTCTAAACCCCGACGCGGTCTCCTTTGATCAAATTAGCGATGTTCCCTGCCTCATACTCCTAGGAGAACCTGGCATTGGGAAATCGACGGCTCTTCAAGCATCGCTGGATGCGCTCAAGTTTGACTTAGGATCCTTCCAGACCGACGCCAACCTTGAAAAGGAGGTTTTCCAGAATCCTCAAGTTCAGGCTTGGCGTGACGAAACGCAAACCTTGACTCTGGTCTTGGATAGCTTGGATGAAGGTCGCTTAGCGATTTCAAATATCGTCAGGGTGCTGCTGCGGGAATTTCAGCAGTTAAAGGAAAGCGTAGATCGGCTTCATTTGCGGATTGCCTGTCGAACCGCAGATTGGCCAAACACTCTGGAAGATGGGCTAAAGGAGTTATGGGGCGAAAAGAGCGTCTCGATCTATCAGCTTGCACCACTACGCCGCCATGATGTTTTGCTTGCCGCGAAGGCCAACGATCTAGATCCTGATCTATTCCTGAGAGAAGTCGAGCACCGTGAAGCTATTCCGTTTGCAATCAAACCTATCACACTGGAATTTCTTCTTAACTGTTTTAAGAGGCACCAAAGCTTTCCGGCAACAAAAGCGGCGCTTTACCTCGAGGGTTGTAGGGGCCTATGTGAGGAAACCGACGCGCGAAGGGACTCAGGTTGGACAGGAGAGCTATCAGCGGACTCTCGCCTTGCCATAGCCGCCCGAATCGCGGCTTTAACTATGTTCGGCGGGTTCTCAGCTGTTTGGAAAGGGCCTGAGCTTGGCGACGTGCCTGATGGCGATATCTCCCTCCGGCGACTCTCCGGAGGGACGGAACCGATCAAAAACGTCGATGTTGCCATTAACGAACACCAGGTTATGGAGGTTCTCGGAACCGGCCTATTTTCGGCGCGAGGCGCTAATCGACTAAACTGGTCACATTACACATACAGCGAGTTCCTCGCAGCGCATTATCTTGTCGTCCGCAATTTTACGGCTTCCCAAGCCATGGGTCTTCTTACTCTGCCAGATGACAAAGATCGAAAACTTGCGCCACAGCTTCATGAAACAGCGGCATGGCTTGCGAGCATGAGACCAGAGTTCTTTAGCCTCATCATGGCGACGGACCCAAGCGTCCTATTGTTGAGCGATGTTGCAACTTCCGATAATGTTGACAGGAAGAATCTTGTTGAAACGCTCCTGAAGCTCTATGACGAAGAAAAGCGGCAGCCTTGGTCCGACGTTGGCAGCCTTCAAATAAAAGACAACCCAAGACAACAAAAGAGCGCAAGACGGCAGAGGTGTTCAATTATTGATCACCCTCTGGCGCGCGGGCGGTGCACCACAGTTGGCTATAGACGAGTGTAGAGGGGGATGCCTCAATAGGCGGATTAGGGGCAAATGTGGTATTTGCCGAAGCCGCGATGTAGGAGGTCATCCCCATGAGAAGAAAAGCCTACCGAGCGACGCGTGTCAAGGATGTGGAGGTAGCGCGGTTGACGGCGGATAAAGCCGGCGAACCGGTGAGCGTGGGCATCGATATGGGCAAGC